>DOOI01000032.1:5003-15634 GCA_003512825.1 Paracoccaceae bacterium | reverse complement strand
GGCCGCCGATATCCCGACGGATGGCGGCACATTCCTCGGCAAGATCGTTGATGCGACGGGACAAACCCGCCTTGGTCAGGGCTGCCATGGCCTGCGCGGCGACATCACCGGGAAGGTTGTGGCGATATGGGGCAAGTCCGAAGGCCCAAGGGCGACCGATCTCCCAATCGTGGAAATCGGCCAGTTCGGCCAGCCGGTTCGACGCGTCGGTTACAGAGGTGAAATCGGCTGCGACATGATCGCCGATGCCCAGAGTCGCGAGGCTTTTCAAGAACCGGCCAAGCGCGGGAACCGAACCGCCATTGGCAACCGGGGCCAAGGCCAGGTCCAGTCCGTCGAGCCCCAGGCGCGCGGCTTCCAGCGCTACAAGCGGGCCGTAGGATGTCTGGCAACGTGTGTGGAGATCGAGCGGTATGCAGCCCAGCCCAGCCCGAAGTGGGGCGATCAGCCTGGCCAGCCGTTCATCGGTCAGAACACCGGCCTCATCGCGCAGCTGGACCCGGTCCGGCGCGGCATTGGCGAAACCGCTGGCGAGCGCGATCAGGGCGGCGTCCTCTACTTGCACCTCGGGCAAAGGCAGCACCAGAATAGCGTGCAGGCCCATGGCCTTGGCTGCCGCGACGACAGGCGCGCTTCGGTCCGTGCCGGGCAGGGGGTCGGTGATCAGCACTTCAAGAATACCCGCGGACTTAGCCTGCTCAAGCCATGCCTCTGCCACGTCAGGGCCGATCACGTCGCAGCCGTGTTCGCCGTGACCAGGGATCAGGGACAGGCTTGCGCGCAGGCGGGTGTTTGGTGCGGCTTCGGCAAAACTGCGGATGCGTTCCCAAGGATCATGTCCCCGCGCAACATCCTGCTGCATAACGGGAACCGAGGTGATTTCGATACTGTCGACTGCGGTCCGCGCCATGTGCGGCGCCATCCAAGTGGACATCGAACCGGTCATCGCGCCACCCCAGGTGGCGGACTGCCCATCGGTCAGGCTTACATCGGTAATCCGCATGGCTGTCACTCCGCCACCGCAGCCGCAGCCGCCTTTTCCGCCTCGCCCCGAGCGCGTTTCGCGGCCTTTTCCTCTGGCAGGAAAACGTCTTCCACCCAGCGCGTGGTCACCTGGCCCGCCGCGAAATCATCATGCGCCAGGACGCGTGTATGAAACGGCGCGGTGGTCGGGATACCTTCGACGACAAATCTGCCCAAGGCCTCTCTCATCCGCGCAATCGCGGTTGGCCGGTCGGCAGCATGCACGATCAGCTTGCCGAGCAGGGAGTCGTAATAGGGCGGGATTTCGGCCCCGGCCTTGCAATGGGTGTCAAAGCGGATGCCCTCACCCGAGGGCGCGTCCCAGCGGGTGATGATGCCTGGGCGCGGCATGAACTGCTTGTCGGGGTCCTCGGCGTTGATCCGGCATTCGATGGCATGACCAGTCAGGGCGATGTCGTCCTGAGTGACGGACAGCGGCAGGCCGCTGGCGATGCGAATCTGCTCGGCCACCAGATCTATGCCGGTGATCATCTCGGTGATCGGGTGCTCGACCTGAATGCGGGTGTTCATTTCCAGAAAGCAGAACTTGCGGCTGTCATCGGCATCGACCACGAATTCCACGGTGCCCGCGCCAACATATCCGGCACGGCGCGCCAGGTTGACCGCCGCTTCGCCCATCGCGGCGCGGGTTTCGGCGTCGATCGCGGGGGAAGGCGCCTCTTCGATCAGCTTCTGATGCCGACGCTGGGTCGAACATTCGCGCTCGCCCAGATGGATGACATGGCCAAACTCGTCCGCTAGCACCTGGATTTCCACGTGGCGTGCGCGTTCGACGAATTTCTCCAGATAGATCGCCGGATCGCCAAAGGCGGCTTGCGCTTCGCTTGCAGCCGACACCATCTGTTTTTCCAAATCAGCGGGATCGCGGGCGACGCGCATACCGCGTCCACCGCCACCAGCGCTGGCCTTGATCAGCACGGGATAGCCGATCTCGGCGGCTGCTTTGCGCGCCTGGCCGACATCTGTAAGCGCCCCTGTCCCGGGAATGCGTGGCACCCCGGCCTTTTCGGCGATGGCAACGGCTGAAATCTTGTCGCCCATCATCTCGATCGCTTCGGCCGAAGGCCCGATAAAGGCCAATCCGGCTTCTTCGCAGGCACGTACAAAATGCGCGCGTTCCGAGAGGAAGCCATAGCCGGGATGCACCGCGTCACACCGGGTTTGCAGGGCGGCGTTCACGATCTTGGCGGCCTGGAGATAGCTTTCCGGCGCAGGCGATGGGCCAAGCAAAACCGTCTGGTCCGCCGCCTCTGCGGGCACGGTATGCTGGTCGGCCTCCGACACCCCGAGAACGGCTTCGATCCCAAGGCGATGACAGGCCTGGATCACACGTAGGGCGATCTCACCCCGATTGGCGATGAAAACGCGGCGGATATCGCGGAGTGCGGTGGTGGTATCCATCGGTCAGCCCGCCTTGGGTTCGATCAGAATGAGGATTTGGTCGCGCTCAACCTGGGTGCCGTTCTCGACCAGAATGTCGCGGACCGTGCCGACTGCGCCCGCATCGACCGAATTGAACAGCTTCATCGCCTCAACAAGGCAGACCGGCTGATCGCTGGTAACTTCGTCGCCGGCGTTCACAAACGGCGGATCCTCTGGGCTGGGACGCGCGTAAAATACCCCATTCATCGGGGCGCGCACGGCATGCACGCCGTCTGGCGCTTCGGTCACGACCGTGGCCCTGGCAGACGCACCGTTTGATGACGTTGCGTCTTCGGGCTGACCATCGGCGGCACCTGCGGCTGCAACAGCTGCGCCGGACCGCCGTGCGCTGATCGAAACTTCGCCGGATTTGATCTCGAGCGTTTCGAGATTCCCGCAGCGATCAAGCAAATCGAGAATGTGTCGAACGTCTTTGTGCGTAAGCGCCATGCGCTCCTCCCCTGCAACAGTCACCAATGCGGGCTTGCCGCAAGTTGTCCACAAGCTAGTCGATTCCAACACAATTGTCGATAATCAACTTTTTAATTGTCGACAATATAAAAATTCGCTACGAAGGCTCCGAGTCGAGGCAACTGCGAGGGAGAGCGTCATGGCGGAACGGGCGATAGTTTCCGAAACCACCGGCACCGTGTGGAAGATCGAGGCGGCACCGGGCGATCGGCTCAATGACGGCGATACGCTGCTCATCCTCGAATCGATGAAAATGGAGCTTCACGTCGTCGTCGAAGACGCCTGCACCGTCGTCAAAATTCTGGTGGCAGAAAACGAATCTGTCCGCGAGGGTCAGGAAATAGCCATCTTAGACGAGGATTGAACCATGGTCATTGACGCCCAAAACGGACTGGGTGCCGGGCGCACCGCCCGCTTCCAAACCTTGCCCGAACAAATCGCCGAGAATGTCTTTGCCAAGATCGTGTCCGGAGAGCTTGCGCCTGGCGACCGCATTCGCGAAGACCACCTGGCCGATGAGTTCGGCGTGAGCCGCGCACCCGTGCGCGAGGCGCTGCGCATACTGGAACGCGACAGTGTGGTGCTGATCACTCCCAACAAGGGCGCACGCGTTACACAGCTTTCGGTCAAGGAAGTGAGTGACATTTTCGAACTGCGGCGCGAGCTGATGGGCCTGATGCTGTCCGGGCTCGACATCACCGGCAACGGCGTTCTGGAGCGTATGGAGCGGGCAGTGTCGGAAATGGAGCGCATTGTCGAAGCCAATGAGGACGCGCCCCAGTTCTCGGAAATCAGCTACCGCATTTCGCGCGCCATTCTGGTGGCCTGCACCAACGACAAGCTGACCGAAATCCTGCAGTCGTTGTCCCGTCAAACCCGCCGCTACACCGAGCTTGGGCTGGCCTCGCAAGCACGACGCCAGGAATCGGCGCGGCTCTGGCGCGAAATGCTCGAAGCACTGAAGACCAACCGCCGTCAGGACGCCATTGCATCTGCGGCGAGACTGATCGACGCATCCTGCCGCGAGGCGGTGTGCAGGCTGGAAGAAGAGCAATTGGTCGCGCAAGCCGCAACGCGCTGAGCCCGCGGTCCGTGACTCGACCAAGACACTAGTGAACCATTGTCCAACACAGAGGAGGCGTGACATGTTCAGTTTCAAGAAGGCCGCACTGGCGGCGGTGTTTGCCGCATCGGCCACCCTGGCCGCAGCCGAAAACCAAACGATCCGGGTTCAGGAGTATCCGGGCGTCGGCAACCTTTTGTTGAAGGTCGCCATTTCAAAGGGTTTCTGCGACGAGCGAGGCATCACCTGCGAACCAGTGGTGATCCCATCGGCGGCCCTGGGGGCACAGGCTTTATTGGCCGGCAGTGTCGATGTGATCACCGTGCCGATCGGTGCCCAGGCGGCGGCCGTGTCGAAAGGCGCTGACTTCGTGGCGATCTCGCTGCTCGTCGGCACCTCGGGCGGCATTCTGGCCATCGGCAACAGTATCGATCTGTCGGGCGCCGATGATTTGACCTCCCGCATGAAACGACTGGAAGGGAAAAAGGTCGGCGTGTCGGCGCGCGGCACTGCGGGCGAATTTGCTGTGAAATTTATGCTCAAAAGCGCAGGCCTCGAAGAAGACGCTGTGACGTTTGTTGCAGTGGGCGGCCTTCCTACTGCGATCCCGGCGCTGACGGGCGGGCAGGTTGATGCGGTCCTGGCGATCGAACCGCTGGGCGCGATTTGCGAAGTCCTGGCGATGTGCCAGGTCGCTTGGGCTGGGGTTTCTGCCACCGAACCGGCACCGCTCATCGCCGATCGGGGCGCGTCCAACCCTGCCATTGTGCGCAAGTCCTGGCTTGACGACAACGCCGAGGTCGCCGCGGCCTTCCGCGACGCGATCGTCGCGGCAAGTGACTTTGTCCAGAACCCCGAAAACTATGATGAGGTCGTCGCAATCGTATCGGAAACGGTAAAATTTGATTTGCCCAAGAGCGATGAAATTCTGGCCCAGACGATCAAGAACATGCTCCCCTTCTACAAGGCGTCGATCGACATGGCCGCGGCCGAGCGCGCGATGGATCTGGCCGAACCTCTGTATGGTGCCAAGCGCCGGGTCGAGTTGAGCGAGATCATCATGCCAGACGCGCCGCAGCACTGATCGCTGCCCTCGGCGGCGGCCTCGACAGGCCGCCGCTCCCCTTCTCACACCATCCGGACTGGAGGCCTCCATGACCCAGGCTGCGGCCATGACCACAGGCGCTGCGACTGCTGACGCCGCCATTCATCTGCGTGACGTGTCGGTGCATTTCGGCGATATCACTGGATTGAAAGAGGCCAGCTTCGATATCGCTCCGGGCGAATTTGTGTCGGTGGTCGGCCCATCTGGCTGCGGCAAGACCACGTTGCTCAACCTCCTGACCGGGTTGCTTCCAGTGCAGACGGGAACGGTCAAAGTTCTGGGCAAACCCGCCCGCGAGGGCAACTCCGATGTGGCCTATATGCTGGCGCGGGATTGCCTACTGCCGTGGCGCACCACACTGGGCAACGCGATGTATGGTATGGAGGCGCGCGGCCTGTTGCCCGGCAAAGAGCGCGAGAAAAAGGCGCATCACCTTCTGGAGCGGGTCGGCCTCCACGGTTTTGCCGATCAGTACCCCAAAGCGTTGTCGCATGGCATGCGGCAGCGCAATGCCTTGGCCCGGACCTTCTGTCTCGACTCGCCAGTTCTTTTAATGGACGAACCTTTCGGCGCCCTTGACGCCCAGACCAAGCTTCAACTTGAAGATTTGCTGTTGGACCTGTGGCGCGAGCATCAAAAGACCGTTGTCTTCATCACCCACGATCTCGGTGAAGCCGTGGCGCTTTCGGATCGTGTGATGGTAATGAGCGCCCGCCCGGGACGGATCGTCGCGGATATCAAGATCGACCTGCCCCGCCCGCGCTCGGTGCGCGATCTGCAGAAAAGCCACGAATTCCACGAAATCTACACTGAGGTCTGGGAAGTCCTCGAAGCGGGGATGAAATCATGAACGATCACAACAAGACACCACCGCTGACCATGGGTTGGATAGTGGCGCATTTGGTGTTCATCGCTGCCCTGATCGCCTTGTGGGAGACTTCGGCGCGGCTGCGCTGGGTCGATCCGCTGATGATCGGCAAACCCTCGGATGCGGTTGGCTTCCTGTGGGAAGGTTTCGTGACCGAGCGCAGTTTGTGGAAAGACATCGGCTATACGCTGTTTGGAACCTTCGCCTCGTTCGTGCTGGGGTCGACCATGGCCATTCTGACCGGTCTGATGTTCGTCACTTGGCCCGCGACCGAACGGTTCGCCACGCCCTATCTGACGCTCTTAAACGCCATTCCGCGGATCGCCCTTGCGCCGCTGTTTCTGCTGTGGTTCGGCCTTGGGCTGGGCTCGAAAATCGCGGTTGGGGTCAGCCTATCGTATTTTGTGGTCCTGGCGGCTACCGTGGCCGGGATACGTTCAGTCAGCGGCGATATAGTCACCCTGGCGCGCAGTCTGGGCGTGTCCAAGGGTCGGATATTCCGCACAATCACGTTGCCTTCGGCGGTGCCGTCGATCTTTTCCGGCCTGCGTCTAGCCCTGGTCTATTCGATGCTGGGTGTGATCGGGGCCGAACTTATCGCCGCAGAACACGGGATAGGGCAAACGCTGAGCTTTCTGCAGGCAAATTTCGAGACCAGCGCGGTCATGGCTCTGCTGCTTGTCTTGGCGCTGATTGGCCTTGCCGTGACCATGGGGATGAGCTGGTTGGAACGACATCTCTTGCGCTGGCAGTAAGGCGGGTAGGGCGATGACAATTCTTGACACGGCCCCCAAAGGTATGATTGCGGGCGGGCTTCTCAGTTGGGCGGCCGACCGGTTTCGCGATCGCGTCGCTCTCACCTGTCCTGACCGAGACTGGCGCTATATCGATCTCGAGGTAGCCAGCAACCGGTTCGCCAATGCCCTAATCGGACTCGGCTTGCCGACCGGCACTCGGGTCGCCGTGCTGATGGAGAACTCGGCCCATGCGGTGATCTGCCCTTTCGGGATCGAAAAGGCTGGACTTGCCTATGTGGCGCTCAATGCGCGCCATGCATTGCCCGAGCAACTCGATATCTTGAATGATTGCGGTGCTCGTGTGCTCGTGGTGTCCGAAGCCTTCTTCGCTGTCGCTGATGAAATCCAGCGTGCCGTCGGTGCTGACTTGCTGGTAATCCGCTACGGTGATCAAAGCGGCGATCCGATGTCTTATGCCAGTCTGGTCGACGCCGCTCGGGACCGTGCGCCCGCTGTCACGGTGCCCATGACTGGCGTTCAACGTATCGCCTATACCTCGGGCACCACCGGCAAGCCCAAGGGTGTGGTCTATAGCTGGGGCCGGTTGCGGACACAGCTCAACAATAACTTCATGGCTATGGAATACGCTCTGGGGGTGTCCGATGCCACGTTGCATCTTGGTCCGCTGACCCATGCTTCGGGCGTTCAATTGCTGCCCAGTTACCTGCGGGGCGCGCGCAACGTGGTACCCGGATCCTTCGACGTTGAGCGAACTCTGAATGTAATTGCCGAACAGCGAATAACCCAGATGCTGGTCGTGCCGACAATGTTGCGGCGTCTGCTCGAGGCGCTCGACGCCGACCCTAAGGCGGACATGTCGTCGCTGGTTCGGCTCAACTATGGCACGGCTTCGACCCCCGCGGCGATGATCGAAGCGGCGCTGGAACGTTTCGGGCCAATTTTGCGACAGCAATACGGGATGACCGAGGCGATTCAACCGCTGAGCATCCTCTACCCCCACGAACACCTGGATAAAGGCATGCCGTCGCCGCGCATACAAAGCTGTGGCAAACCGGCTGCGAATGTCGGGATTGCACTGCATGGCAGCGATGATCAACCGGTCGCCAAGGGCGAGGTTGGCGAAATCGTCATCGCACACGATGGGATTGGCGAAGTTCGGTTCTGGAACCGGCCCGAGCTTGAGGCACAGACGATCCGGGGGGGATGGTACTACACCGGTGATCTGGGCCGTATTGATGACGATGGGTATCTGTACATCGTCGGGCGCAATAAGGACATGATCATTTCCGGCGGGTTCAACGTCTACGCCCTTGAGGTTGAAGACGCGCTGCGAAGCAACCCGGCGGTTTATGATTGCGCGGTTGTCGGGCTGCCAAGTGCGGAATGGGGTGAAAGCGTCGCCGCCTTTATCGTTGCCGCGCCGGGTGAGATGCCGACAACAGAAGCAATCCGCGCGCATTGCAAGACCCTGATTAGCGGATACAAATGCCCGAGGCTTGTTCAAGTGGTGGAAGACTTGCCGCGCAATGCGGCTGGCAAAGTACTTAAGGACCGGCTGCGGGCGTCCTTTCTCGAAGAGCATGGTGCCGAGTGATGGCCCGTTCTTCCAACACTTCTGACAAACCCGAACCCGAACCTTGGGCCGCGGATCGGCGCGAACTCGAGGCGCGCCGACAGGCCGCCCGCGCCATGGGGGGGGGCGACGCCGTGGCCCGGCAGCATGCTGCGGGCAAGGGTACGGCACGCGACCGGCTTGACGGGCTGTTCGACGATGGGCGATTTCGCGAAATGGGCCTGTTGTCGGGCAAGGCCGATCATGACGACGCCGGTCAGCTTACGGGAGTCACGCCGTCCAACGCAGTGATCGGTGTCGGCCTGGTCGCCGGCCGCCGCGTGGTGGCTGCGGCCGATGATTTCACCATCCGCGGTGGCTCGTCCGAGGCCGCGATCGCCGAGAAATGGATTTTCTCCGACCGTTACGCCATGCAGCACCGGCTGCCAATCGTCCGGCTCATCGATAGTGCCGGTGGTTCGATCAAGCTGCTCGACAAGTTGGGTCACACAAAGATCCCCGGTTATGCCCAACTCCCACTCACGGCGCTTTTGGGTGCTGTCCCCGTAGTCGGTATCGCCATGGGGGCCTGCGCCGGTCTGGGCGCAGTGCGCGTGGGCGCTGCTCATCTGTCAATAATGGTACGCGGTAAGGCCCAGGTGTTCGCTGGTGGACCGCCGGTGGTCAAACAGGCGCTGGGGCTCGACATCGACAAGGAAGCGCTGGGAGGTTACGACAGCGTACATCGCAAAAGCGGAGCGGTGCAACTGGCGGCTAAAACCGAGGCTGAGGCACTGGCGGCGGCGCGGCGCTTTCTCTCCTATCTGCCACAGTATGTTTGGGAGGCGCCACAGCGTACTCCGTGCGACGATCCGGAGGACCGGCAGGAGGCAATGCTGGCAGGTGCGATCCCGGAAAACCCGCGCCAGACCTTCAATCCGCGCCCAATTCTGGAGGTCGTTTTCGACCTCGGCTCGGTGTTCGAGCTGTCATCGCATTTCGGTGGGTCGCTGATTACCGCGCTCGCACGGTTGAATGGCTGGCCGGTGGGCGTGATGATCAACGATCCTCGCAAAATGGGCGGTGCGCTGACCCGGGCGGCGGCGGCGAAGATGGAGCGGTTCGTCGACCTTTGCGATACCTTCCATCTTCCGATCGTAAACCTTGTCGACCAACCGGGCGTAATGACCGGACCCGAGGCCGAGGCCGAAGGTACGTTGGTGGCCGCGATCCGGGCAATGCACGCAATCGAGCAATCGACAGTGCCATGGTTATCACTGGTGATCCGACGCTGCGTCGGGTTGGCTGGCGGCATGCTGGGACCGCTTTATGGCGGCGATGGCCATGTGCTGCCGAACCGCTATGCCTGGCCTTCGGCACGCTGGGGCTCGATTCCGATCGAAGGCGGTGTCGCCGCCGCCTATCGCCGTGAAATCGAAGCCGATGATGACTCCGAGGCCCGTCGAATGGCGCTGGAAGAGCATTACCGCCAGATCGCTTCGCCCTTCCGCACCGCGGAGAAATTCGGCGTAGTCGACATCATCAAACCCGAAGAAACCCGGCCCCTCTTGTGTGATTGGGCCGAAGATGCCTGCCACCGTGCTGCCATGGAGCTTGGCCCGAAACGCCGCACGATGCGCTGAACCCGATGGAGAACGACATGACCGAACAGACAATGGGCCGTGATGCCTGGATCCCGCTTTTGGAAGAACTGGTGGAACGCGATTCTAATGCGTTGCAAATGGGTGGCGTAGAAAAACTCGCACGCCGCCACGTCGCCGGCGAGGGCGATGCCCGCGGTCGGATCGACAGCCTGATCGACCCGGGATCGTTCCAGGAATGGGGGCGCCTAGCGGTGTCGGCGGCCGATCCAGACACCACGCCCGCCGATGGCAAGGTGTCCGGGTTTGCACGGATCGACGGGCGCCGGGTGGCGATTGTATCCAATGACATGACGGTAAAGGGCGCCTCTTCGGCCCCGACCAACATGAAAAAGATCGCGCGGATCAAAGAGTCAGCGACAAAGGTAGGTATGCCACTGATCTTTCTGGGAGAATCAAGCGGGTCACGCGTGCCCGACAGCCTAGGTGCGGCAGCGATGTCCGCCGCTGGCATGGATCCGCAGCAATACTGTCGCCGCCGCGAAATTCCCTGGGTAAGTGCAGTGCTGGGGCCCTGTCTGGGTTCGTCGACATGGTACAGTTGTCTGGCGGATTTCGTGGTGATGAAGAAAGGTGCCTTCCTGGCCGTGTCCAGCGCGCGCGTCACCTCGCTTGCTATTGGTGAGGCGGTCGACTCCGAAGAACTGGGCGGTTGGCGGTTGCATGCCGAAACCACCGGCTTGGTGG
>DOOI01000032.1:2334-4744 GCA_003512825.1 Paracoccaceae bacterium | reverse complement strand
AAACCACCGGCTTGGTCGACAAAGTCGTGGCCAGCGAAGACGAGGCGATGGCGGCGATCCGGCAATTCCTGTCCTACCTACCCTCCCATGCTGGTGAACTGCCGCCTGAATTGCCGCAGGAACAGATCGTTGCCCCGGATGGTGAAACGCTTCTGGATATCGTACCGGTCGCGCGGCAGAAAACTTATGACATTCGCAAGGCGATCAAGGCGATCGTCGATGAGGATAGCTTTTTCCCATTGAAGGAACGCTTTGGCAAATCCGTAGTCACGGCGCTGGCGCGGCTAAATGGCAAATCGGTCGGCGTGATCGCCACCAACCCGATGTATAAGGGCGGCGCGATGGACCCCGATGCCTGCCGCAAGGCCGCCTCAATGATCGTTCTTTGTGACAGTTTTAACATCCCTTTGGTGTTCCTTGTCGACACGCCCGGCTTCCTCGTCGGGATCGAGGGCGAGCGCAAGGCCGCGCCTGCGCAGATCATGAACATGCTGCATGCGCTGCAACTCTCGAGCGTGGCCTCTGTGACGGTGATAATGCGCAAGAGCTATGGCCAAGCCTACATTAACCTGGGCGGGGGTCGGAACAGCGACAGCGTGGCCGCCTGGCCAACAGCGGATGTCAGTTTCATGGATCCGCATATCGGTGTCAGTGTGATCACCGGGCTCAAACGCGACGATGATCCGGAACGGTTTGATCAGTTGAAGCAAGACCTGGTGCGCGACACCTCAGCTTTTGCTCTCGCGGGGGCCTATGGCGCACAGACGGTGATACGCCCGCAGGATACCCGGCAATACCTGATCGATATGCTTGAGATGCAAAAACGGCCCGGTCTTGGCGACCACGAACTGCGCGCCTGGCCAACCTACATCTGACGATTGGCACGCATAGCAGACATTCTCTGAAAACCTGGAAAGCCCAAAAAAGGAAAGCTGAAATGACCATACAAAACGTGATAGCCGAACCATTTCTTTTGTCCGGTCGAAGTCATCGGCGTATGCGTGAAATCGCCATGATTTTTCTGGGCGTCGCTGTACTTGCCGTTTGTGCCAAGAGCAAGGTGCCGGTCTGGCCGTCGCCTGTACCGATCACACTCGGTACATTCGCCGTTTTGTCTATCGGCGCATCATATGGCCCGCGGCTTGGGCTCGCGACAATTTTCGCCTACCTTGCAATTGGTGCTCTTGGCTTCGACGTTTTCGCTGGTTCTTCAGCTGAAATGAACGGATGGACATATATGCTTGGTGGCACAGGTGGTTATCTCGTTGGATATGTCCTCGCGACGCTGGCGTTGGGAACATTTGCGCAGCGTGGTTGGGACCGGACCGTTTGGAGAATGGGCGCGGCGATGCTGGTTGGTAACGCGTTGATTTACGCACCCGGGCTTCTTTGGTTGTACCAGTTTGCTTCGGGGTGGGAACAGACGCTTGCATGGGGTTTCTGGCCGTTCCTTATTGGCGACATGATCAAACTATGCTTTGCGGCATTGATATTTCCATGGATTTGGAAGCTCTTGTGCTCTGGCCCCCGATATTCATCCAGCGAAAACTAGAGCTGGTGGATGATAACTGCCCGCTTGCTGGGAGGGAGAAATGGGCGATCGGCGGAACGCTTTGGTTTCGTGGAGCTGATCGCCCATTCGAGTGATTTGGTCGGCTCAGACCGTGGGGCTGGTAGCCGAGCGTGGACGGCTTTGTAATCGGCCACCCAAGCTTCGACGATGCTGCGGGCGTGGTCTAGACTGAGGAACGGTTTCCCGTTCAAAAAACTCGTTTGGCATCTTGGATTTGAAGGCCTCGCAGATACCCTTTTGCATCGGCTTGACCGGTGCGATGATGTGCCAGGGCACGCCTATCTCTTCGCTCCAGGCCAGTATTGCGTTCGAGGTGAACTCGGTGCCGTGGTCGCGAGTGATCAGGCCGGGCGATCAGCGCTGTCAGTTCCCGCGCGATACGATGGCCCGAGATCAAGGTGTCGGCCAAAGTCGCGAGGCATTCCTTCATGAAATCTTCGATCAAGTTGAAGATCCGAAACCGCCGACTCTTGGCGAACTGGTCGTGCACTATGTCAACCGACCAGAGCGCAGTAATGGCAGCCGCCGGGCCTTTGCTAGAGACACTGTGCTTGAGGCGGGGCAGGGGGGGGGACCAGTTTCTGTTCATGACCGAACGCTCCCCTAAACCTGCCTTTCGATCATCCAGCCGCTCGAAATACCCAAACCTCCTGCTCTTGCCAGGATAGGAGTGAACACTCGGTGAGCTGCATGACGGTCACGGCTGTGACATCGCGTTTAAACACCAGCCGTTTCAACACCTCAGGCGCGAGATACGCCAATCGCAGCTGCCTGCTGACATGGCGCTCTGCGAGGTTCACGGCGGTTGCCAGGTCGCGCACCGTCCCGAACTCACCG
>DOOI01000032.1:0-2052 GCA_003512825.1 Paracoccaceae bacterium | reverse complement strand
AAATGTGCGGGTCTTGGACTTGATCTTCGCTGGGTAGGTAATCGGCGGGCGGCATGATTTTTGGCCGCCCGTTTTTCTTCCGCAGCTTGAGGGGAACGAAGACCTGGATGGTGTCGGGCGGGGCCATCATTCCGCAGCGTCAAGCTGGCGTGGGGTCATCATCTCCCGCATGACGCCGGCGATTCCGTCGGTGCGCATGTCGATGACGAGGCCCTCAGAGGTAACTGTGACGCGCCGGACGAGCAACTGAATGATGCGGGCCTGTTCGCCCGGAAAGAGCTGATCCCAAAGCTTGGGAAACTGCTGGAGCGCCTCGATGGCCTCTGCCTCGGGGATATCCTCGCGGTCCAGTGCAGCAATGACCTGTGCCGTGGTTTCTGGCGTGCGCAGGACACGGCGGATTTCCATGATGACGGCTGCCTCAGCGGTGTCTGCCGGCAAACGTCTCGGGATGCCATCCTCGGGTGTCTCCCGGTTCTTCAGAAGGTCCATCGACACGTAGTACCTATATCTGCGGGTGCCCTTCTTGGTACTGGATGGGGTCATCGCAGCCCCTGTGGCGGTGAAGAGCAATCCTTTGAGCAGCGCGGGCGTTTGCGTCCGGCTGTTGTTGGCCCGTTTTCGGGGGCTCTCGCCCATGATGTCATGGACCTGCTCCCAAAGCCGCGCGTCGATGATGGCATCGTGCTCCCCGGGATAGGTGGTGCCCTTGTGGACGGCTTCACCGCGATAGACGCGGTTGTTTAGCAGGCGATAGAGGTAGCCCTTGTCGATCAGTGTGCCCTGCTTGTTTCGGAACCCATCGCTTCGCAACTCGCGTGCCAGAACGGTTGCGGATCCAACCTCCACAAATCTTTCAAACACCATGCGGACCTTGGCGGCTTCCTCGTCGTTCACCACCAATTTGCGGCCGGTGACGTCGTAGCCGAGGGGCACGTATCCGCCCATCCACATGCCCTTCATACGCGAAGCCTTCACCTTGTCGCGGATGCGCTCTGCGGTGACTTCACGCTCGAACTGGGCGAAGCTGAGCAAGATGTTCAGCGTCAACCGCCCCATGGAGGTCGTTGTGTTGAAAGACTGCGTCACCGAGACAAAGGTGACGCCATTCCGGTCAAAAACTTCGACCAGCTTGGAAAAATCCATCAGTGAGCGGCTGAGGCGGTCGATCTTGTAAACAACGACCACATCAATCAGCCCATCTTCAATGTCGGCCAGCAACTGCTGCAGCCCCGGGCGCTCCAAAGTCCCACCGGAAATCCCACCGTCATCATATTGGTCGCGCACCAAGGCCCAGCCTTCAGACTTCTGGCTGGCGATGTAAGCCTCGCAAGCCTCCCGCTGGGCGTGGAGGCTGTTGAACTCTTGCTCGAGGCCTTCTTCGCTCGATTTGCGGGTGTAGATGGCACAGCGCAGACGTCGGGCGGGTTTTGCTGCCACGTCTTTCATGCCTCACCTCGCTTCCGCTCGCGCAGCCCAAAAAAGCGATAGCCGTTCCAGCGGGTGCCGGTGATGACGCGGGCAACAGCCGAGAGCGATTTGTAGCGCTGCCCGCCCCAATCGAAGCCGTCCTTCAGCACGGTCACGGTGTGCGCGGTGCCATCCCATTCGCGGATGAGCTTGGTGCCCACCACAGGGTTCCGCGGGTCAGCAATCTGGGCCTTGCGCGTCAGCGTACCCTCGACTTCATCGGCCAGCAGGTCCAGCATGCGGCGCGTCTGCTTGTCGGGGCCGCCATAAGTCAGTTCTTGGATGCGATAAGCCAGGCGGCTTTCCAGAAACGTGCGACTGTTGTTTGGGGCGGGCGCATCAAACATCGCCTGCCATTCGGTCTTTAGTTCATTGACAGACATGGCTTTCAAGGCAGCCAAACGCGCCAGGATTGGTTCATGTGTGGTCATGCAGATCTCCTCTGAGTTGGAGTTGCAGTACCGCTCTGTTTGCGCGGGAAGTGTAGCGAACCGTCTCCAGTATTATCGGATAGATGGTCGCAATTGCGGCCCGCGAGGCGCACCACGGCCGTGGCCATGGACTGCCCCCATCGAGTGGTCC
>DOOI01000079.1:11589-11764 GCA_003512825.1 Paracoccaceae bacterium | reverse complement strand
GGGGTTTGGGGGCCTTTACTTCGGCAGCAGGCCGCGCCCGGCCAGCGGTTTCGGGGTGCCCGTTGACGGTGATGTCCGCGATATAGGTGAGCACTTTGGTGCCCCGGTCGCGGCGGCGGTTGAATTGAAAGAGCTCGGGCGTCGTGTCGATAAATTTGGTTGTATATGTATTCGA
>DOOI01000079.1:1395-11248 GCA_003512825.1 Paracoccaceae bacterium | reverse complement strand
CGCGCAGGGCGCGGTCCATGCGGGAAATTGCCTGTTCTGGGGTGGGTGCCCAAGCGGTGACCTTCTCCAGAAGCGAGTCGTAATAGCGGGTGATTACAGCGCCTGAATAGGCAGTGCCGCCATCAAGGCGGATGCCGTTGCCCGTGGCGCCGCGATAGGCTGTGATGCGGCCGTAATCGGGGATAAAGGCGTTTTGTGGGTCCTCGGTCGTGATGCGGGTTTGCAGCGCGTGCCCATTAAGCGCGACCGCGGCTTGCGAGGTTTTGCCCGTGGCAACAGCCAGTGGTTTGCCCTCGGAGATGAGAATCTGCGCTTGAACGATGTCGATCCCGGTCACGGCCTCGGTGACGGTGTGCTCGACCTGCACGCGGGGGTTCACTTCGATGAAGTAGAATTTGCCGTCGTCCATATCCATCAAGAACTCGACGGTGCCCGCGCATTCATAGTTTACATGGGCGCAGATACGGCGGCCCAATTCACAGATTTCGTCGCGCTGATCTTGGGAGAGATAGGGCGCTGGGGCGCGTTCGACGACCTTTTGATTGCGGCGTTGAACAGAGCAGTCACGCTCCCAGAGGTGGTAAATTTCGCCAAATTTATCGCCGAGGATCTGCACTTCGACATGGCGTGCGCGCAGGATCATCTTTTCAAGATAGCCCTCTCCGTTGCCAAATGCGGCTTCGGCTTCGCGGCGGCCTTCCATGACCTTTTCGGCCAATTCCTTTTCCGACAGGATTGGCCGCATGCCGCGCCCACCGCCGCCCCAAGAGGCCTTGAGCATAAGCGGATAGCCTACTTCGGCGGCTTCGCGACGGATCGTGGCCATGTCATCGCCCAAGACTTCCGTGGCGGGGATGACGGGAACACCTGCGGCTATGGCGACACGGCGTGCAGAGGCCTTGTCGCCCAGAGCGCGCATGGTCTCGGCCTTTGGGCCGATGAAAGTGATACCCGCCGCAGCGCAGGCTTCTACGAAATCGGGGTTTTCGGAGAGAAGGCCGTATCCGGGGTGGATGGCGTCTGCACCAGACAGCTTGGCTACCCGGATAATCTCGGGGATGGAGAGATAGGCCTGAACCGGGCCCAAGCCTTCGCCGATGCGGTAGGCTTCATCTGCTTTGAAGCGGTGCAGGCTGAGTTTGTCTTCTTCGGCAAAGACCGCGACGGTCTTTTTGCCCATCTCATTTGCAGCGCGCATAACGCGGATCGCGATTTCGCCTCGATTGGCAATCAGGATTTTCTTGAAGTCTGGCATCGGCGTTTCCCCCGTGGATGCGGTCGCGGTCTAATTGCGCGGACGATTTATGACGCCGCACCGCAGCGCAAGACTGTTTGCGCTCGCAGGGAGACACATTTCGCAAGATTTCTGTAACATTTCCTTACCAATTCCGGCGCGCGGAACGACCTGTTGATCTGCGGAACAGATAAAGCAAAACGCGGACCCGAAGGTCCGCGTCTCATTATTCAGCAGCTTTGAGCGGCGTGGCAGGGGCGGAAGAGGCTGCCGGAGCGCTTGGCGGTGTGTCTTCGTCCCAGATCAATTCCGGGGCGCGCAGTTTCTTGGTTGCGCGTGCCAAGGCCCAATCCTGAGCAGCCCGTGACGAGCGCCCCCGTGTGACCGAGGCAAAGAGTGCGCCCAAGGCTTGCACATAGGTGCCTGTCCAGACCCGCAGCGCCAACATGGCAGGGGTGAAAACCAACGTCAGCACCGTGGCGATACCAAGTCCAAAGACCACAGCCGTCGCCAGTTGTTTCCACCAAAGCGCGGTGGGGCTGTCGATGGAATAGCCGCCATTGATGAAGTCGAGGCTGAGGCCGAACATCATGGGGGCGAGGCCAGCCATGGTGGTGACTGTCGTCAGGAACACCGGGCGCAGGCGGTCTTCGGCGGTGCGAATGATCGCTTCGATCCGGGGCATGTAGGCGGAGTATTCTTGGTAGGTGTCGATCAAGACAATGTTGTTGTTCACCACGATTCCCGCCAAGGCCACGATCCCTGTCCCGGTCATGATGATCGAGAAACTCTGTCCCATCACCACCATACCCACCAGCACACCAGCCGTGGAGAGGATGACAGCCAAAAGCACCAGAACCGAGTTATAGAAGCTGTTGAACTGTGCCAGAAGGATGATGAACATCAGCCCAAGCGCGCCCGCAAATGCCTTCATCAGGAAGGCACCGGATTCGGCTTGGTCTTCCTGATCGCCTGTCCATTCCCAATCCACGCCAGTCGGGAAGGGATTGGTTTCAAGCCATTTTGTCAGCAGTTCGATCCGGTTATTGGCGTTGATCGGCTGTTCGACGATCTTGCCATCCACCTCGACGTTCTGGGTCAGTTTGGCGGCGACGCCTGCTTTGATGTCAAAGTAGCGTTTTTGATCCACACGCTTGATTTGTGCCAGTTTCGGCACGGGCTCGCGGGTGATGAAGTTGGCCAAGGGGACCAAGCCATCGCGGGTGCGAACCTTCATCGTGTCCAAGGTCGAAAGCACCCGGTCCTTTTCGGGCAGGCGCACGCGGATTTCTACTTCTTCATCCGAGCTGTCGACGCGCATTGTGTCGAGCAAGATGCCGCGCGTGACGAGCTGAACCATTGCCCCCACCGTGGCCACATCGGCGCCATAGCGCCCGGCCTTTTCCACATCGACGCCGATTTTCCAATCAATGCCGGGCAGGGGCAGCGTGTCTTCGATTTGTTCAAGACCGGGGGTTTTTTCGAACTCGGCCCGCGCCAAGTTGGTGGCGATCACAAGATCATCCCAGTTTTCGCCGATGATCCGCAGATGCAACGGTTTGGCCGACGCCGGGCCGCGGGCTTGGGCCAGAATTTCCACGCGAATGCCGGGGATGGTAGCCAGCTGCGCTGTCAAATCCGAGATGATGATGTCGCCGTCCAGATCCGGACGGTCGCGGCGGTCTTCCCATGGAATGGTTTCCAACTGCACCTGACCGATCGTGTCGATCGGCGGCTGTGCGCCGCCTGTGTTATTGTCCAATCCGCCGTCGCCCGCAAAAGAGAAGGCATTCAGCACGCCGGGATGCGCCAAAACGATGGTTTCCACGTCGCGCACGATGGCGTCTTTTTCCGCAAGGCTGAGGTTGCCGCGCGCCTGAACATAGACGATGGCCTGTTCCGGCTCACTTTCGACAAAGAACTCCACGCCTTTTGAATTGGCGGGGAAGAGAACGAACATCACCCAAAACACAAAGCCCACAACCACGCCAATGGTGACCAATGGCATCACCGGATTTCCGGCGATGGCGCGCGTTACGCGGCCAAACGCGGTGCGCGAGCGCGCCGTGATGCGATTGGCGTTTCGCCATTTGATTTCCGCAGCCGAGAGCACGATGGACGCAGCAAAGGCCGACAGAACGAACATCACCGCACCGGGCAAGGCCACAACCATGCCGCCGTCGCGGGGCAGCCCCAACAGATAGCTTGGATTGATCAGCTGCATTGCGGAGACAAAGAGCGTCAGCATTGCCAGCGGCACCAAGGCAAGGCGCGCCCATAGCGGCAGATTGGCGCGCAAATCATCCGACAGATACGAGAACTTGCGGCTCATCCGCCCCGAGACACCGCCCATCACGGGCAGATAGATCAGCGCAACGACCAGCGAAGCAGAAAGCACGAAGATCAATGTGACGGGCAGCATGCCCATGAATTCGCCGGGAACTCCCGGCCAAAAGAGCATCGGCAGGAACGCGCAAAGTGTCGTCGCGGTAGAGGAGACCACAGGCCAGAACATGCGCTTGGCGGCTTCTGTGTAAGCCGACATCGGGCCAGAGCCTTCGGAGATGCGTTTGTCGGCGTATTCCACCACCACGATGGCGCCATCAACAAGCATGCCCACGGCCAAGATAAGGCCGAACATGACGATATTGGACACAGTGATGCCCATGACGGCCAGCAAGACAAAGGTGAGTAGGAACGATGTCGGGATCGCAAAGCCTACAAGCAGTGCTGCGCGGGTGCCGAGAGCGGCAAGAACCACGATCATCACCAGCGCGATGGCAGTCAGCACCGAACCTTCCAATTGCCCCACCATGGAGCCGACGACGCGGCTTTGGTCGTTGGAGGTGCCGACATGGACGGCGGCTTTTACTTCGGGGGGCCAGCTGGCATAGCTTTCCTCGACCACGCGCTTCACTTCTGCGGCGGTGTCGATGAGGTTGAAGCCTTTGCGTTTGACCACTTGCAGCGCGACAGTGGTCTCCCCGTTAAAACGCGCGGTGCCCAGACGGTCCTCAAAGGTGAGGCGGATTTGCGCCAGATCCCCCAAAGTGACGACGCGGGTGCCGTTCACCTTGACGGGCAGGCCATAGATGTCTTGGACCTTTTCGAAGGACGACGGGATTTTGATCGAAAACTTGCCCTGCGCGGTTTCCACTTCGCCTGCGGCGATGAGCAGGTTGTTGTTTTGGACAACAGAAATCAATTCGCCCGCAGTGACGTTATAGGCCTCCAGACGGAGCGGATCGATGACCACTTCCACCATCTCGTCGCGATTGCCTGCGATGCCAGCTTCCATTACCGCATCAATACTCTCGACCCGTTCTTGCAAGCTTTTGGCAATGCGCGCCATGGTGCGTTCGGGCACGTCGCCCGTGAGATTGACGATGATGATCGGGAATTCTGAAAAGTTGATTTCGTTGATCGAATATTTGTCGGCCCCGTCGGGGAATTTCGACTCTGCCGTCGCCATGGCATCGCGGACATCGGCCATAACCTTGGTCTTGTCCCAGCCAAATTCAAACTCCAGCGCGAGGCCTGCATAGCCCTCTGCGGCGGTGGCGGACATTTTCTTTAATCCGTCGAGGTCGGAAAGCTCGGTTTCCATCGGCTTGACGAGCAACCGCTCGCTGTCTTGTGCCGAGATGCCGGGGAAGGGGACGGATACAAACAGCGCAGGCACTTCAATGTCTGGCTCGCCCTCTTTCGGCAAACCAAAATAGGCATAGCCCCCCGCGAGGATCGAGAGGGCGATAAAGGCTATGACCATTCGGGCGCGGGATGCGGCCCAGTCAACAATGCCGATCATTGCTGCGTCTCCCGGAAGGTGGCGGCAACCGGCACGCCGTCGGACACATATTCTTGTCCGACGACGATGACGTCGGCGGCATTGCCAAGCCCCGAGACCCAGACGCCTTCGGCCGTGTCACGGATCAAGGTGATTTGCTGGAAGAGGGCGGTGTTGTCCGGGGTGATTACCCGCACGCCTAGCGCGCCATTGTCGGCCAAGGTCAGGGCAGAGGCTGGCAGGAGATGAGCATCAGCGCCTTGAGCGGCAATCAGAATTTCCGCGGTCTGTCCGTCGCGGATGGCGAGATCTGCGTTCGCGACATCGATTTCCACCCGGAAGGTGCGGGTCTGCGGATCTGCAGAGCGCGACAGGAACGTGACGGTGCCCATCACCTCTTGCCCTGTCACCAGCCGGGCGCCTGCACGCGCCTTGTCGCCAATGCGCCCCACTTCGGTTTCCGGAACAAACCCAACGATTTTTACCGGATCAAGCTGAATCACCGTCGCGCACAGCGCGCCGGGCTGCAACAGGCTGCCCATTTCTGCAGTATCCGTCTCCAACAGCCCCGCGAAGGGCGCAGCGATCACTGTGCGGTCCAATTCGCGGCGCGCATTGGCAAGCGCGGTTTCCGCCGAAGTCAGCACCGCTTTTGACCCCGCGATGCGCGTCTCGGATGCAAAGCCATCCTGACCCAATTTGGACGCGGCCGTTTCATTCAGACGGGCTTCGGCAAGGCGGGCCTCTGCCTCGGAGACTGTCGCAGCGCGCGTCCCCGCATCGATCCGGCACAGCTCTTTGCCTTCCGAGACAAACGCACCTTTGCGAAGCGGCGCAGAGACGACGCGGCCAGAGGTCTCGGCGCGCACTTCAACTTGGCGTGAGGCTTCGGTTTCGCCGCGCAAAATCACCGCGCTGTCGATCTCGCGGGCTTTGGAATGCAGCGCGACAACAGAAACAGCAGGCGGAGCATCAGCCTCGGCGGTGGTTTGCGCCGCCGGGTCATCGGTCACACCAGCAAAGACCAAAAGCGCCTCGCGCTCCATCACTAGAAAATAAAGAAACGCCGTCACAACTGCGGCGGTAATCAAGGGCACAATCTTCATTTCGTCTCTGATCCTCTGCCACGAACCTGTCTTAATCGCACATAGATGGGTTAAGGTGCGCTTCAAGGAGTCGTGGATTATTTCTAAACTGTTCGGTTCAGATTACACCTTTCGCCGCGCTGCCGCAAGGAACTCGAAGGGGTGCAAGGCAACCCGTTCAGGCCCGCACGCAGACCTGCGCGTGTGGGCGGGCTTGGCAGGGGGGCGCGGAGCGGCTAAGAGGGGGCAAATCCGAGGGAGACCCGCGTGAGCCAGTCTGACAGTTTCATCGAAGAAGTGACGCAGGAAGTCCGCCGGGACCGCTTGTTCGCCGCCATGAAGAAATATGGCTGGGTCGCGATTTTGGCGGTTTTGGTGATTGTGGGCGGGGCGGCATGGCGCGAATGGACCGCATCGCAAGAGCGCGCGACAGCTCAGGCTACGGGCGATGCGCTCTTGACGGCGCTTTCAGTGGACAGCGCCGAAGAACGGCTTGCGGCGCTGGCCCAAGTTGACGCCTCCAAGCCCGCTGGCCAAGCGGCGGTGGGCATGCTGAAAGCAGCGGAACTCTTGCGCGCAGACAAGCCCGCCGAGGCCGTCGCTGCGTTTGACGCGATTGCCACCGATGGCACCTTGCCCGAAATCTACCGCCAGATCGCGGGATTAAAGGCGCTCTTGGCCGCAGGTGACACGCTGGATACGGATGCGCGCAAACTGCGGCTAGAGGCGCTGGTGCAGGGCGGCGGCGCTCTGCGGTTGGTGGCCGAAGAGCAATTGGCGCTTTTGGAGGTCTCTCTCGCCCAGCCTGAGGCTGCAATCGAGCGGTTGAACCGCATTGTTGCGGATGCAGAAGCAAGCCAGGGCTTGCGCGACCGCGCGTCTCGGTTGATTGTGGCGACGGGTGGTTCTCTTGTGTCTGTGGAAGCGGACGCGGGCGCATCAAAAGAATGATCTTCGCCTGAGCGGAGATATTATTGAGGGGGCTGGAAGCGTAATGCGTCAGGCTTTGTTAATCGGTGCACTTGGACTTGTGGCTCTTGCGGGCTGTGAGGAACGCGAGCGGATCCTTCCGGGGCAACGCGAAGACCTGCGTGCCATTTTCGATGGTGGCGCTGAGATTGCCGAAGAGACCGAGAACCAAACCGTTGCTCTGGCCTTGCCTGCGCCAACAAACCTTGCAAATTGGGAAAGCGCGTCTGGGGCCCCGGCGCGCGCACCGCATTTGGCGTTCTCGACAGCGCCCACATTGATTTTCGCCGCCAATATCGGCGATGGCGACAGCCGCAAGGCGCGGATTACCGCCGACCCGGTCGTGTCTGAGGGCAAAATCTTTACCCTTGATGCCGGAGCAACCGTGGCGGCGACATCGACCGACGGCGCGTCGCTTTGGTCGGTGGACCTGACCCCGGACGGCGACAGCACCGCGGATGCGACGGGCGGTGGCGTGGCGGCCGGGAGTGGGAAAGTCTTTGTTTCGTCCGGCTTTGGCCTTTTGACATCTCTTGATGCGGCGACAGGCGCGATTTTGTGGCAGCAAAAGCTGGAAGGCACCGGTTCGGGAACACCAGTTGTGGCCAATGGCCTCGTTTATGTGATGGCGGGGGATGATACGGGCTGGGCTGTGGACGTCGCCTCGGGGCGCGTGCGGTGGCAGCTGTCTGGGACGCCAGATGTGGCCAATGTCATGGGAGCACCTGCTCCGGCCATTACCGGCGATCTGGCAATTTTCGCCTTTGGCGACGGAGAAGTGCAAAGCGCGTTTGCCAAAGGCGGGTTGCCGCGTTGGGCGTCGCAATTGGCCGGACAGCGCCGCTTTGATGCGGGTTCCAAGGTCTCTGACATCACGGGCGATCCGGTGGTCTCGGGTGGCACGCTCTATGTCGGCTCTGCGATGGGGCGTCTTGTGGCAATGAGACCCGAGAGCGGCGAGCGAATTTGGACGGCGTCCGAAGGCACCACTGGCCCGGTTTGGCCCGTTGCCGGAGCGGTATTCGCCGTATCAGACAAGGGAGAATTGTTGCGGTTGGCGGCTGCGACTGGGGAGATCCTGTGGCGCGTTCCGTTGCCGGGCTTCGTCAAGGATCGTCCACGCCGTCAAGTCGAGCGGTTTGTTCACCATGGCCCGATCGTGGCCGGGGGAAGGGTGATTGTCGCGTCTTCCGATGAGGTGCTTCGCTTCTTTGACCCGACATCCGGCGCCTTGGTTCATTCCGTCGATTTGCCCGGCGGCGCAACAACGGCGCCAGTGATCGCAGGCGGCACGCTCTATGTCGTCTCCAAGCGTGGACAGCTTCTCGCTTTCCGTTGATCCGACTTCGTGTTATCCGCGCGGCTTGACGGTGTTTCACGCCGCGCGTCTTCGTGGCACAATGCCATGGGCGCGGAGCGGGATATGCTACTGAAATTCACTTGCCGCGCCCCTGTCGCCCGTTCCTCGGGCCTAAGATGCGGCGCGCCGCCCGGAGCCAGACCTACATGACTTTTACCCTCGCCATCGTCGGACGCCCAAACGTGGGAAAATCGACGCTGTTCAACCGCTTGGTCGGCAAGCGCCTTGCCTTGGTCGATGACCAACCGGGGGTAACACGCGATCTGCGCGAAGGCGAGGCGCGGCTGGGGTGGCTGCGGTTTACGGTGATCGATACCGCAGGCCTCGAAGACGCCAATGACGACAGTTTGCAAGGCCGCATGCGACGCCTGACCGAGCGCGCGGTTGAGATGGCGGATGTCTGCCTGTTCTTGGTCGATGCGCGCGCGGGCATCATGCCTGACGACCGCACCTTCGCGGAAATTCTGCGCCGTCGCTCGGCGCGGGTAATCTTGGCGGCAAACAAGGCCGAAGGGCGGGCAGGCGAAGCAGGCTTCTTGGAGGCCTATGAGCTGGGCTTGGGCGAGCCTGTGGCGCTTTCGGCAGAGCATGGCGAGGGCATGGACGAGCTGATGCATGTGCTTATGCCCATCGCGGAAGAATTTGAGGAGCGTGCCGCACGCGACGCACCGGAAACCGATGTCACGCTCTATGAAGAAGACGAGGGCGACGAAGAGCTGCCCTTCCGCAAGCCGACGATTGATCGCCCGATGCAGGTGGCCGTGATCGGGCGGCCAAATGCGGGGAAGTCTACGCTGATCAACACCCTCTTGGGAGAAGATCGCCTGCTGACCGGACCAGAAGCGGGCATTACCCGTGACGCCATCTCGATTACGATGGATTGGGAAGGCATGCCCGTGCGGATCTGGGACACCGCGGGGATGCGGAAAAAGTCGCGGATTCAAGAAAAGCTGGAAAAGCTGTCCGTATCGGACGGGTTGCGCGCGGTGAAGTTTGCCGAGGTGGTGATCGTTCTGCTTGATGCGGCTATCCCCTTTGAATCGCAAGATCTTCGCATTGCAGATTTGGCGGAACGCGAAGGCCGCGCCGTGGTGATCGCGGTCAACAAATGGGATATCGAAGAGGATAAGAACGCCAAGATCCTCGAAATGCGCGAAGCTTTCGAGCGGCTTTTGCCACAGTTGCGCGGCGCGCCTCTGGTTACGGTGTCGGCCAAGACTGGCAAAGGGCTCGACCGCCTCCGCGACGCCGTGGAGCGCGCCTATGAGGTGTGGAACCGTCGCGTGACAACGGGGCAGTTGAACCGCTGGCTCGAAGGCATGATTTCGGCACACCCCCCGCCCGCGCCCCAAGGCAAGCGGATCAAGCTGCGCTATATGACCCAAGTGAAGACCCGCCCGCCGGGTTTCATGGTGAAT
>DOOI01000079.1:0-1108 GCA_003512825.1 Paracoccaceae bacterium | reverse complement strand
CCCGCCCGCCGGGCTTTGTGGTCATGTGTTCGCACCCTGATCTGCTGCTCGACAGCTATTCACGGTATCTGGTCAATGCGCTCCGCACTGATTTTGATATGCCGGGCACGCCCATTCGCCTGACAATGCGCGGGCAGGGCGACAAGAACCCCTTCAAGGGACGTCGTGACAAGAATGCTGGTGCGCTGAAGAAACACATCACAAAAGGCCTCCCAAAGGCCAAGAAGACCTGAAGGCAGTCCTGACAACCCCGGATATGAAAACGCCTCAAGCAGTGCTTGGGGCGTTTTCTTTTGGGCTGGGGGATGGCTGGGGCTTGATCTGGGAAAAAAGATACTCATTTCCCTATCCATATCTGTTGCGGTCCAATTCAGGGGCCGCGCCCTGTCACAGGTGAGGCTATGGATATCCTATCGGGCTCGGCCGATGAGTTTCGTCAAATCCGGGTCTTTACGCATCGCTATGCACGCCCCAACGACATCCGCGCCCTTGCGGCCTATTTGGCCACCTTTGCCGCTTATGCCTTCGGGTTCATTGCGGTGTTTTGGGGGCTGGGCGCAGGCCTTTGGGGTGTTGCGGTGCTGGGATGGGGGCTCACGGCCTTTGCGATTGTCCGCCTCTATGTGATCCAGCATGATTGCGGCCATCAAAGCTATTTCTCACGCGCGATTTGGAATGATTGGGCGGGTCAGCTGCTGTCGATCGTGTCGCTCTCGCCCTATGAGACGATGAAGTCTAATCACAACCGCCATCACAGATATGTGGGGGATCTCGATCACCGCGAGGATGGCGAAGTCTACACGATGACGCTCGCGGAATGGGAGGCTGCCAGCCCTTGGGCACGGCGCCTTTACCGGGCCTATCGTGCCCCTTGGATCATGCTGCCATTGGGGGCGTTGTTTACCTATTTCATCCGCTATCGTTGGCCGAAAAACACCGCGACGGTCGGGCGGCGCGGGGTGCTGTTGCACAATCTGGCGCTCGGCCTTTGGCTGACGGCGCTTTGGGCTGTTGCGGGGGAACTGGGGCTTTGGATTTGGTTTGGCACGTCGCTGACAGCGGGCATTCTGGGGGTCTTCCAAGTCTAAAGCCCCAGTTCCCCCGCAAC
>DOOI01000031.1:22921-37792 GCA_003512825.1 Paracoccaceae bacterium | reverse complement strand
TGCTCTATCCAGTTGAGCCACGGGACCAGCCGGGGACTACTTAGCGGAGGCTCAGCAGCTTGTCACCTGCCTTGAACGTTTGCCCTTTGGCGCGCTAACATAGGGCAGACATCCCTTAGGAGGGCCTCCCTTGAGCCGACAGGATCACCGACCGTTGACGCTGCGCGATGTCTCGGAGGCGTCAGGCGTGTCAGAAATGACTGTGAGCAGGGTGTTGCGAAACCGGGGTGATGTGTCGGAAGCGACGCGGGAGCGGGTGCTTTTGGCGGCCAAGCGGCTTGGTTATGTTCCCAACAAGATCGCCGGGGCCTTGGCCAGTCAGCGGGTCAATTTGGTGGCGGTGATCATTCCGTCACTATCGAATATGGTGTTTCCGGAAGTTCTGGCGGGGATTTCGCGGGTTTTGGAGACGACCGAGTTACAGCCGGTGGTTGGCGTGACGGATTACCTGCCGGAAAAGGAAGAGAAGGTTCTCTATGAGATGCTTTCTTGGCGGCCATCGGGGGTGATTATTGCCGGGCTGGAGCACTCGGAGGCGGCGCGGGCAATGTTGAAGGCGTCCGGTATTCCGGTGGCGGAGATCATGGACACCGATGGCGAGCCTGTGGATGCCAATGTGGGGATCAGCCATCGGCGTGCCGGGCGAGAGATGGGGGAAGCGATCCTTGCGGCGGGGTATCGGCGGATCGGGTTTTTGGGCACCAAGATGCCGCTCGATCACCGGGCGCGGAAGCGGTTTGAGGGGCTGACGCAGGCCTTGGCCAAGGGCGGTGTTGAGGTCGCCGATCAGGAATTTTACTCTGGTGGTTCGGCATTGGTGAAGGGGCGCGAGATGACGGCCGCGATGCTGGAGCGGCGACCTGATTTGGATTTTCTATATTATTCCAATGACATGATCGGGGCGGGTGGGCTCTTGTATCTATTGGAAAAGGGATATGACATTCCCGGTCAGATTGGTTTGGCGGGCTTTAACGGCGTTGACCTGTTGCAGGGGTTGCCGCGCCGCTTGGCGACGATGGATGCGTGTCGCGAGGAGATCGGCCAACGTGCTGCGGAAATTATAGCGGCCAAGGTGCGCGGCGAAGACGTGGACGGTTTGGTGGTGCTGCGCCCGACGATCAGCGCGGGTGATACGCTGCGCCGACCATGAGCGTGCCGCGGCTCGGGAATGCTCAGGCGCGGGCGATTTTTCTGGCGCGGCATGGATTGGGCAGGGCATCGATCGGGGCGGATGCAGAGGCGGTGATTGAGGGGCTGGGCTTTGTCCAGATCGACAGCGTTTCCGTCGTGGAGCGCGCCCATCATATGATCTTGTGGGCGCGCAACCCCAAGTATCGCCCCAATGATTTAGACAAAATTCACGCGCGGGGAGCTGTGTTTGAGCATTGGACCCATGACGCCAGCGTCTTGCCGATGGCGAGTTATCCCTATTGGCGGCTGAAATTCAGGCGCGATGAGGACGGGATGGCGGAGCGCTGGAAGCGCTGGCAGCGTGAGGGGTTCGAGGAGCGGTTGGACACGGTGCTGGAGCGCGTGGCGCGGCATGGTGCGGTGATGTCGCAAGACCTGAAAGAAGACGGCAGCGCGAAGAAGGGGACGGGCTGGTGGGATTGGCATCCGTCCAAGACAGCGCTGGAATTTCTGTGGCGGAACGGGCGGTTAGCGGTTGCGCGGCGGGAGGGGTTTCGCAAGGTTTATGACCTGCCTGAGCGCGTTATTCCTAGTCAGATACTGCGTTCGGAAGTCTCGGAATCTGCGGTTTTGGCATGGGCTTGCGATGCGGCTTTGGTGCGGTTGGGGGTTGCGACGTCGGGTGAGATTGCGGCGTTTTTTGCGCTTGTGCGGCCAAAGGAGGCTGCGATTTGGTGCGCGCAGGAATGCGCGGCGGGGCGGCTTTTGGAGGTTGATGTCGAGGGGGCAGATGGGCAATGGAAAAGGGCGTTTGCGCGGCCCGAGACGCTTGCCGAGCATCCTGAGATGTCGTCGCGCTTGCGGGTGCTTTCGCCCTTTGATCCCGCGTTGAGAGATCGCAAACGTGCGGAGCGGCTCTTTGGGTTTCATTACCGGATTGAGATTTTTGTCCCGGAAAAACAAAGGGTTTACGGCTATTACGTCTTCCCGCTGATGGAGGGAGACCGTCTGGTTGGGCGGGTTGATATGAAGGCGGACAGGGCGCGGGATCGGCTGGCGGTGGCGGCGGTTTGGCCTGAAGTGGGGGTGGCATTCGGCAAGCAAAGGCTGGCAAAGCTGGAGGCGGAATTGAACCGGGTGGCCGCTTTGGCGGGGGTGTCTGAGGTTGTTTTTGCTGCCGGATGGCTGCGTGCGCCGATGCAGCGGCAGGCGTAATCCATGCCCCTAAAGGCCGGATTTGGGGCAAAATCCAACGTATGATTTGCGTATGTTTGACGTCTGGTTTGCGTCATGACGTTTGGCGCAGTGTTGCAACCGCCGCAGGCACAGGCAATTCTGGCTGAAATTCTCAGGAGGGATCAAGAATGCGCCGCCTTGCACAGACCATTTCACAGAGCTTGACCCTTCACAGGGTGCGCCCGATGCGCCCGCTGCGGCGTGGGAGGGGGGTGCCTGCGCTGATGCTGGGATCCGCTTTGGCGTTGGGGGGGTGTATTGATGCGGATGTGTCGATGGATTTCTCGGATGGAGAGACGATGCAGGGCGCATTTGTGCTGACCATGGCACGGCAGCTTTATGACATGACCGCCGCCAACAAGTCGGATTTCTGCAAAGATGGCACAACGAAACTGACCGAAGAAAGCTTTCACTGTGCCACGACGCGGGTGATGGCCTTGGAAGAGGTGTTGGCCAAAGGGACGGTGGCCTTGGGGGAAGGGGATATTCGCCCCGAAGAAGGGCTGCAAATCGAGCGGATCGACGAGAACCGTATTCGAGTGAGCCTCGACTTTTCCAAGATGCCACAACAGGACGAGGCCCCAGATACGGGTGGTATGGCGGAGATGCTCCGCGCGGCTGTTGCGGGCCATAGTTTCACATTCCGGGTGAGGGGCTACCGCATTCTCGCGACAACGGGAGAGTTGTCAGAGGATGAGACCGAAGCCGTGCGGGTGATCCCGGTGACGGCTTTTCTGGATACGCCACCATCGCTCGGTGGGGCCTTTGTGACGGATGTGCAGCTAAAGCAGCAGTGTCGGTTTTGGGTGTTTTGCGATTGATACGGCGCGCGGGCGGTTAGCGTTTCTTGAGGACCTGCGCGATGCGTTGCGCCACTGCGGCGCCGCCCTTGGGAGAGGGGTGAATCCGGTCTGCTTGGTGATAGCTGGTATCGCCTTCGGGCACGAGATCGGCCAGCGAGACGAAATCAACGCCGGGGTCGAGACGGGCCATGCGGGCAAGGCGGCGTTCGAATTCGACCCCGATGGGCGCGCAGTTCTCGATTGGGGATTGGAAGCCGGGGGTGCGGAGATATCCGGTGTGGATGACTCGCGCGCCAGACTGGCGGATGCGAGCGACATTGGCAGGGATCGCGCCAGAGCGACCATCGGAGGAAATGAGCGCCTCGAGCGTTGCGGTGCATTTGGTGCAGCCGCACCCAAAGAGCAGATCATTGCCGCCGCCATTCATCACCACGATTTTCCAAGGCCCCGGCACATATTGTTTGGGAATGCTCATGCCTGCCGCACCAGACACGGGCAAAGCCCAAGAATATTGCGCGCCTACGACGGAACGGTCGATCACATCTTCGCCAAGCGCGCGCTCTAGTGCGTTACCAACTGCAAGGCCGCTGCCGCGATTGGTGGCCATCAGCGAGTCGCCCATCAAGAGAATGCGGGATGACGTGCCCGTGGTGGGCACCGTTTCGCCACAGGCGCTGACGAGTAGGGCGAGGCCAATGAGAGCCAAAAATCGTTTAAACAATGCGTTCCCTCGAAAAAGCCCAGAATCATGGTATCGTGACCCGTTTTGCGGGAATTGTCAGGCCCCAGAGTTGAGAACAGTTCCCGCGACCGTTGAGAACAATCGCAGGATTGTCGTCCCGGCGGCGTTGCGTTCCCCCGATGATACGCTACCTTGCTTGCAACAAGGTTAAGGGAGACAAGCGTGACCCTCACACGGATCATCGCGGTCGTCATGGCTGCGGCAAGTTTGGCGCAAGGGGCAGCAAGCCCTGTGCAAGCGGAAAGCGCTGGCGCCTATTTGGCGGCACGTCAGGCGGGGTATGACAATAATTTTGCTGCTGCGGCCGAGTATTACGTGCAGGCGCTGACGCGAGATTTGAATAATCCCGGGCTGATGGAAGCGGCGGTGGTCTCGACATTGGGGCTGGGCGATGTGGCGCGTTCGGAAACCATAGCGACGCGGTTTTCTGACAAGGGCTTTGAGGGGCAAGTGCCGCAGATGGTGTTGTTGGCCACAGCGGCGCAACGCGGCGATTGGGCGGGCGTTTTAAGCCGGATTGAGGCAAAAGCGGGCGCCGGACCATTGGTTGATGGGTTGTTGGGGGCTTGGGCGCGCGTGGGCCAAGGCCAGATGTCAGAAGCGTTGAAAGCTTTTGACGCGGTGGCCGAGCAGCGTGGGCTGGAGGCATTTGCGCTCTATCACAAGGCGCTTGCCTTGGCATCGGCGGGCGATTTCGAGGGGGCAGAGGCGATCTTTGCCAACCCGCGGACAGCACCTTTGATGCTGACGCGGCGGGCGGTGATGGTGCGGTCGCTGGTCTTGGGGCAATTGGGCAGAGGCGCAGAGGCTCAGGCGATCTTTGATGACTCGTTTGGCTCGGATCTGGACCCCGAATTGAAACTGATGCGGGACTTTTTGGCGAGCGGAGAGGCCGCGCCATTTACCATTCTGCGGAGTGCGACCGATGGGGCCGCAGAGGTGTTTTTTACGGTGGCTTCGGCGCTGAGTTCCGATGCGGGCGATGATTACACGCTGCTCTATGCGCGGCTGGCGGAATATTTGCGCCCCAATCATGTGGAGGCGCTGTTGCTTTCGGCGCGGCTATTGGATGGGTTGGAGCAGTTTGATCTGGCGGTGACGGCCTATCGCCGGGTGCCTGCGGATCATCCGTCGATTCATGCGGCGGAATTGGGACGCGCGGAGGCTCTGCGCCGCACTGGCAAGGTGGATGCGGCGGTGGAGGTGCTGTTGGCGCTGACCAAGTCGCATGGCGATTTGGCGGTGGTGCATGTGACCTTGGGCGATGTGATGCGCCAGCTTGAGCGTTATGACGATGCGGCTGAGTCTTATAGCAAGGCTATGGCGATCTATGGCGCGCCGCAGCCCGAACAATGGTTTGTCTATTATGCCCGCGCAATCGCCTATGAGCGGCAGGGCAAGTGGCCAGAGGCAGAGGCGGATTTCCGGCAGGCTTTGTTGTTGAACCCAGACCAGCCGCAGATCTTGAATTACTTGGGCTATTCGCTGGTAGAGAAGAACGAGAAGCTGGAAGAGGCGCTGGAGATGATCCAGCGTGCCGTCGCGTTGCGGCCGGATTCGGGCTATATCTTGGACAGTCTGGGATGGGCGCTTTACCGTTTGGGCAAGTATGACGAAGCCGTGGGCCATATGGAGCGTGCGGCGGAGTTGATGGCAGTGGACCCGGTGGTGAATGACCATCTGGGCGATGTGCTGTGGGCCGTTGGGCGCAAGCGAGAGGCGGAGTTCCAGTGGCGACGCGCGCTGTCTTTTGTTGATAAAGCGAATGACAGTGGCGATGTCGATCCGGAGCGGATGCGGCGTAAGCTGGAAGTGGGGCTGGATCAGGTGCTCAAAGAAGAAGGCGCGCCGCCTTTGAAGGTGGCGAATGGCACTGGCGGCAACTGAGTTCGCGCCAGCGAAGGTGAATTTAGCGCTGCATGTGACGGGGCAACGGGCGGATGGATACCATTTGCTCGACAGTCTCGTGGCCTTTGCTGATCTGGGCGATACGCTGGATATTGCGGCAGGTGAGGGGCTGACTTTGACCGTCGAGGGGCCGCGCGCGGCGGGGGTGCCTGTTGATGGCAGCAACCTTGTGATGCGGGCTTTGGTGCTGATGGGCGCGCAGGACATGGCGATGACCTTGACCAAGCGCTTGCCTGCTGCGGCGGGCATTGGTGGCGGCTCATCGGATGCCGCGGCGGCGGTCAGGGCTGCGGCGCGGCTGATGGGGCGCGATTTGGACGCGGAGTTGATCGCGGCATTGGCGGGCCTAGGGGCGGATGTGCCTGTGTGCTTGACCCCACAGACACAGCGCATGGAGGGGGTGGGCGAGCGATTGACCTTGCTGGCCCCGCTACCCGAGATCCATGTGCTCTTGGTCAATCCCGGCATTCATCACCCCACGCCTCAGGTGTTCAAGGCATTGGTGCAAAAGGAAAACGCGCCATTGCCTGCCATTCCGGCCTTTCGAACGGTGGATGATGTGATTGGCTGGCTGGCAGCCACGCGAAATGATCTGGAGCCGCCTGCCATTGCGGGTGCGCCTGTGATTGGCGAGGTCTTGGCCGCTTTGCGCGCAGCCCCTTTTTCCCGGATGTCGGGATCGGGGGCGACGTGCTTTGCGCTTTTTCACACAGCGGCGGCTGCGGCATCTTATGGGGAGGCGTTGCGCGCGCGGGCGCCGGGCTGGTGGGTGGAGGCGGCGAAGCTCTTGCCATGAGGCCGTAGACGCCGCCCATGGGCCAAGGTGCGGGGCAGAAGCGGCTTTCCATCGGGCAGGCGACGGGGTAGTTTCCGGCCAACCCGTTGAGGAGAGGAGCCTTCCCATGTCTCGGATTGATGCAAAACTGGCAGAGCTTGGCATTACATTGCCCGCCGCCCCCGCGCCGGCTGCGAATTATGTGCCCTTTACCCGCACGGGCAATATGGTGTGGATTTCCGGCCAGATTTCCAATGGGTCAGACGGGCTTATCAAGGGCAAGCTTGGCGCGGATATGGACGTGGACGCGGGCGCTGCGGCGGCGCGGGCTTGTGCGCTGTCGATAATTGCACAGGCAAAATTGGCATGCGGTGGCGATCTGGACCGCGTGGTGCAGGTGATCAAGCTGGTGGGATTTGTCAATTCGACTGCTGATTTCGTGGACCAGCCCAAGGTGATCAATGGCGCCTCAGACCTGATGGTCGCGGTGTTTGGCGATGCCGGGCGGCATGCGCGTTCGGCGGTTTCTGCGGTGTCGCTGCCTTTGGGCGTGGCTGTAGAAATCGAAGCGGTGATCGAGGTCGGCCCCGTGCTGACGGATCGCTGATGGCGACCCTTCCCGAAAGTTTCTCGCGCGTTGCCTTCGCGCATCGGGCTTTGCATGACCGCAGTGCGGGACGACCGGAAAATTCGATCTCGGCCATTAAGGCAGCGATTGCTGCGGGCTATGGCATAGAGATTGATGTGCAGCCTTCCGGTGATGGGCAAGTCATGGTGTTTCATGATGAAACGCTGGATCGGCTGACCATTGAGGGCGGGCCGATCAATGCCCGTTCGGCGGCGGAGTTGACGCGCATCCCGTTAAAGGGCGCGCGCGACACGATTCCGACGCTGGCGAAAGTGCTGAAGCTTGTGGCGGGCCAAGTGCCGTTGCTCATCGAGATCAAGGATCAAGATGGTGCGATGGGGCCGGGTGTTGGGCCACTAGAGCAAGCGGTTGCAGGAGTATTGGCGGGATATACAGGTGATGTCGCGGTGATGTCGTTTAACCCGCATTCGATGTTTCACATGGCACGCCATGCCCCAGATGTGCCGCGCGGATTGACCACCTCGGCGTGGGACCCGGAAGATTGGGGTTTGCCGGAAGGGCTTTGCTCGCGGCTGCGCGATATTCCCGATTTCGATCATGTCGGGGCTTGTTTCATCAGCCACGAATGGCGTGATCTGGAGCGGCCAAGGGTGCAGGAGATGGTAACGACAGGGGTGCCTGTGCTGTGCTGGACGATCCGTTCGCCAGAAGAAGAGGCCGAAGCGCGCCGGATGGGGGCGAGCAGCGTGACCTTTGAGGGATATCTCGCGGACCCTGCTTGATTGCCTGCTCAAGCGTGCCAGAATGCACCTTAAGGGTAGGGCACAGAACCAGCAACAGGGCGCGCGATGACAGATGAGGCGGTAACGGTAGAGCTGGCCGAAAGCGTGAGGTCTATTGACGCGGCGGTGTGGGACAGCTGTGCCTGCCCGGAGACGCGCGTGGCTGGCAGCACCGGACGCGCGCGCGATCCCTTTACCACACATCGTTTTCTGGCAGCCTTGGAAGAGAGCGGATCGGTTGGGGCAGGCAGTGGCTGGGACCCTCGGCCCTTGGTGGCGCGGCAAGATGGCGAGGTGATTGCCGTGGCCCCGCTTTATGTGAAATCGCATTCTCAAGGCGAATATATCTTTGATCACTCTTGGGCGCAGGCCTATGAGCGGGCCGGGGGGCGGTATTACCCCAAGCTGCAGGTGGCGGTGCCGTTCACGCCCGTTACCGGACGGCGGCTGTTGGCGCGGCCGGGGTTTGAGCGCGCTGGGCACGCCGCTTTGGCAGAGGGTATTCGCCGGATTGGCGCGGAGAACGGGATTTCTTCGGCCCATGTGACCTTTTGCACGGAAGAGGAGGCCGCGCACCTGTCGGGGGCAGGATTTTTGCCGCGAGTAACGCAGCAGTATCATTGGGAGAGCCGGGGCTATCAGACGTTTGACGATTTTCTGGCTGATCTCTCGTCGCGAAAGCGCAAGGCCATTCGCAAAGAGCGCGCACGGGCGCAGGCCTTTGGGGGCACGATCCGCGCGCTGACAGGGGCGGCTTTGGAGCCTGAGCATTGGGACGCGATGTGGGCGTTTTACCAAGATACGGGCGCGCGGAAATGGGGCACGCCCTATCTTACGCGCGCATTTTTTGAATTGGTGCAGGCGCGGATGCGCGACGATGTGGTGCTGTTTTTGGCCGAGCGCGATGGCGTGCCTGTGGCGGGTGCGCTGAATTTCATTGGGCGTGACACACTTTATGGCCGCTATTGGGGCTGTGTGGAGGATCATCCCTGTTTGCATTTCGAGCTGTGCTATTATCAGGCGATAGATTGGGCCTTGGCGCGTGGAATGACGCGGGTGGAGGCCGGCGCGCAGGGCGAGCACAAGCTGGCGCGCGGCTATTTGCCGGTGCAGGTGCACTCGGCGCATTGGATTGGGGATGTTGGGTTTTCCAATGCCGTGGCGCGGTATTTGCGCGAGGAGCGCGCGGCGATGGATCACGAGATCGAGGTGCTGACGGCTTGGGGGCCGTTTCGCAAGGATGCTCCCGAGGAGCAGGATTAAGGAAGGTCAGATATGACGGAGAAACTTTCAGAGACTGGGCGCAAGACGCTGTTGGAGCCGCTGTTCGCCACAGGGTGGCAGATGGTGGAAGGGCGAGATGCGGTGATGAAAGTGTTTCGGTTTGAGGACTTCACCGCGGCGTTTGCCTTCATGACCCGGGCGGCCTTATGGGCGGAGAAATGGAACCACCACCCGGAATGGAGCAATGTTTACAACCGGGTGACCGTGGTGCTGACCACTCATGATGTGGATGGGCTGTCGCCTTTGGATGTGAAGTTGGCGCGCAAGCTCGATAGTTTGTGAGGCGCTTCCACGCGAAGAGACTGCGTGTTGGAAAGAGGGGGCGTTGCCCCCTCTTTGGTGTCTGGTGTCTGGTGTCTGGTCTCAGAGCGTGGCGAGCAGGGCTTCGCCGCCGGAGATTTCGCAGGTGCCGGGGCTTTGCTCGATCTGGAGGCTCTTCACAGTGCCGTTCTCGACGATCATCGCATAGCGGCGCGAGCGCGCGATAAGGCCTGCGGGGGGTGCCGAGAAATCCATTCCAATGGATTTGGTGAAGGACGAATCTGCGTCGGCCAGCATGGTGAGACCTGCCGCAGTGGCGCCAGTGGCTTCGCCCCAAGCTTTCATCACGAAGGGGTCGTTGACTGAGACGCAGATGATTTCATCCACGCCTTTGGCGGTGAACTGGTCCTTGGTGCGGATGAAACTTGGCACATGGGCGGAGTGGCAAGTCGGGGTGAATGCGCCGGGCACGGCGAAAAGCGCGACTGTGCGGCCTTTCAACTTGTCGGCCAGCGTTACGGCCTCGGGGCCTTTGTCGCCCATCTTTACCATGGTGGCTTCGGGCAGTTGATCACCGATTGCAATGGTCATGTTGTTCTCCCTCGCGCGGGTTTGCGTTTTCTGATGTCTCGGATATAGGCTCGGGTCGAGCTCAAGGCCAATAGAATTGCGGGAAAGGTTCGGGAATGTCCCATGTTGTGATTATCGGAGCAGGGCAGGCGGGTGCATCTTTGGCCATGCGGCTGCGAACGAAGGGCTTTGAGGGCGAGATAACAATGCTGGGCGCAGAGATTGCCCCCCCCTATCAGCGGCCGCCTTTGTCCAAGAAATACCTGTTGGGTGAGATGGCTCTGGAGCGGCTTTTTCTGCGTCCTGAGAACTTTTACGCCGAGCAGGGGATCACGATGCGGACCGGGGTGAGGGTTGAGGCGATTGAGCCCGCCGGGCGGGCGCTGCGCCTTCAGGGGGGCGAGACGCTACGCTATGACATGCTTGCGCTGACGACCGGGTCAACCCCGCGCAGATTGCCCGCAGCGATTGGCGGAGCATTGGCCGGGGTGCACACGATGCGCGATCTGGCGGATGCCGATGCTTTGGCACCGCATATGGTGGCGGGGGCGCGCCTTTTGATTGTGGGGGGCGGATATATCGGCTTGGAAGCGGCGGCCGTGGCTGCGGCGCGGGGCATGGCGGTGACGCTCTTGGAGGCCGCACCGCGGATTTTGCAGCGTGTGGCGGCACCGGAGACGGCGGATTACTTCCGGGCGCTTCATGCGCGCCATGGGGTGACAATATTGGAAAACGCCGCGTTGGAGCGGCTGGTTGGACAGACCCATGTGACGGGTGCCAAACTGGTAGACGGGCGCGAGATTGCTTGCGATCTGGCCATTGTGGGCATTGGCATCACGCCAGAGACCGCGCTGGCCGCAGAGGCGGGCCTTGTTTTGGAAAACGGCATTTCCACCGATGAGCAGGGGCGCAGTTCGGATCCGGCGATTTGGGCGGCCGGTGATTGTGCTTCTTTTCCATGGCAGGGTGGACGGCTTCGGCTGGAATCGGTGCCCAATGCAATCGAAATGGCGGAATGCGTGGCGGATAACATGATGGGCGCGGCGCGCAGCTATGTGGCCAAGCCTTGGTTCTGGTCGGATCAGTATGATGTAAAGCTACAGATTGCCGGGCTGAATGCAGGGTATGATCGCACCATTTTGCGGGCCGGGGACAAGGCAGAAACGCAGTCCGTCTGGTATTACAAGGGCGCGCAATTATTGGCCGTGGACGCGATGAATGACGCGCGGGCCTATATGATTGGCAAGCGGTTGATCGATGCGGGACAAAGCCCGACAGCAGACGTGATCGCTGATCCAGCGACGGACCTGAAATCGCTGCTGTGATGCGGATTATTGCAGGCAGATTTCGCGGTCGCGCGTTAACGGCTGTGGGCAAGGGGGATCCCGGAGCGCATTTGCGCCCGACGACAGATCGCACGCGGGAGTCATTGTTTTCTGTATTGGCGGGGGGGCGGTTTGGCGACCCTTTGGAGGGGGCCCGCGTGCTTGATCTTTTCGCGGGAACCGGGGCCTTGGGGTTGGAGGCGCTGTCGCGCGGCGCGGCCTGTGTGACTTTTGTCGATGATGGGCGAGTGGCGCTTGGGCTGCTCAAGCGCAACATCGAGATGCTGGCGGTACAGGCCGAGGTGAGGGTGATTGCCCGCGATGCGCGCAAGTTGCCCCATTGTGACGGTGAGCCCGCTACGTTGGTGTTCCTTGATCCGCCCTATGGGCGCGATATGGGCGGGCCTGCGCTTGCGGCGGCGCGGGCGGGGGGGTGGATTGCACCCGGTGCTTTGGTTGTTTGGGAAGAAACGGCTGCACAAGCGGCCCCGGCCGGACTGCGCCTGTTGGAGGCGCGGCGCTATGGCGACACAGTGGTGACACTGTTGGAGGCCGAAGGCGCAGCGGAGTGAGGTGGCGTTAATGGGCGGAGGTGCCTGCCGCGTCGAGCAAAGAGCGCCCGCCGTCTACCGTCATGATATGGCCTGTGGTGAAGCTGGCAGCATCTGAGGCGAGGAACTGCACCGCTTCGACCAGCTCTTGCGCCGCAGCGATACGGCCCATGGGCGTGTGCTCTTCGATCTGATCGCGCCATTCCGGCATCTCTTTGAGGGCGGCCATCAGGCTGGCGGACATCACTGAGCCAAAAGCCACGCCATTGACGCGGATATTTTGCGGCGCCAGCGAGACCGCCATCGCGCGGGTCATCTGGTCGATGGCTGCGGAGGACATCGAATAGGCAAGTAGCCCATCGGTGGCGCGGTTCGCCATGATTGAAGAGATATTGACGATGGAGCCCGCCGGGCCGCGTTTGCCTTCGGCTTGTTTGATCATCCGTTTGGCGACCAGTTGGCTCAGGCGCAGCGCGGTGAGGACGTTGCGGCGAAAGAGGTCTTCGACGGCGTCTTCTTCGGGCGAAAGGGTCTCTGAGACCATGACCTGACGGCAGGCATTGACCAGAATATCCACTCGGTCGAAGGCGTCGATTGTGGCCGAGAGCAGATTTGCCAGTGTCAGGCGTTCGCGTAGGTCGCCTGCGAAATAGCGGGTGGCGCTGCCGTCTTCATTGGGGCCAAGCTCGTGTAGAAGGCGTTCTTCGTCCATATCGGCGAACATGACATTCGCGCCGCGTTCGGCGAAATGGCGCGCGATGGCGAGGCCGATGCCATTGGCGGCACCCGTGACAATCGCAGTCTTGCCGGAAATCGAGTAGGACATGACAGGGCTCCCTTGAGATGCGCGCAGGTTAGCGGCTGCGCGCGGGTCTGGCGAGGCGTGCGCCGCCTTTTGGTGCGCTGCGCTTGGGCGCGTCGGCAGAAATCAGCTTGAACCGCGCGTCGCCGCCCATGTCGGTGACGTTTTTGAACAGTTCTGTCAGGCGCGTTTCGTAAGGAAGGTGGCGGTTTGCCACCAAATAGAGCCGTCCGGAAGGGCCAAGCAGGCGCGCGGCGCTATCGATGAAGGCGCGACCCAGATCAGGATCGGCGGCGCGACCAGAGTGGAAGGGCGGGTTCATCACGATGAAGTCAAGTGGCCGGGGCGCGCGCCATGTCGTGACATCGGCCCAGTGATAGATCGCGCGTTCTGGTGCAGGGCGGGATGCGAGATTGAGGCGGGCGCAGTCGAGCGCGCGCGCGTCATCTTCCACAAGGTGGAGGCGCTGGATGGTGGATTGGACCATCAGTTCGGTGGCGAGGTAGCCCCAGCCAGCACCGAGATCGGCGCCTTCGCCTTTGAGCGGTGGCAGATGGGCCGCAAGCAGAGCAGAAGCGGGATCAATTCCGTCAGCAGAGAAGACGCCGGGCACAGTCACAAGACCGGGGGCTATTTCTGTGGGGGAAGGGGGCAGAGCCCATGCGCTGAGCCCATCCTTGGGGCCAGAGAGGGCCACGAGTTTGCCATGCGCTTTGGAAATCGCATCGCCAACGCTGAGGGCTGCTTGCGCGCGCAGATCGCGAATGATGCTTTCGATCCCGTCGGTTTTTTGGCCATCCACCAACACAGCCTCGGGGGAGAGGCGCAAGGCGGCGGCAATCCAGCCGCGCGCCAATGCTTTGGAGCGGGGCAGCAAAACCAGAGTGGCAGGCGCGCTTTCCGGGTGGTCGGGGCTAGCAGGCGCGGGCAGGCGCCCAGCAGCTTGGGCCGAGGCGGTAACAAAGCGCGGCTCGAGCCCATCGAGGGCCAGAGCCGTTTCGGCGTCGGGCGTGCCGAGAACGCAGAGGCCATGGGGCAGGAGGCCCGCGTCGCGGGCAATGTGCAAACGGTGTGCTGTCATGGGATCGGCACCGCGAAGGGGCGGTACGCTACTCTCTTTCCATCGTGCATTGCAGGGGATGTTGATGACGGCGGGCGAAGTCCATCACCTGCGTCACCTTGGTCTCGGCGATCTCGTGGCTGAACACGCCCACGACGGCAAGGCCTTTTTTGTGAACGGTGAGCATGATTTCGACCGACTGAGCATGGTTCATGCCGAAAAAACGTTCCAGCACATGCACGACGAACTCCATCGGAGTGTAGTCGTCGTTAAGGATCAAAACCTTGTAGAGCGGTGGACGCTTGGTTTTTGGGCGCGTCTGCACGGCGACCGTGGCGTCGGTTCCATCGTCGGGGCCTTGATCAGATGGGCCGGCGTGGAGGAAGAGCGTCATAGGTGTCATGCGAGGGCTACCGGGACTCAGGGATACGTTTTCCATTCCGGCGTATATATAACTCTGTATGCCAAGGTGAAAAGAGGGAGAGGCAAATGGCCCGATTAATCACGACAGTGGGTTTCGATGCCGATGACACGCTTTGGCACAATGAGCGGTTCTTTCAGTTAACGCAGGAACGGTTTGCAGAGCTGTTGGCGCCTTATTGGGAGGAGGGGGATTTGATGGCGGCGCTGACGGCAGCGGAGCGTCGCAACATTGGGCACTATGGCTTTGGCATCAAGGGATTCATGCTGTCGATGATCGAGACGGCGATTGAAGTGACCCAAGCGCGCGTGCCCGCAACCGTGATCGCAGAGTTGATCCGCGTTGGTCAGGAAATGCTGCGCCACCCGATTGAATTGCTGCCGCATGCGGAGGAGGTGGTGCGGGACGTCGCGCAGAGCCATCGCATTGTTTTGATCACCAAAGGGGACTTGCTCGATCAGGAGCGCAAGCTGGCGCAATCAGGATTGGGAGAGTTGTTTCATGGTGTAGAGATCGTTTCCGACAAGCGGCGCGCGGTTTATGAGCGCATCTTTGCGGTGCAGGGCGATGGTGCGGCGCGGGCCATGATGGTGGGAAATTCGATGAAGTCGGATGTTGTGCCGATGGTTGA
>DOOI01000031.1:0-22667 GCA_003512825.1 Paracoccaceae bacterium | reverse complement strand
CATGGGGGGTCTATGTTCCTCATGGCACGGTGTGGGCTTTGGAGCATGCAGACCCGCCGCATTCACCCAAATTTGCCGAGTTGATGGATTTGAGTGCTTTGCCGAAACTCTTGGCCGATTTGGACTAGGGAGCGGATGCCACAATCTCGCCACATTGCAGGATATTGCCCCTACTCAATCTAAGCCCCCTAGATGTGGTTCACAACTCAGCTCATGCCTGTAAAAATCATTTAAAAAGCATACTTTATCCGAAATGCGTCCTGTGCTAGCCTAAGGCAAATCATAATAAGCCAGACCGGGAAAACCCGGCGGCATGAGGCAGAGAAGGCAGTCGTAGTGAAGGCTCGGTGGAAACCGACCCGTATGGGTCTGTATCTTGTTGGCATGTTGTGGATGCTTGTTTTGCTTCCACTCAGCGCCATAGCTGCGCCCTATGCGGCGCTGGTGATGGATGCGCGCTCGGGCGAGGTTTTGCATGAAACCAACGCGGACGCCCGGCTGCATCCCGCGTCGTTGACCAAGATGATGACCCTCTACATCGCGTTTCAGGCGATTGAGCGCGGGGAGATCAGTCTTGATACCCAAGTAAAAATTTCAGCGAATGCGGCGGCGGAGCCTCCGTCGAAGTTGGGGCTGCGCGCTGGGCAGAAAATCAAGCTGCGGTATTTGATCCGGGCTGCTGCAGTGAAATCCGCGAATGATGCGGCGACAGCGATCGGTGAAGCGGTTTCTGGATCAGAGGCTGCTTTTGCGCGTCGGATGACCCAGACTGCGCGTGCCATGGGCATGACCAAGACAACATTCAAAAATGCCAACGGTCTGACGCAAGAGGGGCATTTGTCCAGCGCGCGGGATATGACCACGCTGGGGCGGCATTTGCTTTATGATTTCCCTCAGTATTACAACATCTTTTCGCGCCGGACCGCAGATGCGGGCATGGGGCGGGTGTCAAACACCAACCGTCGCCTGTTGGATGCCTACAAGGGCGCCGACGGGATCAAAACGGGCTATACCAATGCTGCCGGCTTTAACCTTGTTGCTTCGGCGGAGCGGGGCAATGAGCGGGTGATCGCCACGGTCTTTGGGGGACGTTCGACGGCGTCGCGGAATGCAAAAGTGGCGGAATTGCTGGATTTGGGTTTCCGGCGAGCACCAAGCAAGGCCACGACAGACAAGCCCAAACCCCCTGTTGCAATGGCGCAGGCGGATGTGGAAGACGAGGGCACTGTGGTGGTGGCGTCAAATGGCGCGGCCCCGCAGGCCAAGGGCAAGACGATCCGGCTGCAAACGGCGGTGAAAACCAGTCTGCGGCCCAAGGTGCGGCCGGGCGAAGAGGCCGCCCCTCCGGTGATGCTGGCAATGAAGGATGATATTCGCTCGGCCTTGGCAGAGGCGGTTTCGGCGTCTGTGGCTGAGACGGTTGTGGTGGCACCTGCGCCAGAGGCAACGGGCAAGTTGGCATTGGCGGCAATCTCGCCCCCCACGATTTCCCGGCCTGAGGCGATTGCTGAAGTCATCGCAGAGACAGAACCAGCGGCAGAGCCCGAAGAAATTCTGGCCGAGGAGCGGGTATTGGCGGAACGCCCAGCGGTGACACCGCGTGCCCGCCCTGTGGCGCAAGAGGCGAATGTGGTTCAAGTGGCAGCAGTCAAACCCGCTGTGACCGTGCGGATGCCAGCGGCCCCGCAACCCGCAATACAAGAGGTGGTGACGCGCGTTTCGACATCTGGAGGCCGACATTGGGGGATCAATGTGGGCAAGTTCCCGAACCGCTATCAAGCGGAGAAGGTCTTGATGAAAACGGCGTTGGCAGAGTCGGGCACGCTGGATGGCAGTCTGAAAAAGGTCGTCGAGCGTAAAGGCGGATATGAGGCCTCGTTCCTTGGCATGAGCCGGGAGATGGCCGATCTTGCCTGCCGCCGTTTGCAGGCGCGGAAAGTGACGTGTTTCATGATGGGGCCAGAGGGCTGACCCAAGCCCGAAGATCCAAGACCCAAGATCCAAGACCCAAGATGTAAGGGCCGCCTCCTAGCCAGTGTCGCAAGAACAACGCGCCCCGAAAGGGCGCGTTTTGCATTTGGCATGGCGGGGGCTGTGTTAGCGTTTGGGGTGGTCGTCGTAATCGCCGTTGAGAATGCGGCGGGCATCGCCCTCGGGGTCGTCATATTGATTGGTGCGAACCGTGTAGATGAAAAACAACAGACCCGCGCCGCCCAGGACTAGGGAGATGGGGATAAGATAGCTCAGGATGCTCATGGCGGGTCCTTATTTGAGCCGCAGCGCGTTGAGCGACACGGTGATCGAAGAGGTAGACATGGCAAGGGCCGCGATCAAGGGTGAGCACAGGCCTGCAACGGCCAGCGGCACAGCGATGATGTTATAGAGTGTGGCGATGCGGAAGTTTTGCTTGATCCGTTTGGTGGCCATGCGACCCACGCGAATGGCTTCGGCAAGTGGCGCGAGATCGGTGCCAAGCAAAACGATATCCGAGGCAACGCGCGCGGCATCAAGCGCGGAAGCCGGTGAGACCGAGACATGGGCAGAGGCAAGGGCCGCCGTGTCGTTGAGGCCATCCCCAACCATAAGCACGCGGCGACCTTCGGATTGCAACTGCGTGATGCGGGCGGCTTTGTCGCCGGGCAGGGCCTCGGCCATCCATTGCGCTATGCCAAGGCGCTGGGCGAGGGCTTCGACGGCGCCTGTGCTGTCGCCTGACATCATGATCACGTCATGACCGGAGGCTTTCAGGGCAGCCACGGCTTCGGCGGCACCGGGGCGCAGACGGTCGGTAAAGGTGATCTCCAGCGCAGGCTCAGACCCAATGGCGAGCCATGCCGCAGTGGAAGCAGAGGCCGAGGCTCCGACCCATTGAGCACGCCCGAGCCGAACGCGACGGCCTTGCCACATGCCCTCGGCGCCAAAGCCGGGGACTTCGCGTAGATCGTCCAGTGTGGCGGGTGCGATTCCGCGCGCGTCGAGGGCTGTGCGGAGGGCCTGTGACAGCGGGTGAGCAGAGGCATCCGCCAAGGCACGGGCGATCGTCAGGTCGCGGGTGCCCAAGTGGTCAAGCGGGCCGACGTCAGGGGTGCCCGCAGTAAGCGTTCCGGTCTTGTCGAAGACCACGGTATCGGCTTGGGCAAGGCGCTCGAGGGCGGTGGCGTCTTTGATCAGCAATCCGCGCTTGAAGAGACGCCCCGAAGCCGCAGTGGTGACAGCAGGCACGGCCAGTGCCAGAGCACAGGGGCAGGTGATGATCAGAACGGCGGCGGCAATATTCAGCGCGATACGCGCATCTTGAGCGTAGATATACCATCTGACAAAGGCCAAAGCCGCCAGAATATGCACGCCGGGCGCATAGAGTTTGGCGGCGGCATCCGCGAGGGACGTATAGCGAGAGCGGCCGGATTCCGCGATGGCGACAAGGTCGGCCATTCGGTGCAGCGATGTGTCTTGGCCCACAGCGGCGGCGCGCAAAACCAGCGGGCCTGTCAGGTTTACTTCGCCTGCGCTTACCGTGACACCGGGGGCGGCGAAAATAGGCCGCGTTTCGCCCGTCAGCAACGAGCGGTCAATCTCGGAGGTGCCTTGGACGATTTCGCCGTCAACGGGCATCCGACCACCGGGGCGCACCAGCACGAGATCGCCCACCCGCAATTCGGAAACGGGCAAAGTGCGCTCGACGCCCTCTTCCAGTCGGGTGGCGCGGGGCACTTCGAGTGCGGCCAGCTCTTGGGCGGCGGAGCGAGCGATGGCGCGCGTGCGATAGTCAAGGTAGCGGCCCGCCAGCAGGAAGAAAGTGAGCGTCAGGGTGGCGTCAAAATAGGCGTGATGGCCCGAAAGTGCCGTTTCCCAAAGCGAGGTCGCCAGCGCCAGCACAATGGCCATCACAATCGGCACATCCATGTTGAGCCGCTTGCTGCGCCAAGCGCGCAAGGCGTTGACGAAGAATGGCTGACCCGAGAACGCAATGGTGGGCAGGGTGATTGCGGCAGAAATCCAGTGGAACATGTCGCGCGTCGCACCCTCGGCCCCCGACCACACCGAGACAGACAAGAGCATGACGTTCATCGAGGCAAAGCCCGCAACGGCCAGCCGCATCAACAAGTCACGCCCGGCCTTGTCTTGAGTGGTCGCGGAAAGCGTGCCTGCATCCAGCTCAAAGGCCTCATACCCCACGGAGGCCGCCACGGGGATCAGATCTTCGGGGGATATCGACGGATCGGCTTCGATCAGCGCCCGCTTGAGCGTGAGGTTGACGCGGGCAGAATGCACACCGGGATGGGCGGCAAGCGCTTGTTCCAAGGTCGAGATGCAAGCCCCGCAGTGCACACCCGGCACTGACAGAGCGATGCGGGCCTCTTTTGGAAGCGCGCGTGCCGCGAGATCTTCGGCGGCGGGGGCAGCGAGGCAGGCGGGGCAGGCGGAGGCTGCAGAGCCCATCATGGCGGACATGTCCGGTTATCCCTTGATGAATAATTCCCGAGTTTGTGCGAAAGTCGTTCCGTCTTGTGCTGTAGCGATCAGGCGCACATCCCAATTGCCGGGGGTAAGAACGACCTTGGCAACATAGGCGATGCCGTCAAAGCGCCAGTCCGGCGCGACGTCTTGGGTTTGGGTGGTTGGCCGTCCGATTGTGGCATCGAGTGCCTTGAGAGCAACGGGCCGACCTGCGGTGTCTGTGAAAGACAGCCGAAGCTCGCCATTCAAGTTTTCGACAGCAAGCGACCAACCCAAGGCTTCTTGCGCGGCTTTGCGCTTGTTGAACTCTTGACTGGCGACGTAGCTGTTTTTCACCTCAAGCCCGGGGAAGGTTTTGACGGCGTTCACCGCCAAAATCATATTCACCCCGATAATGATGCCAAAGGCCCCAACAAAGCCAAAGAGCACGTGTTTGCCAGTTAAAACGCGGGGCATCAGTTGGTTCTCCCATTGAAGACGGTGTCTTTGTAAACGCGGTCGCCATTGCTGACATCTTCGACCCAGAGACGCAAATCTGTGCGCTCGCTTTCTGCCGGAGCGGCACCTTTGGGGGCGGTCACGTAAACCCGCTGAATATGCATTTCATCTGCGGGCACACGGACCTCTGCGTTATCACTTCCTTCAAGAACAACGATAAAGGATGGGTCGCCATTGGCGATGACACGGAAGCTGCGCTCTTCTCCATGTTTGTTGCGGATCCGCACGTCATAGGTGTTGCGGATTGACCCATCGGAGAGGGAGACGAAAGTTGGGTTGCGAACGGGTGCCACAGTCATGTCGATGTCTTGGCGAATGAAGAGCGCAACAACGAGGGCAATGCCGACGAGCGACCAAAGGGTGGTGTAGAGGATGGTGCGGGGGCGGAGGATGTGTTTCCAGATTGGCTTGATCGCCATGCCCGCACGTTCGTTCACCTCATCGGTTAACGCCATGTAATCTATGAGACCGCGTGGCTTGCCTATGCGCGCCATCACGTCGTCGCAGGCATCTATGCACAGCGCGCAGGTGATGCATTCAAGCTGTTGACCATTGCGGATGTCGATCCCCACGGGGCAGACGTTGACGCAAGCCATACAGTCGATGCAATCGCCCTGACCTTCGGCAATCTCGCCCTTTTTCAACTTGCCACGTGGCTCGCCGCGCCATTCGCGATAGGCGACGGTGAGGGTATCTTCGTCCATCATCGCCGCCTGAATCCGCGGCCAGGGGCAAGCGTAAATGCAGATCTGTTCGCGGGCAAAGCCGCCAAAGAAGAAGGTGGTCAGGGTCAACACCAGCATCGTCGTATAGGCCACGGGATGCGCCTGACCGGTGATGAGGTTGTGGAACAGGGCGGGCGCATCGGTGAAATAGAACACCCAAGCCCCGCCTGTCGCGAGACCAATCAGGAACCACGCAACCCATTTTGTGAGCCGCAACCGAGCCTTGCGAAGGTCCCATTTCTTCTGGTGATGCAGGCGTAAACGCGCATTGCGATCCCCCTCAACCCACCGTTCTACAAGGATAAAAAGGTCGGTCCACACGGTTTGGGGGCAGGCGTAGCCGCACCAGACGCGGCCTGCGGCGGAGGTGAAGAGGAAGAGGCCAAGCCCCGCCATCACCAGAAGGCCCGCGATGAAATAAAATTCATGGGGCCAAATCTCGATCCAGAAAAAGAAGAAGCGCCGATTTGCCATGTCGATCAACACCGCCTGATCGGGCATCGACGGCCCCCGATCCCAGCGGATCCACGGGGTGACATAGTAGATCCCCAACGTGAAGATCATGATTATCCACTTGAGATTACGGAACTTTCCCGACACGCGGCGGGGGAAGATCGGCTCTCGGGAGACATAGAGGGAGGGCGGGCTTTCTGGTGTCGAAGACACGGAATCACTCCGGTTCTGGCTTGAGTTTCTAGCGCCTCTTGTGCCGTGCACCGGGGGGGGCGGGCTTTGACCTGCATCAAATACTATATTTTTAGGTCATGTTCAGCGCGGCGGGGTTAACGGCGATTTCCGCAGGTTTTGGCCGGTATGATTTACGTATGGGTGGCGTCTGGCCGACGTCATGACGTTGGGGAGGGGCAAAAAGGGTTAACGCGACCTGCGAGGCCGTGGTTCAGACGCGTATGGATTGCGTCAGGACGATGGGGGAGCTGTGGGGGATTGCAACCCAGAGGGATTACTATAACCTTAACATTACTTAAGATTGCATCATTGGTTCACTTTTTTGGGGAAAGCAGTGCCAGTACAATGGGCTTCCGCTGTAGAATTCTTAGGCCGAGCAGAGTCCGGACGTTCAAATCCGATGAAATGCCTGTGCGAGTTTTCGGACGGTAGCATCGGGGAAGTTTTCGTTAAGTTTGAAGGTTTTCATTCTGAACTAAGTGTTCATCACCTTACTGCGGAACTCATCGGAAATCAGTTGGCTCGAGACATGCTGCTTCCAGCAGCCACTCCTTGCCTCGTTAACATCTCATCGGAGTTCCTCGAGGTACTACCTGAAGAAAGCGACAGCGGGGGGCTCCGGGAGATTTTTCAAGGCAAGAAATGTGTCGCGTTTGGCTCCAGAGCATTTTATCCAGTCAGAAATTGGTCCCCAAACAACTTGATACGTCAAAACCAACTTCAGTCTGCCTTGCAGTTGTATCTTTTCGACACGATCACTGAGAACTCGGACAGAGGATGCAAAAACCCCAACCTTTTGGTATCAGGTGGAAACTTTCGCATTATAGACTTTGGACACTGCTTTGAGCGCTGTCATGAAGTCGGAGCGTTCAAGAATTTTCCGTACCCCTGGCAACGCATCTTGAATCACAATGCTGGTAATTTGCAACACGTCCTCTACCAGAGCCTAAAGAAGTCAAATGTCCTCGATTTTCTTGATTTCACGAATACGTTTGGCAACTTATCTGATGATGCGATCGAAGAATATGTTAACGTTGTGCCTTTAGATTGGAGCCAAGAAACCGCGTGAAAAATCGTGGATTACCTGTTTTTGGCCCGCGAAAATTGTTCAGTTTTTGAGACCAAGGCGAGGGAGGTGCTAAGATGATTGTTCGATTTGGCTTTTGCCTTCTTCAGTATGAGCATGACCCTTGGCTTCATGAGCGATTGAACGTAGGGGTACTGTTGTTCTCTCAAGGAGCGAACTTCTTGCGCTTAAAGACCCGAGGTTGGGAAGGCAGGATATTCGGAGCCTATCCAAGCCTTGAGCGCTCAAATTTTACCGAGGACCTAAAGCAGATTGAGAGATCAGCCGCACGGTATCTAAAGTCAGATTTCGTTGAACCAAGATTTTCTGAGAACAATAGTCATGTCGACGTGCTCGAACTTAAAGAGCAAGATATAGTCCAACTTGCGAACAGAATTTCTCCTGACCTTGACTCAAGCTATCGGTGGGCATTCGGGGGAGTCGGCGTGTGCAAATCTCCGGATCAAAAGCTAGAAGAGCTTTTCCAACGCTTCGTTGCACGCTTCGACAAGCCGAAGAAATTGGCCAATCGAACAGACCAACAGGTTTGGGCAGTATTGGATGAAAAGCTGACTGAGAGAAACTTGGATCAGTTTATTGAAACCGACAAAATGGTTGAGTCCGACTTAGGTTTGCTTAAATTTTATAAAGGCTACCGAAATGGGTCGCTTCATTTGATTCAACCACTATCTTTTGACCTTGCGGACGAAGAGAACGTGCAAGAGAAGGCAAGCCGTTGGGGTGGTTACAGCCGCTCCGTTTGCGAACGAAATGAAGGTGCTGTTCAACCTCATTTGGTACTTGGGCGGCCTTCGAGAGCCAACTTGGAAGAGCCGTTCGAAAGAGCCAAGCGGTTCCTTGAGAACATGATTGGCCAAGAAAATGTTGTGATCGAGGATCAAGCTGATGCGTTTGTTGATCTGATAGAGAGACAATTATCTCATCATTAACAGATGTTTATACTTGATCTCAGCCAACAGCAGTCGATTTCTTGCCTACCCCACCACCTCCGCCAGCAACTCGAATGAGCGCACCCGCTTTTCGGGGTCGTGGATGGCGCCGGAGAAGATCATCTCGTCGGGGGCGTAGCGTTTGACCAATTCATTCAGTCGCAGCTTGGCGGTTTTTGGGCTGCCGGTGACGGAGACGGATAGCGCGTGGTCGACTTGGCGGCGCACCATCGGGGAAATTTCTGACAGGTCGGACGTGGGGCGCGGCAGGGGGCCGGGGGTGCCTGTGCGGAGGCGGGCGAAGGCGAGGAGTTGCGAGGAGCGCAGGAAATGCGCGTCGTCATCGGTCTCGGCCAGAAACGCGCCTGCGGCCATGATTGCATAGGGGGCGTGCAGCGTATCGGAGGGGCGGAACGTGGCCCGGTAGGTGGCCAGCGCATCGTCGAGTGCATCGGGCGCGAAATGGGAGGCAAAGGCATAGGGCAGCCCGAGGTAGGCGGCGAGTTGGGCACCATAGAGGGACGAGCCAAGGATATAGAGGGGCACTTGGGTGCCAATGCCGGGAATGGCGCGCACGGAAGATTGGGGGGTGGTGCCGAAGTAGCTGGCCAGTTCGAGCACGTCTTGGGGGAAGGTGTCTTCCTGCGCCATATGGCGGCGGAGCGCGCGTGCGGTGGGCATGTCGGTGCCCGGTGCGCGGCCAAGGCCAAGGTCGATGCGGTCGGGGTAGAGGGTGGCCAGCGTGCCAAATTGCTCGGCGATGACCAGTGGGGAATGGTTGGGGAGCATGATGCCGCCCGCGCCGACGCGGAGGGTGCGGGTGGCGGCGGCGACATGGGAGATCACCAGCGCGGTGGCGGCGGAAGCGATGCCGGGCATGTTGTGATGTTCGGCCAGCCAGAAGCGGGTGTAGCCGTGGCCTTCGGCGGTCTGGGCGAGGGTGGCGGAGTTCTCAATCGCGTCGCGGGCGGTGCCGCCTTCGGGGATTGGGGAGAGGTCAAGGATAGAGTATTTCATGGCGCGCCTCCGGTTGCAGGCACGCTAGCGCCGTGCGGCGGCGGGGTCTAGGGCAATGGGGGGCCTTAGGCGGGGACGTGGAGGATGAGCCCGTCGAGGGCAGGGTCGGCGATGATCTGGCAGGACAGGCGCGAGGTGGGGCCGCGTTCGACTTCGGTCATGTCGAGCATCGGGTCTTCCATGTCGGTGGCGGGGCCTGTGCGGGAGGCCCATTCGGGAGCGACTTGGACATGGCAGGTGGCGCAAGCGAGGTTGCCGCCGCAGTCGCCCAAGATACGGGGGACATTGGCGGCGATGGCGGCTTGCATCATTGAGGTGCCGGGGGCGACGGCGGCAGTGATCTGCGCGCCATCGTGAAGGACCCAAGTTACAGTGATCGCGGACATGGGCGGGCCTTTCACACAAACCAGACGTAGAAATCGCGCAGGGCGTCGCCTTCGAGGCCTGCGGTTTTTTCGGTTTCGGCTTCTTTCATGAAGATATGATTGTCGCAGAGCAATTGGCCCACGGCGGATTGCAGGGCGGTGTCGGCTTTGAGGTCGGCCATGGCGCCAGCGAGATCAAGTGCGGTGGTGTCGGCGGCGTCCCATGTTTCGAAGCCATCGCCGGTTTCGCGCGGGGGCAGGGCATAGCCATTGGCGACGCCGAGGCGGGCGGCTTGCAGCACGGCCGTCACGGCGACATAGGGGTTGGACGAGGCATCGGCCATGCGATGTTCGAGCCGCGCCTTGGCACCGCCTTCGCCCGAGACGCGGGTGGTGACGTTGCGGTGATCGCCGCCCCAATTGCCCAAGTGGCCTGAAAGGGTGCCGGGCTTGAGGCGGTTGTAGCTTGGCGTGGTGGGCGCGACGAGGCCTGCAAGCCCCTTGTGGTGATGCACCAGACCCGCAACGCAGCCTTTGGCCAGATCCGACATCGTGTCTGGGCCACCTTTGGCCCCGGTATCGAGGCAATTGCGCCCAGAGGCATCGGTGAAGGAGAAGTTGACATGCATGCCAGAGCCACCGAGATGGCCGAAGGGTTTGGGCATGAAGGTGAGCAGCACCCCATGCTCCAGCGCGATTTCGCGGGCCATCAGCCGGAAGAGCACAACAGCGTCGACCGCCTTTACCGCATCGTCAAACTTCAAAGTATATTCAAATTGGGGCGAGTCATATTCGGAGGTGATGAGTTCGAGATCAAAGCCCAGATCGCAGGCTTTTTCCCAGATCGCATCATTGAAGCGGCGCGGATCAGCGAAGGGGCCCGTGCCATAGACATGCCCGCCGGGGGTGTCATAGGGCTTGAGCGTGCCATCTTCGCTCCGCTCCAAGGCGAAGGCTTCCAGTTCGATGCCAATTTTCGGGGTAAGCCCCATGGCGGCCCAATCGGCCACGGCGCGTTTGAGAGCGCCACGTCCGCACATGCCCAAAGGGGCCCCATCGCCATCGTAGAGGTCGCCTGTGACGATCTTGGTGTCGCGTTCCCAGCTGTCGCGAATGTCTTCGGCGCGCCAGCGCAGTTCCATATCTGGCAGACCCTCAAACATCATCGCACCGGGGGCAGGCAGAAGGTCTTTGTCGTAATGCACACCGTATTGGGTTTGGCAAAACCGAGTGCCTGCGTCGGCGATTTTCGAGGAGGGCAAGTATTTGCCCCGCATGATGGAGAGGTGATCGCAGAAGAGGGCACGAAGGCGGGGTTTCATTGGGGTCTCCCTTTGGACGTCATGTGAATGTTGGTGGACGGGGTCTGACGCCCCTTTGATGTGATATAATGGTTAGGCGCGGGTGATCCGCACAGGCAATTCCTTGATGCCGCCAACAAAATTCGAACGCAAAAAGCGGTGCGGCGCAGTGGCTTCAATCGAGCCTAACCGCATCGCCAGTTCTTGGAACAGCACTTTTACTTCGAGCCGCGCCAGCCACATGCCGAGGCAGACATGCGGGCCGCCTTGGCCGAAGCTTAAATGGCGGTTGGGTTTGCGGAACAAATCGACGCGGAACGGATCAGCAAAGGCCGCTTCGTCGCGGTTGCCGGAGGCGAACCAGTAGAGCAGCTTGTCACCTGCGCGAATGGTTTTGCCGTGCATTTCGACGTCTTCGGTCGCGGTGCGGCGGAAATAGATCGCAGGTGTGGCCCAGCGAATGATTTCGTCGGAGGCAGTCTCCCAGATATCGCCACCTGATTTCATCTGGGCCAGCAATTCAGGCTGATGGCACAGCGCCTGAATGCCTGCGGCGATGGAATAACGGGTGGTATCATTGCCCGCAGCGACGAGGAGGCAGAAGAAATTGCGGAACTCTTCGTCGGTGATGGTGGAGCCGTCTTTGGCGGGTTGGAGGATCATGTGCAAAACGCCGCTGGTATCGCCAGAGGCCGCTTTGCGGGCCATTAAATCCTTGGCGTAGATGTAAAGCTCGGCTCCGGCGGGCGAGTTGAAGGGCATCATGCGAAACTCGTCCGTCGTCATTTTGTCGAGCACATGGGTGGTGAAATCGGGGTCGGTATTGGCGATCAGCGCGTCCCCTTTTTCGACGAGCCATGCGAGGTCGTCCTCTGGCAAGCCCAGAATGCGGCCGAGCATTCTCATGGGCAATTGGCGGGCGATGGTTTTGGTGGCATCGAATTCGGCGGTCTCAAGCACTTCGTCGAGAATTTCGACACAGAGTTCGCGGATGGCCTGTTCAAATCCGGCAACCACCGGGCCGGAGAAGGCCTTGGCCACCTTCATTCGGGTCATCATGTGATCGGGGGCGTCGGTTTCCTGAAAGGTGCGGCGTGCGAGGTATTCCTCATAGGTCTGGTCTTCCATGCGGATGCCGCGCGCCGAGGAAAACAGCGCAGGTTTGGCATTCATCGCCAGAATATCGGCATGGCGGGTGATCGACCAGAAATCCTCGCCGCCAGAGTAGCTGGTCCAATGCAAAGGGTCTTCGCGGCGCAGGCGCGCGAATGTGTTGTGCGGAACACCGTCGAGATAGGCGTCATGGCTGGTGATGTCGGCAAAGCCGTCATCGGTGGGGGACCAGACCGTCATAGAACACCCTCTTTCCTTACTTTTCTTTGTATATTATTAGGGTGTATAAATATGTAAAGAAAAAACCGAAAGCTGCCGACCATGCATCTTGCGATCTTGATGACAAATATCGACGAGAGTAATTTTTCGGCGCAGTGGCCGAAGGACGGGGCCAAGTTTGCCGGATTGGTGGCTTTGGTGCGCCCGGCGTGGCGCTTTACGGTATTTTCGGTGAAAGACGGCGAGTTTCCGGAAGATATTGGTGCCTTTGACGGGACGATAATTACCGGGAGCCCGGCGTCGGTGACGGATGATATGCCTTGGGTGGCGCAGCTGATGGGGGTGATCCGCGAGGCGGTGGCCAAGGCTGTGCCGCTTTTCGGGGCGTGCTTTGGGCATCAGGCGATTGCACAGGCGTTGGGGGGGCAGGTCGGCTCCTCGCCGCAGGGCTGGGCCTTGGGGCTGTGGCAGACTGAGGTGGTGGCGCGGGCCGAATGGATGACGCGGGCACCGGATCGGCTTTCGCTTTATGCGGCGCATGTGGAGCAAGTGGTGGCATTGCCGCCGGGCGCCGAGGTGTTGACCCGCTCGCCGGACTGTCCTGGGCGAGGATTTCGCATAGGGCGGGCCGTGTTCACCACGCAATATCACCCGGAAATGACGCCGGATTTTGTGGCGGCACTGGTGACGCATCTGGAGGGCGAGGTGCCCAAGACCGTGACCGAGCGCGCGCGGGCAGGCTTGGCAGGCAAGCCTGATCAGGTGGAAATGGCCCGAGAGATTGCGGCATTTTTCGAGGTGGCACGCGGTGCGTGAGGCGCTGGGGATGTCACATTTCGGTCTGATATCCATAAGAATTGCGTAAAATTGTCGGATCAAGGCGCAAGTTTGGCCCAATTTGTAAGGCATCCTTAACGAGTGCTGCGGGAGTATCTCGAGCAGTGCAAAGGATGAGGCTGGCGCGCGATGCTATATTTTCTCGCTCTACTTGGGTTGGCGGCAGGCACGGCTTTTGTCGCGACGACTGCGGCTGACACGATCGTTGGCACCGATGGCGATGACGAGATCACAGCGGATCGCGGCAATGATCTGGTGCAGGCCGGGGCGGGCGATGATTGGGTTTTGGGCGGGAACGGTCAGGATTGGCTGGAGGGCGACGCGGGCGACGATACGTTGATGGGCGGATCAGGGCGTGATTATCTCGCTGGTGGCGATGGGGCTGACCTGATCAAGGGTCAGGCAGGTGCGGACCGGATTGATGGCGGCGCGGGCGATGATGTGATTGACGGCGGACATAACCGCGACACGATTGACGGCGGCGAAGGGAACGACGATCTGCGCGGCGGCAGCTTTAACGACAGGCTTTCTGGCGGTGCGGGCGATGACCGGGTGAACGGCGGCGCTGGCAATGACAGTGTGTACGGCGATGCCGGCGATGATCTGGTGATCGGGCACAAGGGCAACGATTATCTGGAAGGTGGCGCAGGGCGTGACACGCTGGAGGGCGGGGTCGGCAATGATGTGATGGTCTCGGCCCATGACGGTGATCTGGTCATGGGGGGGCAGGGGCATGACCTGATCCGCGTCGAGCCAGCCGATGGCACGGGCTTTGGAGAGGGCACATATTACGGCGGGCAAGGGCATGACACCATCGAGGGCAGCGATGGCGGTGCCTATTTCGGCGAGGAGGGTCGGGACCTGCTGAGTGCCGGACGCGCGGCAGAGCTGACAGGCGGGGCGGGGGCGGATCGATTCGTCATTCAAGCGCAGGCAGTGAGCAATGCGGAGCCGGGCCAAGATACGCGGGTGATGGATTATGATCCGCAAGAAGATGCGCTGGTCTTGCTGTTTGAGCACGAGAGCGATGTGGCGGCTGCGGATTTTGTCTTTAGCGTAGCAGAGGGCTGGCAGGGGGCGGAACTGATCAATCGCGCAGATCCGTTTGCTCAATCGCATGTGATCTTGGAAGAGCCGCCGGGCTATAAGTTCGTCGAGGATCAATTCGAGACGGGCACCTTGCGCGCCGTGGCGGAAACTGACTTGGCTGTATTCGAGAAATCCTTTGAAAAGGCCAAGTTTCAAGGTGCGAAACAGGGGCTATGGGGCGGCCAGCAAGAGGCGCAATGGCAAAGTGCGCGCGCAGAGTTGATGGCGGAAAAGAGCTTTGTCTACATGGAGGCAGGCGACATCATGCTGCGGACTACGGCGATGCAGGCCGCGTTGATGGCATAAGCGCCGCAGGGGCGGCGCACCGCGTGACGACGCGGGCTTGGTTGCGAAACTGCGACGAAATTGCTTGGGATTGAAGCGCGCGCCGCGCTTTTGATCGCGTGACAGGCCCGTCCAAATCCGTTAAACGGCGAGAAACGTTTAGGAAGGGAAACGACCATGGCTGAGCATAAACACGGCGAAATGAACACCTCGGTGCAGGAAAAGACCTTTGACGGCTTCGTCAGTTTTGTGACGAAATCGGTCATCGCGATTATTGGCATTCTGATCTTCATGGCCTTGGTCAACAGCTGACCTGCCAAAGACGACCCAAAAGGCCCGGTTGACGGGCCTTTTTCTTTTCCAGTTAGCAAGGATGCGTGCCATGCGTCGCCGGGTTTTCCTGTTATCAGTTTCTGCGGCAGCTTTGGCGGGCTGCACCAATGACGCCCCCAAAATCCCAGACGCGACCCCGGACCGGGTGGCCAATGCGGTGTATCGCCATGACGGACCGCCAGAGGTGGTGCTGTATACGATGATCTCGAATGACAGCGGATCGGGGGCGCATACGTCGATGATGATCAACGCGTCGCAGCGCGTGATCTGGGACCCGGCTGGATCGTTTCGCAATGAAAAGATCGTTGAACGCGGCGATGTGGTGTTTGGCGTGACGCCTCCGATGGAAGATGTCTATCGGCGCTTCCATGCCCGCAAAACCTTTCATGTGGTGGTGCAGCGGATGGCGCTGACGCCAGAGGTGGCCGAAGGGCTGTTGCAACGCGCCTTGGTGGCCGGCAATCAACAACCGGCAAATTGTGCTGCCTCGACGGCGCGGCTGATGAATGCAACGCCGGGTTTCCCGAAGGTTCCACAGACCTATTTCCCCAAGACTCTCGCCGAAGCGTTTGGGGCCTTGCCCGGTGTCACGACGCGGCGGTTTTATGAGACAGATGATCCAGATCGGTTTAAGGCGCTGGCAGCGCTGATCCCGGCCTTGGAAGCGTTTTAACCCGAACCGCGCCTAGCCGAAAATCCCGGCGACCCGACCGACCAGCATAAAGGCGCGGGCTGTGCGCGTATTGGCCAACTCGTTGATTTCGGCATCGCTGGCATCTTCGCAAAAGGCGACGAACACCTTGTCGAAGCGGCGCAGGAAATGATGCGCGGTGTCGCGAAAGATCGGGTCTTGTTTCATGCGGCCCGAGGTGAGGGCGAGGCAAGAGCGGTCGCGGATACCGCCAAGTGCGGACACGGTGCGGCCGCGTTCCCCTGCGGCAAAGCGGCGCCAGACTTCGGGCCGGGCTAGATCGGGGCGCAGATCATCCATGTAGATGCCATCTTGGCTCAAGAGGGTGAGCACGTCTTGGCTGGCTTGCACGAGTTGTTTGGCTTCGCGATCTGCCAAGGCTTTGCGGAGGGCTGCAAAGCCTTCTTCGTCTTCGGTGGTTTCGGGGAAATTCAGGGCGCGGATGAAATCGGCGCGCCCCAAGGGCGGCGCAAAATCTTCGGCGGTGGTGCCGAAGGGCAGCGGCACTTGGTCGTCGCCTTCAGCGGTGGTTTCGTCTGATTTTGCGCGCTGGGGCGCAGGGCGCTCGCGCGAGGTGGCGAAAGTGGCCAGCGTGGTTTCGGTCTTGCGCGCGGCGGCGGCGATTTCGTCGAGTTTGCGCGCCACGGAGGGCTCGGAGGCCAATTGGCGCCCTTGCGATTGGGCCACATAGGCTTGGCGGATCGCGTCGATTGCGGCTTGGAGGCGGTGGCTTTCTTCGCGCATGACGCGGCTGGCGCGTGCGGCTGTGGCGGCGACCCAAATCATCGCCACGGGCAGAAAAATCGCCAGCATGGTTATGAGAAACCGCAAACCGCCCGGCTCGCCTGTTTGGCTGGCGGGGGGCAGGGTGAGGACGAAATAGCCCGAAATGCCAAGCCAGAGCGCAGAAAAGAACAGCGCAGACCACTCGATACCGGTCAGGCGCGGGCGCTGGCTGCGCTCGTAAAGACCGAAAGGCGTGGAGCGCGGTGCGTCCTTGTCGGCGGGCATTGGGGCCTCTCCGTTTCCGGGTTTCTCCGGGCTATGATCGACTCTGAGGGGGTGTTAGGCAAGCCCGCTTTGGGCGTGCCTGACGGTGGGTGATTAACGGTAGTCGATGGAGACCACTTCGTAATATTTTTCGCCACCCGGTGTCTTGACCTCGACGCTGTCACCAACGTCTTTGCCGATCAGCGCGCGGGCGATGGGGGAGCGGATGTTGAGCAGGCCTTTTTCGATATTGGCCTCATGCTCGCCAACGATCTGCCATGACTTCTTTTCGTCGGTGTCTTCGTCCACCACGACGACCGTCGCGCCGAATTTGATGGCACCCGACAGCGAAGCGGGGTCGATGACTTCGGCCAGTCCGATGACGGATTCCAGCTCCTTGATGCGGCCCTCGATAAAGGACTGCTTTTCGCGGGCGGAGTGGTATTCGGCGTTTTCAGACAGGTCGCCATGTTCCCGCGCCTCGGCAATCGCCTGAATGATTGCCGGACGTTCGACCGACTTCAGGTGCTTCAACTCGGTTTCGAGCGCGGCATGTCCCTTCCGCGTCATCGGGATTTTTTCCATGGTGTCTTCCCTCGGCCCATACACGGGCGCTAACGTCTCCATTCCCGGACAGGGGCCAATCCTGCCGGGCTTACACTTTGCCAATAGATCATGGCGGCGGGCGGCGCAATCGGGCTGCGTGCCATTCCCGCAGCATGTCGATGGGAAGCCACGGTTTTTGGGGGGATTGGGTGGTGAGGGGGCCTTTGGGTGCGGTGATGTGGGTGATTTCCGCGAGGCCTGTGGCATAGAGGCAGGGCAACGCACCGCAGAAGCGGCAAGGGTGCCGTTTTCTGCTGCTGTAACGCCGTGTCGCAATTGACGTGCCGCATTGCGGCGCGGTAACCCTTCGCGCAACTTTGTTGCGGAAACGCGCGGGATTAGGAGGACGGGTCTATGGCCGATATCGAACGGGAAGCGATGGAATATGACGTGGTGATCGTGGGCGGTGGGCCTGCGGGCCTGTCTGCGGCGATCCGGCTCAAGCAATTGGACCCCGACCTGTCGGTGGTTCTGTTGGAAAAAGGTTCGGAAGTGGGCGCGCATATCCTCTCGGGCGCGGTGCTGGACCCTTCGGGGCTGGACGCCTTGATCCCTGATTGGAAGGAAAAGGGCGCGCCGCTGAAAGTGCCGGTCAAGGAAGACAACTTCTACATGCTGGGTGAAGCGGGCCAGATCCGCATTCCCAACTTCCCCATGCCGCCCCTGATGAACAATCACGGCAATTACATCGTCTCGATGGCGAATGTTTGCCGCTGGATGGCCGAGCAGGCCGAGGGCTTGGGCGTAGAGATTTTCCCCGGCATGTCCTGTTCGGAAGTGGTCTATGGCGAAAATGGCGAAGTCAAAGGGGTGGTCGCGGGCGAGTTTGGCCGCAACCCGGATGGCACGCCGGGCGATGCCTATGAGCCGGGGATGGAGTTGCATGGCAAATACGTCTTCCTTTCGGAAGGGGTGCGTGGGTCACTGTCGAAAGAAGTGATTGCGAAGTTTGACCTGTCCAAGGGTCATTGCCCGCAGAAGTTCGGTATTGGCATGAAGGAAATCTGGGAGATTGACCCCGCCAAGCACCGCGAAGGCACTGTCACCCACACGATGGGCTGGCCTTTGGGCGGCAATGCGGGGGGCGGTTCGTTCATCTATCACTTGGACAATAATCAGGTTTACGTCGGTTTTGTGGTGCACCTGAATTATCAAAACCCCCATCTTTTCCCCTATATGGAATTCCAGCGGTTCAAGCATCATCCGATGGTGGGGGAGCTGCTCAAGGGCGGCAAGCGCGTGGCCTATGGGGCGCGGGCGATTTCGGAAGGTGGCTATCAGTCGATGCCCAAAATGGTGGCACCGGGTGTGGCGCTCTTGGGATGTTCGGTGGGCATGGTCAACGTGCCGCGCATCAAGGGCAACCATAACGCCATGCTTTCGGGCAAGGCCGCTGCTGAAGCCGCTTATGCGGCGTTGCAAGCAGGGCGCGCGGGCGATGAGCTGAGCGATTACGAGACCGAAGTGCGGACGGGCGCGATTGGCAAAGACCTCAAGAAAGTGCGGAACGTGAAGCCGCTCTGGTCGAAATTCGGTCTGCTGGCGTCGCTGGTGGGCGGTGGGCTTGATATGTGGACCAACACTTTTGGGTTCTCGCTGATGGGCACGCTCAAGCATGGCAAGAATGATGCGGCGGCGACCGGAGAGGCGGCCAAGTTCAAACCGATCGACTATCCCAAGCCCGATGGCAAGCTGTCCTTTGATCGTCTGACCAACGTGGCGTTCTCGTTTACCAACCATGCCGAAGATCAGCCCGCGCATTTGCGGCTGAAAGATGCGGCTGTGCCGATTTCGGTGAACTTGGCGAAATATGACGAGCCCGCGCAACGCTATTGCCCGGCAGGTGTCTATGAGGTGGTGCGCGAAGAGGGCAAAGACCCACGCTTTGTCATCAATTTCCAGAACTGCGTGCATTGCAAAACCTGTGACATCAAGGACCCGAGCCAAAACATCACTTGGGTCACGCCACAGGGGGGCGACGGGCCGAATTACCCGAATATGTGATTGGCCAGCCTCGCTAGCCCGTCCAGCCAGTTTATCCAAGCGAAACGGGCGCCCTGCGGGGCGCCCGTTTTGTGTTGCGAGCGGTAGAGGGGATGCACAGAGTTTGACGGGCTTCAGTTCAGGTCCCGGAGCAGTCTGCTATGTTTTCGCACCTCGGTGAGGGTTTGGGCGAATGTGGTGATCCCGCGGCCCTTGAGCATCGCCATGAGGCGCAAGAAGGCGTCGGCGGTGGCCTCGGTGTCGCCCAAGGCGGTGTGGCGGAGTTCTTCGGGAATGGTGATGCCGAGGCGATGCGACAGCGCGTCGAGACTATGCACCTCATGTTGACCGTAAATCACGGCGGAGAGGAGCACGGTGTCGAGCACCGGATGGTCAAAGGTGAGGCCCAGTTCCGCTTCGCGGCGTTTGAGGAACGTCATGTCGAAGGGCGCATTATGCGCTACGAGCACGGCCCCTTCGGCGAAGCGGTGAAAGCGGCGCAGGGCGTCTGCAACAGGCGCGGCGTTTTGCACCATCGCGTCAGAGATACCGTGCACGTCGGTCGAGGCCAGGGGGATTTTGCGGCCCGGATTGACGAGCATATCGAGCACTTCACCCGCGACACGCCGGCCATTGACGATGCGGACGGCAGCGATCTGGACGATTTCGTCGCCCTGTTCCGGCAAGAGCCCCGTGGTTTCGGTGTCAAACACAACATAGGTGAGCGTCTCGAGGGGGGCGGCGGCATCGGCGGCGGAAAGCGACGCGGTGCGGTCGCGCGCAAGCAGGTCGAAGTCATAGGTCACGGCCCTAGGCAGCGGTGCGGGACGACGGGTGGCATGGCGGATGCGGAGGATCGGCAGCACGAATGCGCTGTCGGTGCCGCGTGTTTCGGGCCAGATATCGGTACGATGCGCGGCAAGAATGGCGCGGCCTGTCAGTGCGATGCCGCCATTGGTGGCGGGGGGGTCATCGAGGGCCGCGTCAAGGCGGGCCATTGGGCAAGGTGCACCCGACCAGATCAGGCGCAGGGTTGCGCCGCCGTTTTCTTCGGTGATCTCAAGGCGGAAGCTTGTCGCTTGGGTGTCATGCGCCACGCATTGGGCGAGGCCAGAGAGAAGATCGACGATTTCAAAGGCGTTGAGGCGCAAGAAGAGGTCGGGCGCATCAGCGGTGAGGCGCAGGCCCTGTTCGGCAAAGCGGGCGTGCAGGCTTTCACTGAGGTCTTGCGCGCGCGTCAGCGGCAAGGGCCATGCGGTGACACGGGCCTGATCGCGGCGTGTGGCCAGTTCGGTGACGGATTGGGCGAGTCCGTTGGCTTCGGCGCGCATAGCGGTCAGCAGGCGGGGAACGGTGTTTGGATTGCCCGCTTTCGGGCCTTCGATGGGCAGGGCTTCGGCCAAGGTAAGCAGCGCGGCTGCGGGGCGGCGCATGCGGTCGAAGACCTCATCAAGAAAGGCTTCGCGGCTGGCGTGGCGGGTGCTTTCGGCAGAGACATCGCGCAGGGTGAGCACATAGCTGGCCTGCGAGGCGGAGCGGCCCAGTAGCCGCATTCTGGCCGACAAAAGCCGCGCCCCATCGCGCGTGGTGCATAGAAAATCGGTGGCGGCATCGGGGTCGTCGAGTGCGAGAAGGCGCGCATGTGCCATGCGGATGGGCCCATCGCGAAGCGTGTCAAACAGCGTGCGATCCAACCCCGGCGCATGGGCCTGATCGGTGGCGGAGATGCCCAGCAATTGCAATGTCTGCCCATTGTAGAACACGATGTCATGCAGGGGGCCACAAAGCAGCACGGCGACAGGCACGTCGGCCAGGAGCGCTTCGAGGCGGGATTTCTCCTCGGCCAGACGGGTGGTCTCGCGCGCGACAGCCATGGCAAGCGCACTTTGGGTTTCGTCCAGACGGCGGGCGGCGGCCCGCGCAGCCGGGGCAAGGTCGCCCAGATAGCGGGCGATAGAGGCATCCATTTCGCCTGCGCCATCGGCATGTGCCCGCGCGCGCAAGGCCCCTGCGAGGGTTTCGATTGGCTTGGCCACATTGGTGTCGAACAGATACCAGACCCATGCCAAGAGGCCCAGAATGGCAAACCCGGCCACCAGTCCGCCTTGCACGAAAGGATCAAGCAAAGCCGGGTCCGCCAAGCGGTGATAGGCCAGCCAAAGCCCGGTGAAGAGTGCCCCTACGGCTCCCGCTGCCAAGGCCGCAAAAAACAAGAAGATGCGGAGGCGTAGCGAGAGGGCAGAGAGGCCGTTCATCCTTGTGGCTCTCCGGCACCGAGCGTTTGGGGCCCGGATAGAAGCCGGGAAATTTCGGCTTTGAGTTCGCTGATGTCGAAGGGTTTGGCGATGAAACCATTCGCCCCCATGGCCAGACCTTTGCGGCGTTCGATGGCAGAGCCGCGCGCGGTCATCATCAGGATCGGAATACTGGCAAGGTCAGGATCGAGCCGGGCGGATTGGCAGATGTCATACCCAGAAGCCCCCGGCAACATCACGTCCAGCAAGACCAGATCCGGGCGCAATGCCCGAATGCGCTCAAGCGCGCCTGTCCCTTCGGCGATGCGTTCCTGACGGTAGCCCGCGCTTTCGAGCACGATCTCCAGCGCGAGGGCGATATTGTCTTCGTCTTCGATCACCAGAAGTTGGGGAGGAACAGCTTGGTCCGCATGCCTGTCTTGCTGCATCTTTCAGCCCTTACTTGATACAGGCCACGCTCAGCTGCGCGCGCCCTTCTGCATCTGGGGTTTGCCATTCCGCCCCCTTGAGCGTGCCATCCTCGCCAATTTCGATAGCCTCGCGAATGGTAATCACCCGATCTTCGGCGCAATGGGCCACGACCAGCGTTTCGCGCACGGGAAACCAGCGCTCGAAGGTAAAGACCCGCAAGAGCCGCAATTCGGCATTCTGCGGATGCGTGGCCGTTTGAGCGGAATCGATGGCCTGAAACCGGGACACGACCGGGAAGAAGTAGGTCCAGGGCTTGAACGGCGAGGCTTTGGCGTCGGGTTCCAGAATGGCGAGGGTTGGGGGCAGGCCCGACGAGACGCGGTTGAACCAATCCTGTTCCGACCACAGCGCATACCCAAGAATGCCAAACCCGGCGGCGGCGGGCACCAGCCATTTCGGCAAACGTCCGCCCGACAGCATGCGCGCCGCAGCAGCAAACCCACCCAAGCAGAAGGCGGCGGCAATGGCGGCGAAAAATTCTAGTCCCATTCAGTTTTATCCTCTTGCGCCTCGGGATTGACCCAAGGCGGATTGCATCGTGCGGACGACGACAAAGGCGTCGCGCAGGTGGCTGCGTTCGAAATCTGACAGATCGGCAGGCGCGAGGAAGTTGGAGGGCTTCTCGCCGGTTCGCACTTGGCGGGCTTGGTTTTCCAGCCGGGTTTCGGCGATCAGGTCATAGGCGTCAATCAGATCGCGCGCGCCAGAGGGCGATATGATGCCTGCCG
>DOOI01000163.1:12022-27259 GCA_003512825.1 Paracoccaceae bacterium | reverse complement strand
GTGCCTATATCCCGCTCTTCGTGCATTCGCCCTTCTATGTCTATGCCTATGCCTTTGGCGATGGCTTGGTCAACGCGCTCTATGCGGCCTATCAGGACGCGCCAGAAGGGTTTCAGGACAAATATTTTGCCATGCTGAAAGCGGGTGGGTCGATGCACCACAAAGACCTGCTGGCCCCCTTCGGCCTTGATGCCAGCGATCCAAAGTTTTGGGACAAGGGCCTGTCGATGATCTCGGGCTTTATCGACGAGCTGGAAGCCATGGAAGAGTGAGGCGACACCTCTCGCAGCGCGGATCGTCGGCGCTGCGAGAGGCCACAAAAAGGCTGTTATTTCAACTGACTATCTTTTGACCCACGCCGATTAATGCCACCACGGATCTTGGATTTTCCGTCACGCGCGCTTTGGCATTCAATGCACAGCTTGACCCCCGGCAAGGCCAAACGGCGGGCTTCGGCGATTTCCTCGCCGCATTCGGCACAGTCGATCAAGCTCTCGCCGACATAGGTTTTCCGCGCCTTGAGACGGGCCAGCTCATCCTCGATGGAGGCCTCGATTTGCGCGTTCACGGCCCCATCGGGAGCCCATCCCCCCGCCATTTCCAGCCCCTTTCCCCTGTGTTGCCCCCCGATCATAGGCAATAATGCGGCGATTTCATTGCAAAAATAATGGTGCGATCCGCGCCCACGCGCGATCAACCAAATCGGCGGCGCCCGCGTTCAAACACTGTTGGCCGAAATACCAGTGAATATATTTGGCATAGGGGCGCCCTGACACCTCTTTGTGCAGGGCGTCTTGCAATGCCTGTGGCGTTTGCACCACGTCCGCAATGTGATGAAAGTCTGCTTTACCGCATAAAATCAATGGCTTGCGATACAAATACGCTTCGATTCCCACGGCGGAATTGATTGTCACGACCCGCTCTGTTGCCTGCAAGACATCGTGAATATTGGCCGTTGTCACAGATAAATGGCGAAATTCGGCCATCAGTTTTTCAAGTTTCGCCCCGGTTTCGGGATCAAAATCGCGCGGATGCGGTTTGACCAAAACGGGGGTTTGCACCGCTTCCAGAACCGCGCGCACCATGGTCCAGCGATCAAGATAGAGCGTCTCGCCGACCACCCGATGACCCTCGGATTGCAAAAAGATCGCCGCACCCGCTTTGGGCAAAACCTCGCGTTCGGGCGGTTGCTCATAGCGGGAGATGCGGCCCCCGACCATGCGCCCCTTGAGCCGCTGAAAAAACACCTGCGCGGCCTCGCCATCAACCTCCCCGGCGCGAAACCGAACTGCGCCAATCGACGAAAACGCCCGAATTCCCAAAGGATCCAAATGCCAGAACGGATAAACATAGGCGATTCCAGCATTTAGGGAGCGTGGATGTTCTATCCGACCATGGTTAAGAATATGCACACCGGGCGTGCCCGTGATCCGTTCGGCCAAGCCATCGCGGGACATTTCCACCAGACGCACCTCGGCGCGATCGGCCAGCCCTGCGGTAAGCTTTTGATAAAATGGCAACATTTCGGAGGGCTTTTCCAGCCAGTTGCCGGGTAAATGAAAATACAACGGCGCCATTTTTGCTCCCCTTTGTTCCAATCCTAACGGGGCGCGCGGCTGCCGAAAAGCCGATGCAACACGTCTGTTTTGCGTATGGTTGGCGTCTGGCTTCAGTCATGACGCAAACCCGAACTTGCGGTCAGGAAAACCAATAAAATTTTTCGATTGAAAACGAAAACGGGAGGGTGAGCCTTGCCCCCCTCCCGGTTCAGATCAAGATCAATCTCTGGTCCCGTCGGGACGGGTCAGGCTTGTTCGAGCATGCCTTTGCCGCGGGCCAATTCCTGCATGCGCTCTTGCAGCTTTTCAAAGGCGCGCACCTCGATCTGACGGATCCGCTCGCGGCTGACATCATAGCGGGCCGAGAGGTCTTCGAGAGTGACGGTCTCGTCGCTCAGGCGGCGTTGGGTCAGGATATCGCGCTCGCGCTCATTGAGCACGGACATGGCCTGCACCAAGAGCGCACGGCGGGCGTCGAGTTCGTCGCGCTCTTCGTAATCGCCGGCTTGATCGGCGCCTTCGTCTTCGAGCCAGTCTTGCCATTGCATCGTGCCTTCGCCGTCAGAGCCGACTGTGGCATTCAGCGAGGCATCCCCGCCCGAGAGGCGGCGGTTCATCGACACAACTTCGTCCTCGGTCACGCCAAGGTCGGTGGCGATTTTTTGCACATGTTCGGGGCGCAGATCCCCCTCTTCGAGTGCGCCAATCTTTGCCTTGGCCTTGCGAAGGTTGAAGAACAGTTTCTTTTGACCCGAGGTGGTGCCCAGTTTGACCAGCGACCATGAGCGCAGGATATATTCCTGGATCGAGGCGCGGATCCACCACATGGCATAGGTGGCAAGACGGAAGCCGCGCTCGGGGTCAAAGCGTTTGACCGCCTGCATCAGACCGACATTCGCTTCCGAGATCACTTCGGCCTGCGGCAGGCCATAGCCACGATAGCCCATGGCGATCTTGGCCGCGAGGCGGAGGTGGGAGGTGACGAGGCGGTGCGCGGCGGTGCTGTCTTGGTCTTCGACCCAGCGTTTGGCCAGCATGTATTCTTCTTCCGGCTCGAGGAGCGGAAATTTGCGGATCTGTTGCAGATAGCGGTTGAGCCCGCCTTCGGGTGAGGGCGCGGGCAGGTTTGTGTAGCTGCTCATGTTTCGAGCCTCCCAATGTTTATCCTGTTAACATCTGAGGTAAGGAGCGGAGCCTTTGGTTACAAGGTCTGCCCCAGTTTTCTACCGAAAAATGAAAGCATTCTTAATGGCAATAGAAGGTTTGTGACAGCCATTCACGCAGTCGTGCAGGCTCAGGAGGCGGTTTCGCCCCGTAATTGAGCCAGCAGCGCCACCATATCAGCGGGCAGCGGTGCCTCGAAGCGCAGCATCTCGCCGCTGACGGGGTGCGCGAAGCCCAGTGTGGCGGCGTGCAATGCTTGGCGAGGAAAGGCTTCGGCGGCTTCTGCGGCTCCGGCTGGCAGCGATTTCTGTGGCAGTTTGCGCCGACCACCATAGAGCGGATCCCCCAAGAGCCCGTGGCCCGCATGTGCCATGTGAACGCGGATCTGGTGGGTGCGCCCGGTTTCAAGGCGGCATTCGATCAAGGCGACGGCGGCGGGTGTGCCCAGCACTTCCAGAACGCGGGCGCGGGTGATTGCGTGACGGCCCCCGTGAAAGGTGACGGCTTGGCGCTGACGGTCGGTTTTGTGGCGCGCCAATTGGGTGGTGATTTTCAGCACGGCCCCTTGTTCAAAACTGATCCCCGGCAGGCCACGCAAGCGGGGGTCGCCCGCGTCTGGGACGCCGTGGCAGATCGCCAGATAGGCACGCTCGGCGGTGTGTTTTTCAAATTGCAGCGCCAGCGCGTGATGGGCGCGGTCGGTTTTTGCGACCACCAGCAAGCCGGAGGTTTCTTTGTCGATGCGGTGCACGATGCCGGGGCGTTTTTCGCCGCCGATACCCGAGAGGCTGTCACCGCAATGATGCAGGAGCGCATTGACCAGCGTTTGGTCGGGGCTGCCCGGCGCGGGATGCACGACCATGCCTGCGGGTTTGTCGATGACGATGAGTTCCGCGTCTTCATAGATCACCGAGAGCGGGATTTCTTGGGCGACCGTGTCGATCTCGATGGCTTCGGGCAGGCCGATTTCGACTTCGTCGCCTTCGCTGAGTTTGGCTTTGGGATCGGTGACGACCTGACCGTTGATGCGGATTTCCCCCTCGGCGAGGAGCCGCGTGATGCGGGTGCGCGACAGATCTGCGGATGCTGGCACATCGCGGGAAAGCGCCTTATCAAGGCGGGGCGGTGGTTCGGCCGCGATGGTGAAACGAAGAAGGTCCGCGCTCATGGATAACACTCCTGAAGAGGCGTTGCCGCCGAGCCTGAGGTTTTTGAAGGGCCTCGTGATGACGTTGACGGGCGTGATGATTTTGGGCGTTCTAGTCATCATCTTCTTGCTTGTCACCCGTTTGCAGGCGCAAGCACCAAAGTTACCTGAAGAGATCACTTTGCCCGATGGCGCGCAGGTGGAGGCGGTGACCGTGACGGCCACGATGTTCTTGGTGGTGACGCAGGAGGGGCGGATCTTGGTTTTTGATCGGCTCACTGGCGCGCTGACTGGGGAAGTGGCGGTGACGCGCTGAGCCACCCGGTCAGGGTGGAGATGTGCGGGCGTTAACCCTTTGTTAAGGCTGTACTGGGTTTGCCTTGGCAATGCGCGTAGGGTGAGGCCATCGCGCCCGCAGAATGCGGCACCCCTTTGACTTGGTGCCTTGCCATGCCTGCACGTGTTTTTCTGGTTGGTTTCATTATGTTGGCGGGGTGTTCGGCCCCGGACAAGACAACCCATTTCATCGCCGGGGCGGCTGTGGCGCATTATGTGCAGCATCAAGGGGGCACGCCGTTGCAGGCTTGTGCCGCCAGTTTGGCGGTCGGGGTGGCGAAAGAGGTGGCAGATGGGCGCTTTGGCGGCGTGGTGGATCGGCGCGACATCTGGGCCACCGGAGCGGGCTGTGTGCTGACCTATCGGTTTTGATCCGGCCCACAAAAAAGGGCGCCCCCGAAGGGACGCCCTGATGCGTTGCGACAGGATGGATCAGGCGACCAGATCGTAGCGGTCGGCGTTCATCACTTTGGTCCATGCGGCGACGAAATCATGCACGAATTTCTCGGCATTATCGTCTTGGGCGTAGACTTCGGCATAGGCGCGCAGGATCGAGTTGGAGCCAAACACCAGATCGACGCGAGTCGCGGTCCATTTGGTGACGCCGGACTTGCGATCCTGAATGTCATAGGCATTGCGGCCTTTGGGCACCCATTTGTTATCCATATCAGTGAGATGGACGAAGAAATCCGTGCTCAATGCGCCCGGACGATCGGTAAAGACGCCATGGCCCGTGCCGCCGTGATTGGTGCCCATCGCGCGCATACCGCCCAAGAGGCAGGTCATTTCCGGCGCGGTGAGGCCCATCAGCTGGGCGCGGTCGAGGAGCAGTTCTTCGGGCTCGACGGCGTAGTTGGCCTTGGTCCAGTTGCGGAAGCCATCCGCGAGCGGTTCGAGCACGGCGAAAGACGCCACGTCGGTCTGCTCGGCGGTGGCATCGCCCCGGCCCGGTGCGAAAGGCACGTCTACCGAGATGCCTGCGGCTTTGGCGGCCTGTTCGACGCCCAGATTGCCTGCCAGAACGATTGTATCGGCAATTGACGCGCCTGCGGCTTTGGCCAGCGGTTCGAGCGTGGCGAGGACACGGGCGAGACGAGCAGGCTCGTTGCCTTCCCAGTCCTTTTGCGGGGCCAAGCGAATGCGGGCGCCATTGGCTCCGCCGCGCATGTCAGAGCCGCGGAAGGTGCGCGCGCTGTCCCATGCGGTTGCGACCATATCAGCGGTCGACAGGCCCGATGCGGCAATGGCTTTTTTCAGCGCAGCCACGTCGTAGGCGGCGTTGCCTGCGGGGACCGGGTCTTGCCAGACAAGCGTTTCCTTTGGAGCCCATGGGCCGATGTAGCGTGCATTTGGCCCCATGTCGCGGTGGGTCAGTTTGAACCAGGCGCGGGCGAATGCGTCATCAAACGCGGCCGGGTTGGCCATGAACTTCTCGCAGATGGCGCGATAGATCGGATCGACCTTCATCGCCATATCGGCGTCCGTCATAATTGGCATGGTCTTTTTGGAGGGATCTTCCACGTCCGGCACCATGTGCTCGGGCTTGATGTTGATCGGCATCCATTGGTTGGCTCCGGCGGGCGACTTTTTCAGCTCCCACTCATAGCCAAAGAGCATTTCGAAATAGCCCATGTCCCATGTGGTTGGGTTTGCCGTCCATGCGCCTTCGATGCCAGATGTCACCGTATCGCGGCCAGTGCTGCGGGTGGTGTGGTTTTGCCAGCCAAAGCCCTGCTCGGCCACGTCTGCGCCTTCGGGGCTTGGGCCCAGATTGGCCGCATTGCCATTGCCATGCGCCTTGCCGACGGTGTGACCGCCGATGGTGAGCGCAGCGGTTTCTTCGTCATTCATCGCCATACGCGCAAAGGTTTCGCGTACATGCAGCGCGGTCCTCGCCGGGTCGGGCTGACCGTTGACGCCTTCGGGGTTCACATAGATCAGGCCCATGTGAACGGCGGCGAGGGGGTTCTCCAGTGTCGACGGATCTTCGAGTGCCTCGTAGCGATTTTCCGAAGGGGCCAGCCATTCGGTTTCGGAGCCCCAGTAGACGTCTTTCTCGGGTGCCCAGATATCTTCGCGACCAAAGGCGAAGCCAAAGGTCTTCAGGCCCATGGATTCATAGGCAATCGTGCCCGCGAGCGCCATGAGATCGGCCCATGACAGGCGGTTGCCATATTTCTTTTTGATGGGCCAGAGCAGGCGGCGCGCCTTGTCGAGGTTGGCGTTATCGGGCCAAGAGTTCAGCGGCGCGAAACGGTGGTTCCCGGTGGACGCCCCGCCCCGGCCATCGGCCAAGCGATACGTGCCTGCGGCATGCCATGTCATGCGGATCATCAAGCCGCCATAGTGCCCCCAGTCAGCAGGCCACCAATCCTTGGAATCGGTCATCAGCGCGACGAGGTCCTTTTTCAGACCGTCGAAATCGAGCTTTTTCACTTCTTCACGATAGGCGAAGCCCTTGAGCGGGTTTCCCTTGCCATCATGCTGGTGGAGGATGTCGAGGTTGAGGGTTTTTGGCCACCAAGCGGTCACGCTGTTGCCGGCTTCGGTATTGCCGCCGTGCATCACTGGGCATTTGCCCATGTCATTTCCGTCCATCTTAAACTCCCATAAAAATTAATCCGGTCCCGCGCAGAGGCAGGACGTCTGGAATCGTTCTAACAGAGTGCCGTCATTGGTTAAAGTTGCATTTACTGATGGTTTTGATAAGTTTTGTTTATGAACAAGGTCACGCTAAAACAATTGAGATATTTCGAGGCCTTGGCCCGTTTGCGCCATTTTGGCCGGGCGGCGGAAGTCAGTGCGATTTCGCAACCTGCGCTGTCGATGCAGATCAAGGAGCTGGAAGCCGGGCTTGGGGTGCCATTGGTGGAGCGTGGGGCACGGCAGGTGCGGCTAACGCGGTTTGGCGCGGAATTGGTGGAGCGGGCGCGGGAAATCTTGCGCGCTGTCGATGAGTTGGAGGATTTGGCCCGCGCCGCAGGGGACACATTGGCGGGGCGTCTGCGGATCGGGGTGATTCCGACCATTGCCCCCTATCTGCTGCCTGCATTCATTGGCGCATTGGGGCGGGACTATGCGGGGTTGGACTTGCAGATCCGAGAGACGGTCACGCCAAAGCTGTTGCAGGAATTGGCCGAGGGGCGGCTTGATACTGCGATTGTCGCCCTGCCCGTCTCGGAGCCATCATTGATTGAGGTGCCGCTGTTTTCGGAAGTGTTCATGTTGGTGCGCCCGGAAGCGGATCGGCTCAAGCCGGTGCCGGATCGGGAGCGTCTGCGCGAGATGCGGCTGTTGCTTTTGGAGGAAGGGCATTGTTTTCGCGATCAGGCGCTTTCGTTTTGCGATATGGGGCAAGCTGGCGCACCGCGCGAATGGCTGGAGGGGTCGTCGCTGTCCACGCTGGTTCAGATGGTGGGGGCAGGCATTGGGGTGACGCTGATTCCAGAAATGGCGGTGCCCGTAGAGACCCGGTCGGCGGCGGTGGCTGTCGCCGCGTTTCGCGATCCGCAACCGAAGCGGACGATTGGAATGGTATGGCGACGGACCAGCCCATTGGCAAAGCAACTGACGCTGGTGTCGGAAGTGCTGCGCGCGACAGGCGCACAGATACGGCAGGAGGTTTGAGGGAAGTGGTACCGCCTTCCCGACTTGAACGGGAGACCCCCAGATCCACAATCTGGTGCTCTAACCAACTGAGCTAAGGCGGCACTTGGGGGGCCGTTTAGCCCTCGCTGGCGATGATTGCAAGACCCTTTCCGGCCTTCGAAGGCGAGACATGGCGCGCGATTTCTGACGGCCTTGGCATGGGCCATGGTGACGGCACAGCACCGGAGCCAACCAGCGCCGCGCCCGGCTACAAATCCACCTGCCAGAATTGATCCACGACATCCTGCCCAAAGGCGTGGGTTGCCTCTTGGCCTGTCATCCGCCAGCCCGCCTCGGCGTAAAGCGCACAGGCGGCGCGGTGGCTTTCATGGGTCCAAAGCTCCATTCGGTGATAGCCCTGCGCGCGCGCCCATCCCATGCACTCGGACAGGAGCCGTCGCCCCAAGCCAAGGCCGCGCGCCGCCGGATCGACGAGAAAGAGCCGCAGCTTGGCCATGTCGGGTGCAGATCCTTGCACACAAAACACCGACCCCAGCCGATCGTCCTCGCGATGCGCGATAAAGGCCCGCTCGCGCCCCGGCTGACGATGGCGGATAAACCCGGCGAGAATTTCTGCCACGACGGCTTCGAATTCAAGATTATAGCCTTCATCGCGGGCATAAAGCTGGCCATGGCGAAGCAAAAGCCAGCCTGCATCTCCGGTCGCCAAATCTCGGATCTCAATCTCGGTCATAGACACACCCTGCCGCGCCTCCTCTTGCCAAGCAAGGGGGAACAGGCTAGCCAAATGCCTGCAAAATCAGGAGGGTCCGATGGGGATCAACAGCGAACGCGACGTCGAAGCCAACCTGCAAATCGGCCCCACCGATCGCGGCATGGTCCGTCTGTTTATCGAGGCGCAAGGGATCGAAGTCCCGATGGATTTCGAGCCAGAAGAAGCCGAAGAAATCGCTGAAGAAATCATGGCCGCTGCACAGGCGGCGCGCGCCGTATCCGGGCGCTGATCGGGGGCTAATCGCCGCCCAAACCCGCAGCGGGATCGCGCGCGCTTTGCAAACGGCGCGCGGCATGATGCGCGAAGCGCAGCGTCAAGGCCCGCCGCCGCGCCGCCGACACAGGCGCCAGCGGGGCTTGTCGCAGAATTTCCGCGCCATAGGCATCTGCTAGAATGAGGCCGCTGCCCTCGGGCAGAACGTCTTTGGGAAAGCTGGGCGCAACGGCCCAAAAAAACCGATCACACCATGGCAGATAGCCCTGCCATTTGCTGTCGCTGCGAAAATCCGCCAGCGAGGACTTGCATTCCACCACCCAAATCTCGCCTTTGGCAGAGAGCGCCATCACGTCAACGCGCAACCCCGGCGTGGGCACTACTTCCTCAACGCAAGCAAATCCCAAGCCCGCCAAGGCGCGGCTGACCCCGCGCTGCAAACGCTGGCCGGGGAGCAATGAAGAAACACCGGGATCAGTCATGGCGCCACCATGAACGAAAAGGGAACATGACACAAGCCTAGGGGAATACCCCGCCCCCCACTTGCCACGCCGCCTGCGCGCGCCTACCTATGGGATCGGCGGGTGCGGCTCTTCGCGTGAAACGGTGACATTCCGGTGGCCTTAAGCATCTCCGAGGGAGCTGGCTCTGTTCAGGCTCTGGTCTGAATATCTGGTGCCCACCTGTACACACAGGTCCTCGGGAATCATTCACCCCACGGCCGCTGCGGGCCCGCCACTTTCCTAGATCGAAAAGCTTAGCGCCCTGAGCGCCCTGAGCGCGGTGCGCCCCGGTGCCGCGGCGCGAGCGCCTCGACGCGAATGGGCTGCGGTGCGGTGTGCTGACGTTTCCCGCCGCGCGGCCCCTCGTCGTCATCCTCGCCCATGCCCATGACGGCAATGGCAAATTGAACCCCGGCGAACACGATCCCATTGGCGACCCAGAGGATGACCACGGCCAACCACCCCATGTCAGAATGGCTGACCAGATGCCAAAGGTTCGCGACATTAAACCAAAGCAGCATGCCGACGAATGCCGCCGCAATACCGAAGCCGATGGCCACGTTTACAATATAGAGTCGCACGAGTTTTGGCATGAGATGGCCCCTTTGAAAGAGTGGATCCTGTCGTGAGCCTACCGGGGTGCCTCAAAAGGGCAAGCCCTCTGACACGCTATAAGCGAGGTTTGGCCTGCGGCTTTGTGTCATTCTATGTGAGCAGTCTCGCGGGCCCCGGCAAAGGGGGCCGCGCGCTATGAGCGGCGTGCCCCGCCCGATTGCGTCAAAAGGCTTCGGGGAGTGCTTCGCGGGCCATATGGTCGAGCACGGCATTCACAAAGCTGGGCTCTTTGCTATCCGGAAAAAAGGCGCGGGCGACGTCAACATATTCGCTGATCACCACCTTGGGCGGTGCCGCCTTGAGCACGAACTCGGCTCCGGCGGCGCGGAACAGCGCGCGCAGAGTGGGGTCGATGCGGCCAATGGGCCATTTGGCCACCAAAGCGCGGTCGGTTTGTTGGTCGATCTTGGCCTGCCAGTTCACCGCTTGCTCGAGAATGTCGTGAAACAGTTCCACATCGCCGTCGAGCATTTCCTCGCCTTCCAGCGTGGCGCCGAAGCGATGGTCGAGGAATTCGCGGCGGACCCGGTCATGCGCTTGCCCGGACTGTTCCATCTGGAACAGCGCCTGCACTGCATAGAGCCGGGTGGCGGAGCGCATCCGTCGTTTCATATTGCCCGAAGGCGCCTCGGTGCGGTCGGTCATGCCGTGGGGGTGTCCTTCGGTTGGCCCGCGATCCGGTAGTCATCGGCGGCAGGAACAAACCCTACCCCCTTGCGAGCGGCGCCCCACTTACGAGCAAGTGCGATAAGATGCAAGGCCGCAGCCGCAGCCCCGCCCCCCTTGTTTTGATCTTTTGTATCGGCGCGCACTTCGGCTTGTTTGCGATTTTCCACCGTCAGAATGCCGTTGCCGATGCACAGGCCTTGCAGGCCAAGCATGGTCAGGCCGCGGCTCGAGTCGTTGCAAACGGTATCGTAATGCGTGGTTTCGCCGCGAATGATGCAGCCCAAGGCGACATAGCCGTCGAAATTGGCCATCCGTTCCGCGATGCCGATGGCTGTGGGGATTTCCAGCGCGCCGGGCACTTCGATCAGGTCCCAACGCCCGCCCACGGCCTCGATCTCGGCTTTGGCACCCGCGACCAGATCATCGGCGATGTCTTTGTAGTAAGGGGCCACGACAATCAGCAGCTTGACCGGGCGCTCGAAGCTGGGGCGCGGGAGAATATAGTGTGTTTCATGGCCAGCCATGGGATTACTCCGCGTTGATCCGGCGCGTGCCGGTGATTTCCAGACCATAGGCATCGAGCCCGACCACTTTGGGCTGGGGAGAATTGGTGAGCAATTCTATACGCTTGAGGCCCAAAGACGATAGGATTTGCGCGCCCAAGCCGTATTGGCGCAGCGTTTGGGGGCTGATTTCATGGGGTTGGACGAGCTTCATCTGGGTGTCGCGCAGCAACACGGCAACGCCGCGCCCTTCGGCGGCGATTTGCATCATCGAATTGGTATATTCAAAAGCGCGCCCCTTGGGACCGAGACCCGCAAAATCCTTGAGCGGATCAAGCGCATGCATCCGCACGAGCACAGGTTCGGGGCCAGAGATATCGCCCTTGATCAAGACGAGATGTTCGGCGCCCATGGTTTCGTCGGTATAGACTTTCAGGGTCCATTCGCCGCCAAATTCCGAAACGACCCGCTCTTCGCGCGCAACCTTGACGAGGTTGTCGTTGCGGCGGCGGTAGGAGATCAGATCGGAGATGGTGCCGATTTTCAGCACGTGCTTTTGCGCGAATGCGATCAGGTCGGGCAAACGCGCCATCGAGCCGTCTTCATTCATGATTTCGCAGATCACGCCCGAGGGGTTCAGCCCGGCAAGCCGCGACACGTCCACTGCGGCTTCGGTATGGCCTGCGCGCACCAAAACGCCGCCGTCGCGGGCTCGCAGCGGGAAGACATGGCCGGGGGTGGCAATATCGGCAGGGCCTTTGGCGGCATCGATGGCCACGGCGATGGTCAGGGCGCGGTCATGGGCCGAAATCCCGGTCGAGACACCTTCGCGCGCTTCGATGGAGACGGTGAAGGCGGTCTCGTGGCGCGAGGAGTTTTGCGATGCCATCAAGGGCAGACCCAATTGCTCGACGCGTTTGGAGGTCATCGAGAGGCAAATCAAGCCACGCCCGTGCATCGCCATGAAATTGATCGCAGCGGGGGTGGCCATTTGAGCCGGGATCACCAGATCGCCTTCGTTTTCGCGATCTTCATGATCGACGAGGATGAACATCCGGCCATTGCGCGCGTCATCGATGATCTCTTCAATCGGAGAGATGGCATCGGAATAGCTGCCCTCGACGGGGCCGGGTTTTTCGTATGGCAGGCTGTCGGACATGATTTTCCTCGCGAGTTCTGTTTGCGAGATAGCGCATGCCGGGGATCAAGACCAGAGGAACGCCACGACGCAAAGGGGCTGCGCCGGGGCGATGTGAGATTTTGAAAGTTAGCCTTGGAATTGCCAGAGTGCGGGCAGGAATTCATATGTCTCGCCTGCTTTGAGCACATGGCCTACGCCCGGGAAGGGAAAATGGTAACCCAGCACGGCAATTTTGTCTGCGGCGGCCATGTCGAGCAGGCTTTGGCGGGTGGCGACGGTTTGTGCGCCGTCACTGTCAAAGCCGTTAAACCATTCGGGATGCGCGAAATTAAGCACGGCGTGGCTCATCGAATCGCCAAGGGCCATGACTTGTTTTCCCTCCGACTCGACCACTAGGCTCATATGACCCGGCGTGTGGCCCGGAGTGGAAATCAGCCGGATACCAGGGGCAACCTCGTGGCCTTCGGCGGCCAGCGTCCATTCGACGCCTTCGGCCGCGATCGAATTGACTGCTCCGAGGACGAATTGCTGGGCTTCGGGGGCGACTTTGTCGACAAGGCCGTCTTGGGTCCAATAGCTGTGCTCGGTCTCGCCGATGATATATTCCGCCTGCGGGAAGATTGCCTCGTCAAATTCGTCGCGGATGCCCCAGATATGATCGGGGTGGGCATGGGTGATGACCACATGGGTGATCGCATCGGGCGAGATGCCTGCGGCCTCCATATTGGCCAAGAGCCGACCCGCCGTGGGGAGCCAGCGCGTGCCAGACCCCACATCCACAAGCACCTTGGCCTCGCCCAATTCGACATACATGTGATTGGTATGCGAATAGCCTTCGGTGGGTGAGAGATAGTGCTGCTCCAGAAGGGATTGCACCTCTTTGGGATCGGCATTCACGCCAAGGCCGGAGGTGGGCATGCTAAAGAAGCCATCCGACAGAATGGTGATCTTGGCCGCGCCAATCGTGAAGTGGAAATGGGCGGGATTATCGATGCCGGGCGCGCCGAGTTGCGCGCGGGCGGGGGTGGCAAGTGAAAGGGCGGGCAGCGCAAAGGCGGGGGCCATCGCCGCGAGGCGCAAGATATCGCGGCGGTTTGGTTTGATGAGCATAGCGTCCTCCCAGACAAATTCTTGACGGCCAATTTGGCGCAGCTGATCCGAGGATAGCGGCTGGGAGCGAACACAACAAGATATTCGCATGCGTGAAAGTGGCGAGGGCGCTAAAGCTTAAAGGCTTTCGCTGAGCCGGGCGACATAGCGGGCGAGCGTGTCGATTTCGAGATTGACCCGATCCCCGACCTGCGTGCGCCCCCAAGTGGTGTGCGCCTTGGTGTGGGGAATGAAATTGATGCCGAAATCGCAGCCCGCGACATCGTTGACCGTGAGAGAGGTGCCATTGAGCGCGACCGAGCCTTTGGGGGCAATGAAGCGCGCCAAGGATTGCGGCGCGCGCAGGGTGACACGGGTGGATGCGCCATCTTCTTGCATGGCCACAACCTCGGCCACGCCATCGACATGGCCCGAAACGATATGGCCGCCCAATTCATCGCCGACCCGAAGCGCGCGCTCCAGATTGACGGCCCGGCCCATCGCCCAAGTGTCGAGATTGGTTTTTGAGACCGTTTCCGCCGAAATATCCACGTCAAACCACCCCGCCTCGGCGCCCTGCCCTTTTGCCACCACAGTGAGGCACACGCCGTCGCAGGCGATGGATGCCCCGAGATCGACGCGGGTCATGTCATAGGCGGTGCCGATCCGCGCGCGCAGGTCGCCTTTCATTTCGATGGCTTCGATGCGGCCGATGTCGGTGATGATGCCTGTGAACATAACGGGCCCCTTTTGCGCTGTTGCAGATGGTGATGTTGGGCAGAGAGGTAAGGCGCGCAGGCGCGCAAGGCAAGCACGCGGCGATTGCGCCTTATTTTTGCCCCGGGATGCGTGATAGAACGCGGCAACAAAGGTCAAACCCATGGTCACCAGTCCCAAAGGCGCCAATATGCCTGTCTTTTTGTTTCTTCAGGGTCCACATGGGCCGTTCTTTCAGCAATTGGCGCAGATGCTGCGACAGGCGGGAGCGCAGACGTGGCGTGTGGGGTTTAACGCGGGTGACCGGGCGTTTTGGCGGCCGCGCGCGCAGTACATCCCCTACACTGGCGAGGCGACGGGATGGGAGGCGACGCTGACGGCGATCTTGGACGAGAAAGCTGTCACCGATCTGGTGCTTTATGGGGACACGCGCCCGATCCATGCCACGGCCATTCGCGTAGCAAAGGCCCGCGGCCTCAAGGTGCATGTGTTTGAAGAAGGGTATCTGCGGCCTTATTGGGTGACCTATGAGCGCAATGGAGCCAACGGCCATTCGCGGCTGATGGGGATGTCGGTCGCAGAGATGACTGCGGCGCTGGAGCGCTAGGATCTTGATACGGTGCTGCCGCCTGCACGCTGGGGCGACATGCGCCAGCATGTGTTTTATGGCGCGCTTTATCATTGGTTTGTGCTGTTTCAGAACCGCGCCTACAGCGGGTTCAAGCCACATCGCGCACAGAGCGTCGGGCAAGAATTTGCCCAGCATGTCAAAAATCTGCTGTTGATGCCGTTTCATGGTATCGAGCGCCGGATCGCAACACGGCGCATTCGGCATGGCGGATTTCCCTATCATTTGGCGCTGTTGCAGTTGGAACATGATGCCAGCTTTCGTATGCATTCGCCGTTTGCTTCGATGCGCGAGTTCCTTGAGATCGTGATGCGCGGGTTCGCCGAAGGGGCGCCCAAGCATCATCATCTGGTGTTCAAAGCCCATCCTTTGGAAGACGGGCGCGCGCCCTTGGCGCAGGAGATTGCGCGGCTTTCCGCCGAGTTGGGCGTTGCTGGTCGGGTGCATTTCCTCCGGGGCGGCAAGTTGGCGGAATTGCTCAATCAGGCCCGTTCGGCGGTGACGGTGAATTCGACTGCCGGGCAACAAGTGCTGTGGCGGGGCATCCCGCTGAAGGTGTTTGGGCAGGC
>DOOI01000163.1:11308-11754 GCA_003512825.1 Paracoccaceae bacterium | reverse complement strand
ACTGAAGGTGTTTGGGCAGGCTGTGTTCGCCAAGCCGGAATTCGTGTCGGAGCAGCCTTTGGCACAATTCTTTGGGGGGGCCACCCGCCCTGACCGCAGGGCCTATGCAGAATACCGCCGTTTCCTGCTGGAAACGAGCCAAGTGCCGGGCGGGTTTTATTCGGCCCGTGGACGGCGTGCCTTGATGCGTCATGTGGTCGATATGATGCTGGCGCAATAAGACCCGTATGACGCCTTGATTTCCGGGACCGCGGCCCCTCGGCAACAGTTGCGACTGGTCAATTAAGGATCGCCACGCAAGTGGCTGGATTTTCGCTGCGTTGCGCCGTATTGTTTCTCAAAAGGCCTCGAAAAGAGGCTTAAAGCAGTAGACGGCAGACAGATCAGGCACGATTACCAAAACGCGAACGAATAATAACGGTTCGAGGAGACCGAGCAGTGAAATC
>DOOI01000163.1:4498-11054 GCA_003512825.1 Paracoccaceae bacterium | reverse complement strand
AATAGGTCGAGGAGACCGAGCAGTGAAATCCGATTCCTCCCGCTGGGCGAAGTCCGTCGCCCTTTTGGCGGCTGTGGCGATGGTATCCGCATGCGGATTGCCACGCGTTGGCCCCAATAAACGAGAAATTTTTGCAGGCTCCGTGCTGCGCGAGGGCGATGCCTTTGTCGTGACGGTCAATGACCGGGTGACACGGGCCACGGCGGTGCAGCCAGCTTTGGGCTTTTCCAAGGGCTTCATGTCGGCAAGCACGCTTGATTCCGACACGATCCGCCCCGGCGACACCTTGGGGCTGACCATTTGGGAAAACGTCGATGACGGGCTTTTGGCCTCGCAGGGCTTGAATTCGACTGTGCTGGAAGAAGTGCAAGTCGATGGTGCGGGCTTTATTTTCGTCCCCTATGCGGGGCGGGTGCGTGCGGCAGGCAATACGCCGGACGCGTTGCGTCGTGTGATCACGGCAAAGCTGGAAGACCAAACACCCGACCCGCAGGTGCAGGTGCGCCGCCTTGCGGGGGATGGCTCGACTGTGAGCCTTGTGGGATCGGTCGGCGGGCAAGGGGTCTATGCCATTGAGCGCCCGACGCGGACGCTCTCGACGATGTTGGCGCGGGCAGGCGGCGTGACGATTTCGCCGGAAATCGCGCAGATCACTGTCATTCGAGGCGATCACCGCGCGAAGGTCTGGTTTGAGGATCTTTATCGCCACCCGGAGATGGATATTGCGCTGCGGGGCGGCGACCGGATTTTGGTGGAAGAAGATAGCCGCGCCTATACCGCGCTTGGGGCGACAGGCACACAAAACCGCATTCCGTTTGAAACCCAGACCCTGTCGGGGCTGGAGGCGATTGCCCAAGTGGGTGGCCTGTTGGCAGCCTCGGCAGATCCCACAGGCGTGTTCATTTTCCGCAATGAGCCTGCGGAAATTGCCAATCAGGTATTGGGACGCAATGACTTGGAGGGGGAGCAGCGCATGGTCTATGTGCTTGATCTGACCCAGCCCAATGGCATGTTCATGGCGCGTGATTTCGCGGTCCGGGATGGCGATACGCTTTATGTTACAGAAGCGCCGTTTACCCAATGGAACAAGACGATTGCGGCTGTCACCGGGTCCTTGGGGTCGGTCAATACGCTTAGCTCCACCGCGACCGGGCTTGGCGGCTAAGAGCAGCTCGTCGATGCCCTTGCATGAGACAAACAGCACCGCCGGAGGCCAGACTGGTCCCCGGCGGTTGCGTTTTCTCAATGCAGGGTTTTTATGGCAGCGCCGCGTTCGACGGATCATGGCGCTGGCTGGGTGGGAGATGCGGCCCGGCTGGCCAAAGGGGCCTGAGGAATTTGTCGCGGTTTGGGGGCGTTCGCCCTATGCGGCGCGCGGGGAGCGTGCGGCAGATCACGCGGGCGTGCCCTTGGTGCGGATTGAGGACGCATTCTTGCGCTCGCTTCATCCCGGACGCCACGGCGAGCCACCAATCGGACTGATGATTGATCCCACAGGGGGGGTGCATTTTGATGCAAGCCAGCCCAGTGCGCTTGAAACGATCTTGGCACAGGACCCGCTGGATGCGACGGACCTTTTGGACCGGGCGCGCGGCGGGATGGCGCGAATGGCCGAAGCGGATCTGTCGAAATACAGCGGCTATGACTCGGCGACCCCCCTGCCCGCCCCCGGCTATATTTTGGTGATAGACCAAACGCGCGGCGATGCCTCGGTCCGCGCCAGTGGGGCCGACAGAAACACGTTTCGCGAGATGCTTTATTGGGCGCGCGAAGAGAACCCCGGGCGGCCCATTTTGCTCAAGACCCATCCGGAAACAGCCAAAGGCCTGCGAGAGGGGTATTATGGCGCGCATGATGTGGTCGACGGGGTCACATTGTTCAGCGACCCGGTCAGCCCGCGCGCGTTGCTGGAGGGGGCTTGGGCGGTTTACACAGTCTCGTCGCAAATGGGGTTTGAAGCGATCCTTGCCGGGCATCGCCCACAGGTTTTTGGCACACCATTCTATGCGGGTTGGGGGCTGAGCGATGATCGGGGCACGATCCCGTTGATCCGCCGTGGGCGGGCGTTGACGCGGGCGCAATTGTTTGCCGGGGCGATGATTTTGGCCCCGACGTGGTATGATCCCTATCGCGACCGATTGGCGACGTTTGAAGACGCACTGGAGGCGATGGCCGCCGAGGCGCGGGCATGGCGCGAAGATCATCGGGGCTGGACCGCTTCCGGGATGCGGGCATGGAAACGTAGGCCGCTGCAAAAGATGTTCGGGCGGTGGAAACCGATGCGGTTTGGTGGGCCACGGGCGGATCGGCCTGCGATGGTTTGGGGGCTGAAAGAGGCCGCGCCGGGAGTGGCACGGCTTGAAGATGGGTTTTTGCGCTCGCGCGGATTGGGTGCGGACTTGGTGCCGCCGCTGTCCTTGATCTTGGATCGCAGCGGGGTCTATTTTGACCCAAGCGCGCCGTCGGATTTGGAGGGATGGATCGCCAAACGCGCGGTGCTGCGCCCCGACCAGACCCGGCGCGCCGAGGCGCTGATCCGCGCAATCCTTCGCGCGGGAGTGAGCAAATACAATCTTGGGGCAGGCCCGGCGCAGATAGCCCTGCCCGAGGGGCGGCGTATTTTGGTGCCGGGTCAAGTAGAGGATGATGCATCAATCATTTACGGTGCGGGAGAAATTAGAAGCAACATCAAACTATTAGAAGCCGTGCGCGCCGCAAACCCCGAGGCCGTGGTGATTTACAAACCGCACCCCGATGTGATGGCGGGGCTGCGGCGTGGGGCAATTGACGCGCAGGGGCTGGCAGATGTGGTGCTGTCGCAAGGTGACATCGCAGCGGTGCTGGACGCGGTTGATGAGGTGTGGACGATGACCTCGCTAACCGGGTTTGAGGCCCTGCTGCGCGGCAAGCGCGTGGTCACTTTGGGTGCGCCGTTTTATGCGGGCTGGGGTTTGACGCGGCACTTGGGTCCGGCCCTGCCCCGCCGCGAGGCCCGGCCCAGTCTTGCGGGATTTGCACATGCGGCGTTGATAGATGCACCGCGCTATCTGGACCCGATCACAATGCGGCCTTGTAGCGCGGAAGTGGCCGTGGAGCGGCTGGCTTCTGGTGTGGCGATGCCGCGCGGCGTGGGATTGCGGGGATTGGCAAAGCTACAGGGATGGGGGGCGGGTTATGCCCATTGGTGGCGTTGAGCCGCTGCTCAGGGGCTCGACCAGTGGCAAACTGTGTCGCCGCCGATTTCTTCGACTGAGGTAAGTGTCCAGCGCGGCGCATTCGACAGATGGGCCAAGCCAAGCGCCCCTACGGCGGGCAGGCCTTCGGCCCCGATGGCCAAACCAGCGCTGAATGTAACCAAGTGATCCACGCAATTGGCCGCGATCAAGGCCGCTGCCAATTGACCGCCCCCCTCACAAAAAATCCGGGTGAGACCTTGGGCGGCAAGCCTTGTGAGGGCGGCGCGCGGGTCGATTTGGCCTGCGCTGAGAGGCGTTTCTAAGAGGGTTGCGCCAGTTTGTGCCCAAGCGGCATGACGGCGCTGGCCCTCTGCGTCGAGGGGGCCATGCAAGAGCCAAAGGGGCACCTCGGCGGCAGAGGCGGCCATGCGCCCGTCAAGCGGCACCTTGAGGTGACGCGCCAGCACAACGCGGACAGGCTGACGCACCGCTCCCATGTCACGCACTGTCAACAGTGGATCATCGGCGCGTGCGGTGCCTGCGCCGACCATGACGGCATCGTGGCTCATGCGAAGCGCATGCACCCGACGGCGCGCCATGGGACCTGTGATCCATTGGCTTTGCCCGGAGGCCGTGGCGATGCGCCCATCGAGCGATGTGGCAAGTTTGAGAGTGACAAGGGGACGGTTTTCGCGCCGCGCGAGCAAAAAGCCCGCCAAATCAACGCCGGCCTCGTGGGCGAGCGTGCCTAACGTGACCTCGAGCCCCGCTGCGCGCAGCAGTGCCAGACCCCGGCCCGAAACGCGCGGATCGGGATCTTCGATGGCCGCAACAACGCGGGTAATGCCAGCGGCGATCAAGGCTTCGGCGCAAGGCGGCGTGGCCCCGTGATGGGCGCAGGGCTCTAATGTGACATAGGCAGTGGCCCCGCGCGCCGCAGCGCCAGCTTGATCCAAGGCCGTGCGTTCAGCGTGCGGACGACCGCCCGGCTGGGTCCAGCCCCGCCCGACAATGCGGCCCTCGCGCACCAGCACCGCCCCCACCGATGGATTGGGCCAAGCATTCCCCATGCCCCGGCGACCGAGCGCCAGAGCATGGGCCATATGCCGCGCGTCGTCGAGGCTCACTCGTCCGGACGCGTATCAGGCCGCAATTCGCTGACGAATTTGTCGAAATCGTCTGCGGCTTGGAAGTTCTTGTAAACGCTGGCGAACCGGACATAGGCCACGGTATCGATCCGGGCCAAGGTTTCCATGACAATCTCGCCGATCGCCTTGGAGGGGATATCGGTTTCGCCAAGGCTCTCGAGCCGACGCACGATGCCCGAAATCATCTGATCCATGCGCTCATGTTCGACGGGGCGCTTTTGCAAGGCGATCCGGATCGAACGCTCCAGCTTGTCACGGTCGAAATCTTCGCGCCGCCCGCTGGATTTGATCACAACCAGATCCCGCAACTGAACCCGTTCGTAAGTGGTGAACCGCCCGCCGCATGCGGGGCAAAACCGCCGCCGCCGGATCGAGACGTGATCCTCTGCCGGACGAGAGTCCTTCACCTGTGTGTCAATATTTCCACAAAATGGACAGCGCATTGCTTGCCCCCTCAACTGCCTCGTGCCTCGGTCCCCTAGGTCTCGCGCCCGGGTTATCCACAGGCACTATAGGACAGACGCTATAGTTTGGGTAGGGGGGAAATGTCGCGCAAGATATTGCGAGGCAATAGGTGCAGAAGAGACTCACTTGTGCCACGCCGACGCGGCGCGCCGAGGATCAGCTGGGGGTCAGCTGGGGGTCAGCTGGGGTCGGGAATGTCGCAAAGGCCCAAGGCGAACGGCAAGGTGAGGCGGTAGCCGGGCCGATCCAATGGCAAGGTGAGGGTCTTTTCCTGTGCGATTTCCATTGCCGGAGGCGAGACGGCGAACCGGATCCGGGCAGGTTTGGCCCCCAGATCTGCATCGGCCAAGACTAATGCCGACCTGCCGGGAAAAGCCATGGAAGCAAAGCGCGCGGCGGTGCACCAGATCTCGCGCGGGCCACCCGCGCCAGTGTTGACGACGACAAGGTGGTCAGGGCCGTCCTTGCCCGCAAAGAGTGATGTCAGGCCATCCCTATGCAGGCCGGGGGTTTCGGCGGCGTCGACCTTGGGCGCGGCGAAAGACAAGGTGAGAGTGGCGACGCAAAGGATCGCTTTGATTTGGGGTATCATCAGGGCCTCTCAGGATTTGGGATCGACCGCAGGATAATGGAGCAATGGGCAAAAGGCGACCGCGCAAAAGGCCTCAGGTTGCGCGGGCGGTCGCGAAGACCCGCCCGGCGCTAAGATATCGACAGCATCTATCTGCGTGGTGCTGTATGCGTCGCGCGACGTGGGGGATCAGGCCGCAGCAGCGATCATTTCCGAGGCGATAAAGGCAATGCATGCCTGCCAAGCCAATTTGATTTCAGGGGTGAATTTTGGCCCCAGCCCCTGCTCCATAGCAGAGATGAGCGCGGCCCCGACCAGTTTGTAGTGCTCTGGTCGCACTTTGAAGCCGATGTGGCGCTTGCCCAAGTCACGCACGACAGGCAACAAAATCTCGGGGTGGCGCAGACCGTTGACAGCGTAGGTCAAGGTTTCAACCAGTTTGACGCGCTGCTCGCGCATATCTTTTGGAAACATCTCGCGCAGGTGGGGCGAGATTTGAAAAAGCTTTGCATAGAAGAGTTCAGCGGTTGGATAGGCCACTGGCACGAAGGCTTTGAAGGAGGTTTCAATCAATTCGATTTGGCGAGGGTTCATTGAGGTAGGGTTCCTTTTCATGTCGCCTCCTCAACGACTGAAAAGCGCGAAAAGATATGAGGCGCGCCAATAAAAAAACAAAAAAGCAGAGCCGAAGCCCTGCTTTTTCTAAACACGCAAGTGAACCTTGTGTTTATTGGTCGAGGAAGCTCCGCAATTTGCGCGAGCGCGAGGGATGCTTGAGTTTCCGCAGCGCTTTGGCTTCGATTTGGCGGATACGTTCGCGGGTCACCGAGAACTGTTGGCCGACTTCTTCGAGCGTATGGTCCGTGTTCATGCCAATGCCGAAGCGCATCCGCAGAACGCGCTCTTCACGCGGGGTGAGCGAGGCCAGAACGCGGGTGGTGGTTTCCTTGAGGTTTTCCTGAATCGCTGAATCCAACGGCAGGATTGCGTTCTTATCCTCGATGAAGTCACCGAGTTGGCTGTCTTCCTCGTCACCAATCGGTGTCTCAAGCGAGATCGGCTCCTTGGCGATTTTCATCACCTTGCGGACCTTTTCGAGCGGCATTTGCAGCTTCTCGGCCAGTTCCTCCGGCGTGGGCTCCCGACCGATTTCGTGCAACATCTGGCGACCTGTGCGGACCAGCTTGTTGATCGTC
>DOOI01000163.1:0-4205 GCA_003512825.1 Paracoccaceae bacterium | reverse complement strand
GTGCACCGGAATACGGATGGTGCGAGCCTGATCCGCGATGGAGCGCGTGATCGCCTGACGGATCCACCATGTCGCGTAGGTGGAGAATTTATAGCCCCGGCGATATTCGAATTTATCCACGGCCTTCATCAGGCCGATGTTGCCTTCCTGAATAAGATCAAGGAATTGCAGGCCGCGATTGGTGTATTTCTTGGCAATCGAGATGACGAGGCGCAAGTTGGCTTCCACCATCTCTTTTTTCGCCTGCCGGGCTTCTTTTTCGCCTTTTTGCACTTGGTTCACGATGCGGCGGAATTCTTGGATGTCGAGACCGACATATTGACCGACCTGCGCCATATCGGCGCGCAGTTCCTCGATCTTGTCGCGGCTCTTTTCCAGCAGCGTTTGCCAGCCACGACCGGGCTTGGCCGACATATCGTCCAGCCAGTTCGGATCAAGCTCGCGGCCGCGGTATTCGTCGATGAATTCGCGGCGGTTGATGCGGGCCTGGTCGGCGAGTTTGACCATATTGCTGTCGATCTGCATCACACGGCGGTTGATGCCGTAGAGCTGGTCGATCAGGGCTTCGATACGGTTGTTGTGCAGGTGCAGCTCATTGACCAGCTCGACAATTTCCGAGCGCAGTTTTTGATAGATTGCTTCCGCCGAAGCCGAGAAGGACCCGTCTTCGTTGATGGTGGCCGAAATCCGGCTGTCCTGCATTTCAGAGAGTTTGACGTAGTCATTTGCGATGCGTTCGAGAGTTTCGAGCACACGCGGCTTGAGGGCGCTTTCCATCGCGGCGAGCGACATATTGGCCTGATCATCATCATCGTCGTCATCATCATCATCGTCGCGACCGAGGATCGGGTTGCCATCCGCGTCGAGCTCTTGCTGATCGTCACTGGATGCCGCGCCTGACGAAGAACGCCCCGGCGCGCTGGTGAGATTGGCGGCATCGACGGGATCGTCCGCGCTGTCGTCACCATCGAGATTGCGCCCGAAAGTGGCTTCGAGATCGATCACATCGCGCAACAGGATTTCTTCGGACAGAAGTTCGTCGCGCCAGATGGTGATGGCTTGGAAAGTCAGCGGGCTTTCGCAAAGCCCGGCGATCATCGTGTTGCGGCCTGCCTCGATGCGCTTGGCGATGGCGATTTCGCCCTCGCGTGAGAGCAATTCAACCGAGCCCATTTCGCGCAGATACATCCGCACAGGATCGTCGGTGCGGTCGAGCTTTTCAGCAGCGGCGCCCGCGACGGCGACGTCGCGGCCTGAAGAGATATCGACCACAGCCGTAGATTTGGCGTTTTCATCTTCTTCGCCGTCTTCGTCGTCTTCGGTGACGCGAATGCCCATTTCATCGAGCATCGACATCACGTCTTCGATTTGGTCGGAGGAGACCTGATCGGGCGGCAAAACTTGGTTCAGCTGCTCATAGGTGATGAAGCCGCGTTCGCGGGCTTCTGCGATCATCCGTTTTACGGCAGCCTGTGAAAGGTCAAACCCATCATCGGAGGTGTCTGGCTCGACGTTCTCGGGGGTGTCGTCGCTGTCCTTAACGGCCATCAGTCTCTCCTCGGGCTTCGGCGGGGTATCGGCACTGTCCCAAACCGGGTCAGTTCGATGTAGGTGATTCGTTTTGCGAATCAATACTGGTTTGGGGTGATTCGGCCAGAGCGACCGGGAAAGTTTTATGCAATTGTGTGGATCATTTCTCGGTTTTGTTGGGAGAAATCATATTCAGCAGCCGCTCGAAGGCGGCGCGCTCGCTGCGGGCAAGCTTCAAACCATTGGCGGCGGTGTCGTATTCGGCGCGATCTTCTGATTCGCTGCGTGTCGCGCGGTTGCGGCTTTCGGCGGCTTCCCGCAGGCGCCACGTGACCGCCTCATCGGCCACCCCACCCAATTCTTCCATGGCTTCGGCCACTTCTGCCATGAGCCCGCGTTCGGCCCGCAACTTGGCCAATTCTTCTGCCAGTGTCAGACGGGCCTGCTCCTCATCACCGGGATGGCGCACGGGGGGGCAGATGGCAACGACGGGCAGGTTCATCAGGTTTTCGATAGGGTCTGCCCCCAATCGCGCGGTCACTCTTGCCCGCAGATCGGCACAGGCGCCTTCGCGTAGAATGGCGTCGCGCAAATCACGATGCCCCGGCATCCCGCAGTCCATCCGCTCCAGTTCTGCTTCGAAATCCGTCAGCACGCTGGGAGTGCTGAGGATCGTCGCCAAGATCACTGCTTCGCGCAGGTGACGCGGCGCGTCGGCATCGCCTGCCAAACGCGAGGCGCGGGCAGAGGCTGTGGGGATCGCCGGTAAATCGCCGGGCTTGCCCCAAGCGCGGCGCGGCGCGCCACCATAGGGTGCACCAAAGGATTTCGAGCCGCCTGCCCCACCGGGCCCGGCCAATTGGCGACGCGTACCGAAAAGCTGATAGCGCAATTCCTTGATGGCCTCACCGTAGTGAGAGCGCAGCGAGGGATCGGCGATTTGTTTGAGCTTGGCCCGCAGGGTCTTATCAAGGGCGGCACGGCGCTCGGGGCTGTCAAAGACCTGCCCTTCTGTTTCGCGCGCCCAGAGAAGATCGACCATGGGTTTGGCCCCATCGATCACCGCTTGCATGGCTGCCGCCCCTTTGGCCTTGATCAGGTCATCGGGGTCTTGGCCCTCGGGCAACAGCGCGAAGCGCAATGAATTGCCGGCCTCCAGCAGCGGCAAGGCCAGATCAACCACCCGCAGACCAGCGCGGATGCCTGCTTTGTCGCCATCGAGCGCCATGATCGGCTCGGAGGCAACGCGCCACATCAGTCGCAATTGATCTTCGGTAACGGCGGTGCCCAAAGGGGCCACAGCCCCGCGAAAGCCCGCCTCTGAGAGCGCAATCACGTCCATATAGCCTTCGGCCACGATCAGGGGCGCACCTTTGCCAGCCGCTTCCCGAGCGGGGCCAAGATTGTAGAGATTGCGGCCTTTGTCGAAAATTTCGGTCTCAGGGCCGTTGAGGTATTTCGCGCGCGCGTTGGGGTCCATTGCGCGTCCGCCCAGCGAAATAGCGCGGCCACGCCCGTCGCGTATTGGAAAGATGATGCGGCCACGGAAGCGGTCATAGGGGGCGCCGCCATCCTCGGGGCGCGCGCATAGGCCCGCATCCACGATCAGATCTGGCGCAAGACCTTTGGCCGTAAGCGCTTGAAAGAGCGCGGTGCGCTGATCTGGGGCAAAGCCGATTTCCCAACGCTCTTGCGCGTCTTCGGAGAGGCCGCGTTTCTTGAGATAGTCGCGCGCCGCTTGCGCGGGAGCGGTGCGGAGTTGCAGGCGAAACCACTTTACCGCCTCTTCCATTACGGCGGACAATTCGGTGCGACGGTCGGCTTTTTCTACGGCGCGGGGGTCGCGGGCGGGCATCTGCATGCCTGCTTCACGGGTCAGAATTTCCAGCGCTTCCATGAAAGAGACATTTTCGGTTTCGCGCACAAAAGAGATCATGTCGCCTTTGGCGTGGCAACCGAAGCAATAGTAAAATCCCTTGCGATCATCGACGTGGAAGGATGCAGATTTTTCTTGATGGAATGGGCATGGGGCCCACCAATCGCCTTTGCCTTGGTTCGATTTTCGCATGTCCCATATGACTTTGCGCCCCGCGACCTGTGCAAGCGACAGGCGGGACCGCAATTCATCCAAGAAGGCGGGCGGCAGACTCATAGAACGCATATAGGCATGCCTGCGCGGCTACGCCAACGCTAACGGCCATGAGACCCCATGAAGTGGCAGTAATCGGAGCCGATCAGGCGAAAAAATTTTCGCCCCGGCAATCGTCTGCCGCGAAGTAACGATCGAGGAAGGCGCGGGCATGGCGCTCGGCAACGCAGGCCAAGCGGCGCGGCCGCAGGCTTTCACGCAGGGGCAGCGCAAGGGTGACCTCCCAAGTGCAGGGTGTCTTGGACCCGTTGAGTGAAAACCCCAAGCGCAACCGAACCGCATGCGCGCCACGGGTGCTATCATATTGATGGGACAGAATTTCGGATTGGTGAAGGGTCACATTTTGATGTGCCATGCCTGTCGTATGCCTCTGTTTGGTGCCCGGATGGTAGGGATCCGAGCGGTCAACTGCGTCGATGATGGGCGTTCTCGCCTCTTGCAGTCAGGGTAGCGACAGGGGACGCCGCGGGCCGACCGCCAAAAGGAGGGGGCGCGGGGGAGTTGGGAGAGGACACACGTGGCGGCG
>DOOI01000135.1:2414-5836 GCA_003512825.1 Paracoccaceae bacterium | reverse complement strand
GTGTTGTGCCGAGCGCGTCTTCGTTGGCTACCACCTTTGCGGGGGGGGCAGACCAATCCCATGTGCGCGCCGAAGCCCAAGACGATTTTGGCGTATTCAGTTTCTAATGGGCGCGGGGCCATTCGGAGGACGGCGTGCCGCGACACATCGACTTGCGGGAAGGCGCCAAACACAAAGCTTGACCTAGAGCAGTGGTTTTTCGACACTCGCCCAATAATAACGAAGGTCGCTTGCGAAAACGCGGTCAAAAAACAACGGGAGTAAAATGATGTATATGAAACTTGCAGGTGCCCTATGTGCCGCTGTGCTGGCCTTTCCGGTTCATGCTGCTGATCTGAGCAATCAGGTGATCAATATCGGGTCTGACACCACCTATCCGCCCCATGAGTTCATCGAAGACGGTGTTGTGAAAGGCTTTGACGTCGATGTGGTGGCAGAGATCTGTGCCCGCATCAAATGCCAGCCGAACTGGATTACGACAGCTTGGGATGGGATTTTCGGCAAGCTTCAGGCGGGTGAGTTCGACATGGTCGTGTCTGGCGTGACCATCACCGAAGAGCGCGACAAGATTGTCGATTTCTCCGAGCCTTATATCATCGTGCAGCAAGGTGTTTTGATGCGCGTCGCTGATCAGGGCAAGACGATTGATGATTTCAAATCCGGTGCAATGCGGTTGGCTTCGCAGACCGGAACGACCAACGCTACTTTGGGTGAAGAACTGGTTGGGCGAGACAATCTTGCCCTTTTTGACGCGTTCAATAATGCGGTTGTCGCGCTGCAAAACGGCGATGTGGATGGGGTGATCATCGATTCCACCTCTGCGGCGGCATATGAACAGGAATTTGCTGGCGAATTGACAGTGGGGATTACCGGGCTTTCGTCTGATCCGCTGGGCCTTGTGTTCCAAGAAGGCTCACAGCTTCAAGATGCTTTCAATGTTGGGCTCGCCGAGATCAAGGCAGATGGCACATTGGATAAGCTCGTTCTCAAGTGGTGGCCGAAGTAAGCCTAGCCCCAAAGCTCCGGCCTCGGAACAGGCCGGAGCACCCTTCAGCCAGAAAGGCCCGGCACCATGGTGGCCCTCTTGAACTGGCTGCGCGGAATCCGCGTATCCAACCTTATGTTCTTGTTTATTCTGCCAGTCATTATCTGGCTGATTGCGACATCTCGCAGTTATGGACCCGCGCTGAAAGCGGTGCTGGGGGTTGAGGACAACGCCTGGACGCTTTTGGCGATGTATCTCCTTTTTTCGCTGCTCTTCGCATTCGGGTTTTGGGGCGCGCTTTCGCTTTTGCGATCGCTGCGGCCCGATGAGAGTGTTGCTTTGGTGGCGCGGAATCGTCGGCGGGGGTATCTTTCATTCGGGTTGCAGGCGCTTTTGGCTGGGATGCTTTCCCAAAGCCGGATGATTGATCCTTATCTGGTCTCGGTCTTGGTGAATGAGTTTGATCCGCGCTCTGTGGATTTCATCCTGATGGCGGATAATAGCTTCGTTCTGGAGGCGGCGTTTCAAGAACAGTTTCTGAGTGCCGCGCATCGATGGCTCAGCTTTTTCGCCATTGGCTGTGGGGCAATTTTCTTTTGGGCCCTTGCGCCCTTTGCGTTTCATGCAACGCGTCTAGGGCGGCTCAGTTGGCTGGCTGTTTTGCTCGCCAATTTTGCGGCGGCCTTTTACGTCATTATGATTTCTCACGCGGGCTTTGCGGTGGGTATCATGGTGACCTTAAGAGCGGCTGCCTTTGCTTACTTGGGGGCGTCCCTTCTTGGGCTTGTCTGGGCGCTGCTGGGGCGGCTGAAGCCTTCGCATGTGGCGTCTTTCGGCTTTGCAGGCTTGGGGCTTGTTTTGATCCTCGTCTCAGCGTGGCACTTTACCCGCCCGCATGACGCCGTGGTGCTGCGCGGTTCATTGGAGGGGCGTATCGGTATTGTCGCAGGTACGCCGCAAGGGTTGGCGGATACGATCCGCTATGGTGAATTCCTGACCGAACAGCCGGATGTGCCCTACAAAATCCGGTCTCTGGCCAGTGTCGAGCAAGCGCTTGAATTGTTGGAGCAGGGCCATGTGACAGCGGCGTTGATCCCCGTGGATGCGGCCTCTGATTTGCCCGAGCTTTGGCGGGCGGATTACTTGCCTGTAACCACCAAATCGATTGCGATTGTCTGTCTCGGAGTGGGCGCGCTCCTGATCTTGCTTGTTGGTATCGGGTTTTTGGTTGGCGTGCATCCGCTCGCGGTGTTTGCGGATTTCTTTGTCGATACGATCCGCGGTGTGCCGATGTTGGTCATCATCCTCTATGTGGGCTTGCCGCTTGCGGGGGCTCTGAAATCCGCGTCGGCGGGCTATATTGATCTGCAAATGATGACGCGCGGTGTCGTGGCGATTGCCATTGGTTATTCAGCTTACATGGCAGAGATATTCCGTGCCGGGATTGAGGCGATTCCGAAAGGGCAGATTGAAGCGGCACGCACGCTTGGGCTGCGGGAGTTTCAGGTGGCGCGGCTAATTATTGTGCCGCAAGCCATAGCGATTGTTCTGCCCGCCTTGGGAAATGAATTCATCGCGATGCTCAAAGATACTTCTTTGGTCTCTATTCTTTCTGTGCGCGATCTGACGCAGCGCATGCGGGAATTCCAAGCCCAGAGCTTTCTGGCCTTTGAGCCGTTCAATTCGGCTGCATTAATCTATGTTCTGCTCACTTTGGTTGCCGCCTCTGGTATCAAGGCCTTGGATAAGGTGGTCAACAAGGGGCGCGGTCATTGAAACAAAATGCGGTTTTTGCGCGCACTTGGTATGAGGACACCGCAATAGCCCCCCCTGATTTCGGTCAGGTCGCGCTGGACGATTGTGCTTGGGATGTCGGGATCATTGGCGGCGGTCTGGCCGGGCTAACCGCGCTATTGAAACTCTCCCAAGCAGGCGCACGGGTGGTCTTGCTTGAGGCTCGAAGCATCGCAGCTGGAGCCTCTGGGCGCAATGGTGGCTTTTGCACTGGTGGATGGGCGGCTGATGACGCGCAGATATTGCGCCTGTTGGGAGGAAAAGGCGCTGCGGCGATGGAAGAGATCGCCGAAGGGGGGCTGCTTTGGATGAAAGAGCGGATGCATCGGACTGGGTGGGAGAGCACCGCTGCGACGCCCGGCGTGTTGCGTGTTTCGCTTTCTGGTCATGGTGCGCCGGGGGATCTCGACGCGCAGGCACTTGCGGCATTTGTAAAGGCGCCAAGGTATCGGCATGGGGCGGTGTCCTATGAAGGTGTCCACTTTCACCCGCTGAATTTCATGCGCCTTTTGGCGCGTGAAGCTCTCGAAGCGGGGGGGCAAATCATAGAGCAGGCACATGTGCGCGGTGCTTTTCGCACAAGCCGCGGTTGGCATATCGAGACCTCGCGTGGGGTATGCCGGGCTCAGCAAGTGATCTGTGG
>DOOI01000135.1:1106-2148 GCA_003512825.1 Paracoccaceae bacterium | reverse complement strand
ATGCCGGGCTCAGCAAGTGATCTGGGCGGGGGGCGGCTATGGCGAAGGAGATGCCCCGATGCTGACCTCGCGCATTTTGCCAATCCGTACGTATATCGGGGTGACAGAGCCGCTCGGCGAGATGGTGTTGCGCCATATCCCGACCGAATGTGCTATTGGTGACACGCGCCGTGCTGGAAATTATTATCGCCGACTGCCCGATGGGCGACTGCTTTGGGGTATGGGCATCACGGCCTTTGGCACACTCTCAATTCCCAAGGTAAAGGCGATGGTGCTGCGCGACATCGCGGCAATATTGCCCGGCTTGGCCGACGAGATGCGTTCCGCTGGGCGCGGGGTTGACTATGGCTGGGCTGGGAACATGGCCTATGCGCCGCATTTCCTACCTTTGGTGGGAGAAATTCGCCCCGGTTTCCATGCGCTGACGGGTTTTGGTGGCCATGGCATGAACACAGCACCCGCAGCGGCGCTTTCTTTGGTGTCTCAAATGCAAGGCAACCTTGGCGATCCAACACCATTTTCCCAAATTCCACGCCCACCCGTTTTCGGTATCCTTGGACGGATTGCCGCTGAGGGCAGCTATCGCTGGCGGATTTTGCAAGATTTCAGGGCTGAAAAAGTCTCGCAAAGCCATCAGGGACAGTAGGGGGCCTCGATTTCAATCAGGGCGGGCCGCTTGGTTTTTGCCGCGTCTTGCAAAAGCCGCGCGAAGGTTTTTGGGTCAGAGGCGGGGCAACGTTTGAACGAAAGTCGAAATGCTTTTGCAAGGCTCTCAAAGTCAGGTGGTTCGGGGTCGCAGCCGACCACGGGCACCTTGGCTGCCCGCATGGAGGAGTCAATTTCCTGATACCCATTGCTGTTCCAGATCACGAAAAGAATGGGCAGGCTTTCCTGAACGGCAACCAACATCTCCGCCAAGCTGAACTGTGCCCCGCCATCTCCTGAGATGCAGATCACTGGGGTATTGGGGGCGGCAAGCGCGGCGCCAACTGCTGCGGGTAAAGCATAGCCCAAGGCGCCAAACCCAGTTGCGGCATTGAAC
>DOOI01000135.1:583-790 GCA_003512825.1 Paracoccaceae bacterium | reverse complement strand
TTGGGTCGAATCGCCGACGATCAACGCCTGCGGAACGGCGACGCGTGCCGCATCCAGAAACCCTACCATGGCGCGCATCTCGGGACCAATCTCCTCCCATGCGGCTTGTCGTGTTGCCGTTGCACGCGCCTCGCCCTTGCCGTCCATAGGGCCAAGAGAGGCGGTCAGGCTTGGCAAGACATCCTTGACGTCTGCCGCGAGGCTCAG
>DOOI01000135.1:0-294 GCA_003512825.1 Paracoccaceae bacterium | reverse complement strand
TCCGTTGCGTGACGCTTGAGTTGCTCCGGGCAGGTGTCGATCCGGATCAGATGTGTCATCTTGGCAATCTTGCCTGTGCCATACATGTCGTAATCGGTCTGCCCAAGCTCGGTGCCAAGCGCCAAAACCAAATCTGCCGCTTCGATCAAGGCGCGGACTGCCTGCAAGCTGGGTGACGCAGGCACTGACAGCGGATGCTGCCAAAGCCCCCCCCGAGCATTCACCGTTTGCACCACCGGCGCGTCAAGTTTTTCTGCAAAGCAGCGCAATTCCGCCGCACAATGCCCTGTGCCC
>DOOI01000027.1:7848-8054 GCA_003512825.1 Paracoccaceae bacterium | reverse complement strand
GTCTTCTGGCAAGACGCGGGTTTCATACGCTGGGTTCGCGGCTTCCAGCGCAATCATATTGCCTTGACGGCGATAGCGCTTGAGCGTTGCTTCGGCATCATCCACCAAAGCTACGACGATATCACCATTCTGCACGCTATTGGTTTCGCGGATCACCACGACATCGCCGTCATTGATCCCGGCCTCGATCATCGAGTCGCCCTTCA
>DOOI01000027.1:2031-7580 GCA_003512825.1 Paracoccaceae bacterium | reverse complement strand
CCTCGATCATCGAGTCGCCCTTCACCTCCAGCGCATAATGTGCGCCCTTGCCCGAAAGCATCGAGCCGGGGACAGCCACGTTATGTGACGCATGGGCAATCGCCTCGATCGGCACCCCTGCTGCAATCCGCCCCATCATCGGCAGTTCAATCGCGTCGATAGGCTGTATCTCCAAAGCCGCCCGTGGGCGCGGCGCGTCAGGTTTTTCCCCTTCGATCACGCGCGGGGTAAAGCTGCGCTTTTCCGATTTGGGCGGTGCGCTCTGCATAACATCTGGCAGTTTCACAATTTCCAACGCCCGCGCCCGATGCGCCAGACGCCGGATAAAGCCGCGCTCTTCCAGCGCCGTGATCAAACGGTGAATGCCGGATTTAGAGCGCAGATCGAGCGCATCTTTCATCTCGTCAAAAGACGGCGGCACACCATCCGCCTGCATCCGCTTATGGATGAATTCCAGAAGGTCTAACTGCTTGCGTGTAAGCATGGCTCACTCCTCGGCTCAATTGCCGAATGTTCTACCCATGTTCACGTTTTGTGTCAACTCTCGTTTGAGAAGAACAAAAAGCACCGGATCAAATAGCGATATACTCGACCCAATCACCTGCCGCGCGCGCCTCGTCGCCCACCGGGCGCACCATCAGCGCATTCGCCTGCGATAACACCGACAAAAGAGCGCTGTCTTGGTCTTCGCAATCCGCGATTGCTCCGTTTTCCACCACTGCACGCATATAATGCTCGCGGGGTCCATTCGCTTTGACGGCGCGGCCCAATTGTGCGCGAAGCCGTGGGGCAGGGGTGGCTGGCAGACCCATCATCGCGCGGACGACGGGCAACACAAAAACATGACCACAGACCATCGCCGAGACTGGATTTCCCGGTAAGCCAATCATCATCGCGCCACCCAGTCGCCCCCCCATCAAGGGTTTTCCCGGACGCATGGCCACTTTATGAAAGCTCTGCATGGCTCCCTCTTGCGCGGCCACGCCAGCCACCAGATCATGATCGCCGACCGATGCCCCGCCAATCGTGACAATCAAATCTGCAGACTGTGCCAAGTCAAAAGCCTGAGCAATCGCGGCGTCGGTGTCGCGTGCAATGGGAAGAATGCGCGCGCGGCATCCTTCCGCCTTCAGCATGGCCTTGAGCCCAAATGTGTTTGAGGCGATGATTTGATCCGGCCCCGGTGCTTCGCCCGGCATGACCAATTCATCGCCCGTTGAGATCAACGCCACCGAGGGGCGGCGCCGCACGGGGAGACGCGCGTGGTTCATGGCCGCCAACAGCGCGATATCTGCTGGCCGCAAGCGGCGCGGGCTGGAAAATTGGTGGCCTTGGTGGAAATCAGCGCCGGCAGGGCGAATATTTGCCTCCGCACCTGGTGCACGCGCTATCGTCACTTCAGATGAGATACGAGTTGTATCTTCTTGAATAACAACGAAGTCCGCGCCTTCTGGCACAGGTGCGCCTGTGAATATTCGAACACATTCGCCTGCAACGAGACGCCCCGCCCAACCATGCCCGGCGGCACTTTCGCCCACCAATCGAAACCGCGCACCAAGCGCTGGCGCCCCGCCGCTGACGGCATACCCATCCATGGCAGAGGCGGCAAAAGGGGGCTGCGTGCGTTTTGCAATCAAGTCTTGCGCCAACACCCGGCCAGAGGCGTCTGAAAGCGGCACCTCTTCTATTCCGACCGGATGCACCAAATCAAAAAGCAGATCGAGTGCCTCGTTGACCGGGATCATTCCGCTTCAAAGCGGCCTGATTTGCCGCCATCCTTCAATGTCACGCGGATCCCACCAATTTCCATCCGTTTATCCACAGCTTTGGCCATGTCATAAACGGTGAGTGCGGCGGTTGAGACGGCTGTAAGCGCTTCCATCTCAATTCCGGTTTGACCTGTGGTTTTCACCGTGGCCGAAATTCTGACACCGGGCAGGGCGGCATCAAGTGTCAGTTCCACTGCGACTTTTGTGATCGGCAGCGGATGACAAAGCGGGATCAACTCGGCCGTCTTCTTGGCCCCCATGATGCCCGCCAGCCGAGCCACGCCCAAGACATCCCCTTTGCCTGCACGCCCTTCGGCGATGGTGTCAAAGGTGGATTGCGCCATGCGAACAAATCCTTCCGCCGTCGCGATCCGCGCGGTCACAGCCTTTTGCGAGACATCGACCATATGCGCCTGTCCTGCGCCGTCAAAATGCGTGAGGCCGCTGTCTGACATTACATCCCCCCCGGCATCAAAGGGTTGGCAAGCAGTGCCTTGGTTGCGGCGGTTACATCGGCCTGCCGCATCAGGCTCTCGCCAATCAAGAACACCCGCGCGCCATACATCGCCATGTCAGCCAGATCCGCAGGGGTGAACAACCCGGATTCCGATACCAACATTCGATCACCCGGCACCTTTTTTGACAGCGTGCGCGTTGTCTCAAGGCTGGTCTCAAAGGTGTTCAGGTTGCGATTGTTGATACCAATCAGCCGCGATGAGAGCTTGGTCGCGCGCTCCAGTTCTGCCGCATCATGCACTTCGATAAGCGCGTCCATTCCCCAGTCCGTTGCGGCCGCTTCCAATTCCTGCGCCAGCGTATCGTCAACCGATGCCATGATGATCAAGATACAATCCGCCCCCAAGGCGCGCGCTTCGGCAACTTGATAGGGATCGTAAAGGAAATCCTTGCGAAGTACTGGCAGGTGGCATGCCGCCCGCGCCTGAGGCAGATAGTCTTTTGCGCCTTGAAACGAGGGTGTGTCAGTCAGCACCGAAAGACAGGTTGCGCCACCGGCCTCATAGGCCTTTGCCAATGTGGCAGGGTCAAAATCGGCGCGGATCAATCCCTTTGATGGGCTGGCTTTCTTGATCTCAGCGATCAAGCCGTATCCCGTGCGTGACGCCTCAAAAAGCGCCTCCCCAAAGGGGCGGACGGGGTCTGCTGCGCGGGCTGCGGCTTCCACGTCGTCCAAAGAACGTGCCGCCTTATCGGCGGCCACTTCTTCCAGCTTGTAGGCCTTGATCTTGTCGAGGATCGTACTCATGCGCTCTCCTGCGTGATGGCAACAAGCCGGGCAAGACAGGATTTTGCGTCCCCCCGATCAATGCTTTGCGCGGCCAATGCCACGCCTTCTTTCAAATCGCCCGCCTTGTCGGCAATGACAAGAGCAGCCGCCGCATTCAGCAGCACGGCATCGCGGTATGCCGAAGGCACGCCCTCCAACAAGGCCCGCAGGGCTGCGGCGTTTACCTCTGGTGTGTCGCCTTCTATCTCTTCAAACGGATGAACGGGCAGGCCGAAATCTTCGGGATGCAATTCAATCTCTTTGACCGAGCCATCCGTTTCGAGCGCGGCAACCCAAGTGACCCCTGTGATTGTCATCTCATCGGTGCCGTCTGAGCCATGCACAAGCCACGCGCGTTCGCTGCCCAATTGAGCCAAAGTCTCGGCCATTGGCCGGATCAACGCGCGCGAGAACGCCCCTGTCAGCTGGCGCTTGACACCTGCGGGGTTGGTCAGGGGGCCCAAGATGTTGAAAATCGTGCGCGTGCCCAATTCCGCACGTGTTGGCATCACATGTTTGGTGGCCGGGTGATGCATCGGGGCCATCATAAAGCCGATTCCGGCATGGTTTATGGCTTTTTCCACAATCGCGGGGCCGACCATGACGTTAATGCCCAACTGCGTTAGTGCATCGGCCGCGCCTGATTTGGAGCTGAGGTTTCGGTTGCCATGTTTGGCCACGCTTACCCCGGCTCCTGCCACGACCAATGCTGTAGCGGTCGAAATATTGAGTGTTTTCTTGCCATCGCCCCCGGTGCCGACGATATCAATCGCGCCGTCAGGTGCCCGAACAGCATTGCATTTTGCGCGCATTACCCGAGCGGCGGCGGCATATTCCTCCACAGTCTCGCCTCGGGTCCGCAACGCCATGAGAAAACCGCCAATCTGGCTTGGCGTGGCTTCTCCCTCGAAAAGAATGCGAAAGGCGGCTTCTGCCTCGTCGCGCGACAACGCGCGTTCTGCTGCCGCGCCGATCAGGGGTTTGAGGGCTTCGCTCATGCCGGAACCTTCATCATTGCGAGGAAATTTTTCAACATGGCATGGCCATGCTCAGAGGCAATGCTTTCGGGGTGAAACTGCACACCTTGAATGGGCAGGTCGCGATGCTGCAACCCCATGATCGTCCCGTCTTCGAGCCATGCAGTGACTTCAAGACACTCAGGCAATGTTTCGCGCTCTACCACCAATGAGTGATACCTTGTTGCCTGAAATGGAGTCGGCATCCCGCGGAACAGACCCTTCTCGGCGTGATGCATCGTGCCCATTTTGCCATGCACAATCTCGTGGCAGCGCACCACGCGCCCGCCAAAAGCCTGCCCGATCGTTTGGTGACCCAAGCAAACCCCCAACAGCGGCGTGCGCGTTTCTGCCGCCGCCCCCGCCAGCGCGAGGCAAATTCCTGCCTGATCAGGATCGCATGGGCCGGGCGAAAGCACGATCCCCGCAGGGTTCATCGCCATAGCTTCCTGTACATCCAGCGCATCATTGCGACGCACCACAACATTTGCACCCAATTCTCCAAGATAATGCACGAGGTTATAGGTGAAGCTGTCGTAATTATCGATCAAAAGCAGCATTACGGTCATCTTTCCGGGCAGAGGGGTCATGTCGGGGCTGGAGGCCCGCACCCCGGTCGGGATATACTTGTTCAGGCTTGCGCCGGAGCGTCAAGGGGGCCACCCTGTCGCGCGTCGCAACAATGCGTCTCATTGGGGCGTTCACGGCAGGCAAAACTCGAGGCAGGCAGGTCCAATGCCGCAAAAGTTTGGCGAGAGTAAAGGCAGGGGTGAGGTATGGCACGCGGTTTTCTGAGCGGTTTGATCTGGGGCGGTGCTGCTTCTGTGGTCACGGCAAGTGCGGTGTCATTGGTCATCGGAATGCCGCCGGGTCCAAACGTGACGACGGCTCCGACGACTTCGATGAGTGCCACGCCTGCGGCCCAACCAAGCAGCGTGGTCGCTCCCCCTACAGAGTCCACCGAACCGAAAACAGCCGAACCCGCCCGCCCAACCGCAGAGGCAGCGCCCTCCAGCGCCGTCGATCAAACGGCCACTCAAAGCGCGCCCTTGCCGGAAGTTGCGGCAACAGCTCCGTCGCCTTCTGCGCCAGACGTGACAGGTTCGTCTGTCACCTCGGCCCCCTCGGATGAGGCCAAGCCCATCTTGCAAGAGGCAGTAACCGCGCCGCAGCCTCCATCCAGCGAAGCCGAGCTTTCCATTACCACCGACCCAGCCCAACCTCCTGTGCCCCAATCCGGCACGGAGACTGCATTTCCCAAGGCGGAAACCGAAACAGCGGCCCTTGCACCAACGGGCGAGGCGGCCGCGTCTGACGACGCACTCCCGCCATCTTCCGCAGCCCAAGACCCTTCTGCGGGCGTAAACGCAGCCATGCCAGCCCCCTCAACGGATGTCACTTCGCCAAGCATCGGTAGCCCCGCCAAAGAAATGCCGCGCGTTGCAGCACTCTTGCCGGAACGTCCCACGTCTGAAACCG
>DOOI01000027.1:0-1768 GCA_003512825.1 Paracoccaceae bacterium | reverse complement strand
GGAACGTCCCACGTCTGAAACCGCGCAAAGCGCCGATGCAGCCCGTCCACAGATCGGCACCCCTGCGATCCCATTGACAGAGCGCAGCGCGGGCAACGCCTCTACATTCCCTACTGTCGCGGCTCAAGCGCCTGAAGTGTCGGAAGTCGATCCGTTGCCCGCGATCAAAGCGTTCTCGGCGCCGTTTGATAATCCCGAGGCAAAGCCGCTGATGGCGATTATTCTGCTCGACGCAGGCACCAGCCCCGTGGGTCTTGAAGCGCTTCGAGCCTTCCCCTATCCGCTGACCTTCGCGATTGACCCAACTCGTCCCGATGCCGCGGAAGCGATGAGCAAATATCGTTCGGCCGGGTTCGAAGTCATGGTTCTTGCGGATTTTCCTCAAGGGGCTGTTGCATCCGATGTCGAGCAGAACATGTCGGTGTTTCTTTCGCGCCTGCCTGAAAGCGTGGCGGTGATGGATGGCACAACGACGGGTCTGCAATCAGACAAAGCCGTCGCCACGCAAGCAACCGCGATGCTGAAAGCCAGTGGGCACGGCATGGTGTTTTTGCCAAAAGGCTTGGATACAGCGCGCAAACTGGCACAAAAAGAAGGCGTTCCCGCAGCAACCGTCTTTCGCGACTTCGACAGTAAAGACCAAGATGCCCCGACAATTCGGCGCTTTCTGGATCAGGCAGCCTTCAAAGCCAGTCAGGAAACCAATGGCGTGATCATGCTCGGCCGCCTCCGCCCCGAAACGATTTCCGCGCTCTTGCTTTGGGGCCTGCAAGACCGAGCGAGCCGTGTGGCCTTGGCCCCGGTTTCGGCCCTTTTGTTGCAAACGGAGTGACAGGCTCGGGGGGCGGGGGCGTGGCAAAGCGCCACTCGCCGGGCGCAAGCCCCTCCAAAGTCCAGTCGCCAATTTGAACCCGGATGAGCCGCAGCGTTGGCAAGCCCACCGCCGCAGTCATGCGCCGCACTTGTCGGTTGCGGCCCTCGGCAATCGTCAGTTTCAACCAACTATCGGGCACTGATTTTCGAAAGCGAACCGGGGGTATGCGCTGCCATAGCCCTTCTGGGGCAGCGATGGCTTCTGCCTTGGCAGGACGGGTCATTCCGTCATTCAGCATCACACCGGCGCGCAACGCCGTCAGGGCGTCTTCTGTGACATGCCCTTCCACCTGAACCCAATAGCTCTTTTCCATCTTGTGCTTTGGATCACTGATCCGCGCCTGCAACCCGCCATCATCCGTCAAGATCAACAGCCCTTCGCTATCGCGATCCAAGCGCCCGGCCGGATAAACGCCTGCCACCTTCACCACATCTGACAGCGTGGCACGGGGACTGCCTTCGCTGCCGCGATCGGTGAACTGGCACAGCATGTCATAAGGTTTGTTGAGCAAGATCAGACGTGTCATGCGTCTGACATACCGATGTTGCGCGTGACTGAACAGGGGGCAGGGTGCCCAGCGCCAGGCTGGGCCACCTTGACGCTCTCACAGGCAATCACCAAAGATCACGGTTATGACCTTTCATCGCTTTGCTCTTTACTGGACCCCGCCCGAAGGCCCCTTTTCTGCCTTTGGGGCGGATTGGTTCGGGTGGGATATTGCGCGCGGAGCAGCACATGCGGCCCCCCCCTTTGAAGAGGCGACAAGAACTCCGCGCAAATATGGCTTTCATGCCACCATAAAACCGCCCTTTAGATTGGCAACCGACACCAGTCTGACGGCGCTGCAAACAGCAACAGAGGCGCTTTGAGCCAGCTTGCCACCAGTGACCCTCG
>DOOI01000170.1:8743-27552 GCA_003512825.1 Paracoccaceae bacterium | reverse complement strand
ATGGTCAAGCCCGGCATGCCGTATCTCGACGTTTGCCGTCGGGTAAAAGACGGTTTCGGCGCCCCCACCTTTGCCTATCAGGTCTCCGGCGAATACGCGATGATCCAAGGTGCCGCGCAAAATGGCTGGATCGATGGGGAACGGGCGATGCTGGAAAGCCTGATGTGCTTCAAACGTGCTGGTTGCGATGGCATCCTCACCTACTTTGCCCCGGCCGTCGCGCGACTTATGGCCGCAAAGTAACCCCTGCACCTGCGGGCAGAATGGCAAAAAGTGGCTTACATTCGAAGCGCGATGCATTGTTTGATGACATCGGCTTCGAACGCAGTTATTCTTTTGCAATGATCTGGGGCTAAACCTCAGGCGAAATTTTGAGCAGCAAGGCACAGAGGCCCCCATGACCCAGTTTTCACGCCGCGGGCTGATGCTCGCATTCGGTGGTGTCGCCCTGACGGCGGCATGCAACAACGGTGTTGGCTCCAACGGGCAGGCAACACTCGACGCGCGCGTCGATCAAACAATCAATTACCTATACGACACCTACCCCGGCACCCGCGAGGTCGCGGCTAAATCAGTGGGGCAACTGGTGATGCCCCTCGTCACCGAAGCAGGTTTCGGATTTGGCGGCGGCTATGGGCGCGGCGCACTGCGGGTGAATGGTGTGACTGTGGATTACTACTCTGCCACCAAAGGGAGCTTTGGTCTGCAAATCGGCGCTCAGCAATATGCCCATGTCCTCTTTTTCATGACCACCGAAGCGCTTGAAAAGTTCCGTCGCTCGGCGGGTTGGGCAGCTGGTGCAGACATGGAATATGTCTTCTCCGACAAGGCGGAAAACATCCGTGCCGAAACCACGACATCAACGGCTCCGGTTGTTGCCGCCGTCTTTGGACAAGCGGGCGCGATGATTGGCGCAACGCTGGAAGGCGTCAAATATTCCCGTATCGTGCCTTAAGGTCACGGGTTCATGGGGGGTGTCACCCCCCCATGCGTGCGGCGGCACCGCGCAGACACCGCCAAACGGGAGCGCGCCCGCTGGCTTTTACGTCATGACGTCAACCATACGTGAAACATACGCAAATCATACCTGTGATCATTCTGTCATAGCGAAACATTTTTTTGATAAATTATTTATATCTATCAGATACTTAATCTAATTTCACCCTGCGCTGTGCCCTCAGCGACGTGCGGCCATTGCACCCCATATCCAGAGGGTGGTATAGTTCGGTTGACTAAATATAGAGTGCGACCAAAGAACAGGCGGACCACGTGAACGACACGCCCCAAACTCCTGAAAACGAAGAAGAAAACGGCAAACGGATCGAGCGGTCTGCCTATGATGGGCCGAGCGTGACAATCGAAGAGGAGATGAAAAGCTCCTATCTCGATTATGCGATGTCGGTAATCGTAAGCCGGGCTATTCCCGATTTGCGCGATGGCTTGAAACCCGTGCACCGCCGCATTCTTTACGCCATGCATGAGACGGGCAATACGCACGAAAAATCCTATCGGAAATCCGCCCGCCCCGTTGGAGACGTGATGGGCAAGTATCACCCGCACGGGGATAGCGCGATTTATGACGCGCTGGTGCGAATGGCGCAGGATTTTTCGATGTCCCTGCCGCTGCTTGATGGGCAGGGTAACTTTGGCTCGATGGATGGCGATGCGCCAGCCGCGATGCGGTACACCGAAGTGCGAATGGATAAACCCGCTGCCTTTATTTTGGCAGACATCGACAAAGAAACTGTTGATTTTCAAGACAATTACGATGGGAAAGACCGAGAGCCCACAGTGCTGCCGGCGCGTTTTCCAAACGTTTTGGTCAATGGTGCGGAAGGGATCGCTGTGGGGATGGCAACCCGCATTCCGCCCCATAACCTAGGCGAAGTCATTGATGCGACTTTAGCTCTGATCGAAAACCCTGATTTGTCGTCAGAAGACCTCATTCAATTTGTGCCGGGACCTGACTTTCCGACGGGCGGGCAAATGATGGGGCGCGGAGGAGCGCGAAAGGCCTATCTCGAGGGGCGTGGATCGGTAATCATTCGCGCGAAAACCAGCGTAGAGGAAATTCGTAAAGATCGCTGGGCAATTGTCGCCCATGAGATCCCCTATCAAGTCAACAAAGCCTCAATGATTGAGAAGATTGCCGAAGCGGTGCGTGAAAAACGCATCGAAGGAATCGCCAATGTTGAAGACCAATCCGATCGCGACGGTGTGCGCGTGGTTGTAGAGTTGAAACGGGATGCCACTGCTGATGTGGTGCTCAACCAACTTTATCGCTTCACTCCGATGCAAACATCGTTTGGCTGCAATATGTTGGCGCTCAATGGGGGGCGGCCTGAAACACTCACGTTACGCCGCTTCCTGACTGCCTTTCTGGATTTCCGGGAAGAAGTGGTGGCGCGTCGGACCGCGCATGAGCTTCGTAAGGCGCGTGAGCGCGCGCATATCCTGTGTGGTTTGGCCGCAGCAGTTTCTAATGTGGACGAAGTTGTTGCAACGATCCGATCTTCTGCGGATGCGGCCGAAGCGCGTGAAAAGCTGATGCAGCGTCGTTGGCCAGCCCATGCAATTATTGAATATATCAAGCTGATCGATGACCCGACGCATAAGGTGAATGACGATGGCACTTATAACCTGTCTGAAATCCAAGCGCGCGCCATTCTCGATTTGCGCTTGCAACGCCTGACGCAAATTGGCGTCACCGAAGTCACCGACGAATTGCAGGAATTGGCCGGAAAAATCCGCGAATGTTTGGATATTCTTGGGTCGCGCGATCGGATTTTGGCGATCATTTCCGCGGAACTAACTGAGATAAAGGCACTTTTTGCAGTGCCACGCCGGACAGAAATCATCGACTGGGCTGGAGATCTGGAAGATGAAGACCTGATCGAGCGGGAGGATATGGTTGTGACCATCACCTCCGGCGGCTGGATCAAGCGCACGCCTTTGGCAGACTTCCGCGCGCAGCGTCGGGGTGGCAAGGGTCTCTCCGGGATGCAGACCAAGGAAGAGGATGTGGTCACCACACTGTTTGTGGCCAACACCCATGACCAACTTCTGTTCTTCACAACCGATGGCATGGCTTACAAGTTGAAATGCTGGCGACTGCCTTCGGGGGGACGGACTGCGAAGGGCAAAGCAATCGTGAACATCTTGCCGATCCCGCAAGGCGTTTCCATTGCGGCCATTATGCCAGTTGATCGGCCTGAAGATGCTTGGGATGATTTGCAAATCGTGTTTGCGACCTCTGAGGGTGATGTGCGGCGCAACGCCTTGTCAGACTTCACCAATGTGATGCGGAACGGCAAGATCGCGATGAAGCTGCCGGAGGGTATCGAATTGGTCAACGCGCGAATTTGCTCGGAAGACGATGACGTTATGCTCACGACAGCCTCGGGGCGCGCAATCCGGTTTCAGACCACTGATGTGCGTGTGTTTAAAGGGCGGGACTCGACCGGGGTGCGTGGCATCCGGCTTTCAGGTGAGGATCGCGTGGTGTCGATGTCGGTTATCCGGCATTTTGAAGCGACCTCTGAAGAGCGTGCCGCCTATCTGAAAATGCGGCGCGCTGTTGCTGGGATCACCGACGAGGCAGAGACCGACGACGAAGACGTCGTGGCGGACGCCGCAATTTCGCAAGAACGCTATGCGGAAATGTCTGCGGCCGAGAACCTGATCCTGACGATCAGCGAAAAGGGTACTGGAAAGCTGTCGTCGTCGCATGATTACCCAATTCGCGGTCGTGGCGGCATGGGCGTGACGGCGATGGATAAAGGTATGCGCGGCGGTGCTTTGGTTGCCAGTTTCCCAGTGGAATTGGATAATCAGGTGATGCTGGCGACATCGTCGGGGCAGTCCATTCGTGTGCCTGTAGACGGGATTTCTTTCCGGTCGCGTTCGGCAGGCGGGGTCAAAGTGTTTGATACGGCCCGTGGCGAGATCGTGGTTTCTGTTGCGCGGATTGCAGACCAAGGGGATGAAGAGGAAGCGGAGGTTTAACCTCCGCTTTTCCGATAGGCGCGAGGTCAAATGGCTGAAATCGTCAATCTGAACAAACTTCGAAAAGCTAAAAGCCGCGCAATTGAAAAGGCGGCAGCGGAAGCGAACTCGGTGAAGTTTGGACTGAGCAAACCAGAAAAGGCGCGTCTGGCAGCGACTTTGGATAAAGAGACGCGTGCTCTTGACGGACATCGACGCGAGAAACCCGACGCGGACACCAAGAAATGAGTGGGCGGCCCGTCAAGCATTCCTTGACGTTGAAAGGGCATCGCACCAGCGTCTCTTTAGAAGAAGAGTTTTGGCGTGCGTTCCGCGATATTGCAGGTGCGCGTGGCGTGCCGCTAAACGTCTTGGCCGCCGAAATAGATGCTGGTCGCGGAGATATTGGCCTCGCTTCTGCGATCAGGGTTTTCGTGCTCAAGACCTTGCAAAATCGGCACGAAACCTGAAATCAGGGGCGCTGTGTTACCTTGAGGTGAATTCCATTCGCGGACCGGACCGTCAGATGGGCCACGGGTATCGGCACTTCATCGGTTGGTGACACAACAAAATCCCGCAATAGCATCGAAACCAAAAGAGGCCCTTCGATCATTGCAAATCCGGCGCCAGTACAGACACGCGCACCTGCAGAAAACGGCAACCACGCGTCGCGCGCTGCCTCCTTGTCTTCGCGATTTTGCCAGCGGTCAGGCCGAAACAAATCTGGCTCGGTCCAAAGGCGCGTATGTCGCTGAACATGCCAAGGACTAATCACGATTTGGGCGCCTTTGGGAACCCTACGGTCACGAAAACTCTCGGCACGAGACGCCTCTCGCACCATCATGGGCACAGGGGGGTATAGCCGCAGGGTTTCTCGAAAAACATCGCGAGAAATCTTGAGCTGCGATATCGCAGAAAAGTCCAGACGCTCTATCGCCCGCGCTTCTTCGGCGACTTTGACCTGCCACTCTGGAGAGCAGGCCAAAAGATAAAGAGCCCAGCCCAAGGCTGATGCTGAGGTTTCATGGCCTGCGAGGAAAAAGATTGCGACCTGATCAACCATTTCTTCGGTGCTGAAAGTCTCACCTGTGACTGGATCCTTGGTGGTCATGATCTTTGTCGCAAGGTCGTTTGGTGCGGTGCCATTAGAGATTTCGACTTGTCGAGACAAGGTGAGTTCAGTGATCAAATGTCTGATTTTGCGCGCCGACTTTCGGGTTTCAGCGGAAAATCCACGCGGTAACCAAGCCGGAAGCGGCAGGAATGCGGCGATGTTTAGGATGGGTTGGCTTTTTTGATAGCGCCGAAACTCGTGAAAGACTTCAGAGGCCAGATGGTGATCGATCGGGATGGAAAAGAGCGTGCGGAAAATCACATCCGCAGCCAGATGCGAGGCCTCTTCTTCAAGTTCAACACTCTGGCCCGTCTGCTGAGATAACCGCGCCACTGACGCTTCTCCAGCCGCTTTCATCGCGGCAAAAGTATCTCGAAGGCGGCCTCCTTCGAAGGCTGGATCGATAATGCGCCGCTGGCGTTTCCACGTTGCACCATTGGTCAAGAACACGGAGTTGCCCAGCAAGGGGCGCAATCCCTCGGCGATACGGTTTGACTTGGGAAAGTCTTCTGGTCGCGCTTTCAGAACTTCATGAATGAGTTCAGGTTGATTGATCAGAAAAGAGCGGAAAAAGGGCGTGCGAAACTCTGCCATCCAAGCGCGGTAAAGTTTGGCAGGCTGTGCCGAAAGAATATCAGCGCGGAAGAGCTTCAAATAGCGCCAAAGTGATACTTTCTCCGGCCGCGCGGCGGGCTTGGGCGGGATGAATGGGCACTCGCTCATGGGGATGCAATCGAGGTGTATTTGGAGACGCTTACGTCAATTCTACTGGGCGATGGTGCCCGTGCATGAAAGCGTTCCTCTAGTGAAAGTGGGCCAGCGCTGATTTGAAAATAATCGTAGTCCCCCGGTCTATCGAAAGCGCATAGATACTGGAAATGAAGCCGAAAGAAGCGCCACCGCAGAAACTTCCACCGCTCCGCGCTCAAGCTTTGGGTAAAGGATGCCGAAAGAACCAATGGCCAGCGCTTGTCTGGCTGGGCAACGCCTGAAACGGAAACGGGATCGCAAAGAGCGAATGCACAGCCGTCACCGGGTGCGGTGACATCAACCCATGTCAATGCCTCTGTGCGCGAAAGAAAAGCAAGATCGGCGCGTAAGCGCCACGCGTCCGGCAAAAAGCTGACCATCGGGACCACTTGCCCGAGCGACAAGAACCCTAGCTTTGGACCATCCTTGGGAACCTCGCCTGCGCGGATCAAATCGGCCAGAACCGACACCGCCAAATGAACCCCGGAAGAGTGGCCGACCACCAATACTTCATCTGCATCATCATCCAAAGCCTGACGCAAACGGCGACGAAAGTCGGAAAGTCGCGCTTCCAACTCAGGCGGGTTGGCCCCATTTGAGCGCGCTGAATAGGCGTAATCATGCATCAAGTAGTAAATATAAAATCGGCTGTCCTTTTTCTTGAACCAAGAAATGACGCCCCACGCGACCAGCAAAGTGACGATAAGTTTTACCAGCCCAAGAAAAATCGCAGGCAACGGCACGCTCATCAAACCGAGACCAAAATTGAAAATCTGGGCCGCCAAAAGACCAAGCAGCAGCGCGAGCATTGCTTGCAAGAGCAACGCACAAACCGGGTAAAGTGCCGCAATAATTGGACCTTTTCGCAAGAGCATCAAGCGTGCAAGCGCACCGGTGCTGATATAGGTCCAAGCCGTTTGCACCAATTGGGAATAGGTTGCGAAGATCGAATTCGACATGGAGTCGCGCACGATATCGGACCAGACCAGAACTTCAAAATCCGTTGAAACGGCCTCTCCAGCAATCTCGGCATCGACAGTCCAGCCATAGCTGCCTTTTTCCATCTGCCTTGGTGAAAGCTTCAAATCATATCCTGAAACGGACGCTTGTTCCGCGCCCTCCTTGCGGTAGAGCTCGCGATAGCGCCGGGGATGAATCGGGTCATAACCCGGGATATAGAACACCTTGCGAAGGCGCACAGGATTGGGGTGGGAACGGATCATCACTCGCCTCATTGACGAGAGCACGATAGCCAAGAAATACGGCGTGCGTAAGGCCAGAGCGCGGCGTCAAATCACCCAATTGCGGCAAGGCCGGGGAAGGTCTCCAAGAGCCAGTAAGAGAAGGCCGAGAACCCACCCGTGAGCATGAGAAGCCCCACAGTCCAGAGCAACAACCCCATGACGCGCTCGATGATGTCCATTCGCTGTTTCATCCACCGCAATGGCCCGCTGAGCCTTGGCAAGTAGGCTGCCACCAGAACAAATGGCAAGCCAAGACCCAGAGCGTAGATCGCCAACAACAAGGTCCCCTTCAGCAGGGATGCTTCGGAGGCGGCAAGGGACAAAATCGCGCCCAATTGTGGGCCGATGCATGGTGTCCAGCCAAAGGCAAAAGCAAGACCGAGCACATAAGCGCCGAAGGCCGTGCCGCCTTTGTCGCCCGCGTCAATACGCGCTTCTTGCTGCAAAATGGAAAGGCGCAAAATACCTAAGAAGTGCAGACCAAAGAGCATCACCAAAAGGCCGGCAATCGTGTTGAACCAGCCTTGATATTGCAAAAAGAGGCCACCGATTGCAGATGCGGTAAAGCCTAAAAACAGAAATACCGTGGAAAGCCCGAGAACAAAAAATATAGCGGGAAGCAGTGCTCGATTTCGAGGTGCCGTGCCAGACGAAAGATCGGCAAGCGAGACACCTGACATATAGGCCAAGTATGGCGGCACGATCGGGAGCACACAGGGAGACAAAAAGGAAATCAGCCCGGCGAAAAGGGCGACAACCATTGCAGGGATCAGGCCCGCATCGATGATCTCGATTCCAAACATCTCATACCCCTAGCCTAAGAAAAACGCCCCGTCACGAGGACGGGGCGTCACATTTGCATGACTGGTCCTTAGCGACCGAGGTTCCACCAGCCTTTTTTCTTCGGCTTATTATCATCCTCAACGGTCTCAGAAGGCGCCGCTACGACAGCCGCCACCGGAACACTTACTTTTGCTGGCGTCGGCACCGGAGTAGGTTCAGCGATCACCTCAATCACCGGAGCAGATGCTTCAGCCGGAGCGCTCAATACTTCCGCTTTCGGAGCGGCTTGCTCTTTTGCAGATCCCTTGCCGGCATCCTGGGTCTTGGCTGCCTTCGGTGCTCTTGGTGTTTTAGGCGCAGGCTTTTCTGAACTTGTCTCGTCAGACTTGCTCTTCGTGCTCCGCGAACTGGAGCTGCGTGTCTTCGTGGCCGTCGTGCTTTTGGCACGGCTGCTGGCCTTCTTCGGTGCACCCTCCTCCGTCGCAACGTCGACGGCAACAACTTCAGCCGCAGCTTCCACAGCAACCTCTGTCGCTTCCGCCTCGACGGGCTCGACAGGTGCTTTTGACTTTGCGCGTGATGACGTTGTCTTTGACGATGTTGCTTTCGTTGACGTGGCGCTACCGGACGTCGAACGCGAACTTGAGGAACGGCTTACCGTCTTCTTGGGCGCAGCGGCATCTTCGGTGGGTTCGGCCGCAGCCTCAGAAGCAACAGAAGGCGCATCAACGATCGCAGCAACGGCCTCGGTGGCGGTTCCCGGTGTTTCGTCGTCATCACCCTCATCCCCCTCGTCACCATCCGACGCCTCATCGGTAGCGCTTTCAGAGCCATCTGCATTGCGCGAGGAGGACGACCGACGACGCCGACGACGGCGCTTTTTCTTGGGCTTCGTATCGCCCTCGGCTTCTGGAGTGGCCTCTTCGGCGATCACTTCGACATCGACGTCTTCGACAACCTCTGCCGCAACAGCTTCATCCACCTCATCCATGATCGCCGCATCGCCCGTGATCACCGGGGCTTCTGGCACCACGCGTGTCGCGGTCTTGAATTTCTCGATAGAGTAATCCGGCGTAATCAAAGACGGCTCGCCTTCAATCCGCACTGCCATTCCATAGCGCGCCTCGATCATTGCGACGTGTTCACGCTTTTGGTTCATCAAGTAATTGGCAATGGAGACCGGGCATTTCACGAGAACCTCGCGAGAACGACGGCGGGTGCCTTCTTCTTCGACGGCACGCAAAATCGAAAGTGCGAGGTTATCATCGGAGCGCACAAGCCCGGTGCCATGGCAATGAGCGCAGGGCTGTGTCGTCGCTTCGATCATTCCCGGACGAAGGCGTTGGCGTGACATTTCCAACAAACCAAAGCCAGAAATGCGGCCTACTTGAATGCGCGCACGATCCGTCTTGAGTTTGTCTTTCAGCTTCTTTTCAACGGCAGCGTTATTCTTGCGCTCATCCATATCGATGAAGTCGATGACGATAAGCCCTGCGAGGTCGCGCAGACGCAATTGGCGCGCAATTTCTTCCGCGGCTTCAACGTTGGTTTTAACTGCGGTTTCTTCGATCGAGCCTTCTTTGGTCGCGCGACCCGAGTTCACGTCAATCGCCACCAGTGCTTCGGTGACGCCAATCACAATATAGCCGCCAGATTTCAACTGAACGACGGGGTTGAACATACCGGAAAGATAGCTCTCAACCTGAAAACGCGCAAAAAGCGGCATCTGCTCGCGGTATTGTTTCACCTTCGCCGCATGGGACGGCATGATCATTTTCATGAAGTCTTTTGCGTTGCGGTAGCCGCGCTCGCCTTCCACCAAGACTTCGTCGATTTCCGCGGAGTAGAGGTCGCGGATCGATCGCTTGATAAGATCGCCTTCTTCATAAATCTTGGCAGGAGCGATTGATTTCAGCGTGAATTCGCGAATTTGCTCCCAAAGGCGCAACAGATATTCGTAGTCGCGTTTGATCTCTGTCTTGGTGCGCTGCGCGCCCGCTGTGCGGACGATGAGGCCAGCGCCGCGCGGCAGCTCCATTTCTTCGGCGATTTCTTTGAGCTTTTTGCGATCGGCAGCATTGGTGATCTTGCGCGAAATTCCACCACCGCGCTCGGTGTTTGGCATCAAGACGCAGTAACGGCCTGCGAGGCTTAGGTAAGTCGTAAGGGCTGCGCCCTTGTTTCCGCGTTCTTCCTTTACAACTTGCACCAGCATGATCTGGCGCACTTTGATCACTTCTTGGATCTTGTATTTGCGCGGACGTGGTTTGCGCGGCAGGCGGATATCATCCACATCGTCATCCCCAACGGATTCGATGCCCTCGTCTTGAAACTGAGCGTCCCGCGCTGCGCGGCGGTTCTCGCGAACTGTTTCCGTGACGCCATCATCTTGGCCGTCCTCGGACGTGTCTTCGTCGTCATCAGAGCTTTCTGCGACGGTGATCTCCTCTTCCGGCTCTTCAACCGGCGTGTCAGAGACCGTATCCATTGGCGAGAGGCCCTCTGTCTCGGGAAGAGCGGCTTCCGCACTTTCGAGATCAATGGTCTCCATGCCTGCAACATCGCTTTGCAACACTGGATCCGCAGCAATCCGTTCGGCCTTGGACGATCCGCGCGACGAGCGCCGCGAGACATCTGCCTCGTCACGGGCGCGCTGTGCTTCGGCATAAGCGCGCTCTTCTTCGATCAAAGCAATCCGGTCCGCGACCGGGATCTGATAGTAATCAGGGTGAATTTCGGCAAAAGCCAAAAACCCATGGCGGTTTCCACCATAGTCCACAAAAGCCGCTTGCAGCGACGGCTCAACGCGCGTCACTTTTGCGAGATAGATATTCCCCGCGAGTTGGCGTTTGTTCTCAGATTCAAAATCGAACTCCTCGACCTTGTTTCCGTCCACGACCACGACCCGAGTTTCCTCCGGGTGCGTGGCATCGATAAGCATTTTCTGTGCCATTGTATCCATATGCATCGCGACAAAGCCCCCTGCCCTGGTGGGCGGGAGCCATGCGGCGGATGTCTGTCAGGGGCGACAAAAGACGCGTGAAGACCTCGACCCAATTGGATCGCGGCAATACCGATGGTCTGTCCTACGCGCCTCATTCGCGGTTCTTCTCCGACGCCTTCCCTTGTGGGGGCGCCAATTCTTGCCCTCCGTAACCTTTCGGGCGGGGGCGTTCCTGCGACCCCTCACGGAGCCCAATCGGTCTGTCCGACGATCACGGTGCAAAAGCCGGAGGATGCGACGGTCAGCGAAACTCTCGGGTCAAGGCGATTGCCGCCCGTCCCTCCGCTCACCATAGGGGAGGAAGGCCAAGAGGCACAATGGGAAAAATCGCGTCGAGGCCTTTGAGGATCGGCCGCCACGCGTTTCGGCACTACCGCCGGCTCACGAACAGGCCTGTAAAGCTACAGATAATCCGAGCGCTGTAAGGCGTATTTGGCCATTTTCTCATTCAAGGTGCGGCGCGGCAAACAAAGCTCGTCCATTACGGCCTGAATAGAGCCTTTATGGCGCCGCATCGTATTATCGATAAGCATTTTCTCGAAGCTTTCGACATATTCCTTAAGCGGTTTGCCCTCGGTCGTCATGACAGGCTGCATGTTATCGCTGTCTGACATCAAAAGCGAGGTAATGGTCCCCTGCCCGCGCCGTGCTTGCAAGACGGCCCGCTCTGCTAGATTGATCAGTTGGCGCACATTGCCGGGCCATGGGGCTTGCAGGATTTGAGCAGCCTCTTGCGCTGAAATTTGTGGCGCGTCGCAACCGTATTCTTCGGCGAACTGCTCAGAGAGCCGAGTGAAGAGCGTAAGAATATCCTCTCCACGTTGACGCAAAGGCGGACAAGTGATCCGCAAGGCCGCCAAGCGGTAAAACAAGTCTGACCGCATGGCAGCTTCGATGGTGCTGTCTTGCTGCTGCAGGTTTGAAATTGCGATGATCCGGGTCTCGCCCGGGGTGCCTTGCTCATTGATAAAGCCAAGAAGCCTGCCTTGAAGTGCATCAGAGAGGTCTTCGATATCTTCCAAGACCAATGTTCCTCCACGCGCCTCTTCTACTGCCGGGAGCTGGCTGTCTTCAGGCAGCATCGGGCCAAAGAGGCGCTTGCTCAGCTGCTCTTCTTCCAATGCGGCACAAGAAACGAGCACGAATTTTTTGCCAGCCCGGGCACCCACGGCATGCAATGCGTGAGCGACGAGGGTTTTACCTGTGCCGGTTTCCCCATCGATCAAGACATGGCCATCGGCTTGGCCGAGATCCAGAATGTCTTCCCGAACCCGCTCCATTGCCGGAGAGGAACCAATAAGCTTTTTCATAAGTTGGCCGCCATCGGACAGCTCTCGCCGAAGCGCCCGATTGTCCAACGTCAAACGCCGCGCAATGGTAGCCTTCTTGGCCAGATCGGACATGCGTTCCGGGTTGAACGGCTTTTCCAGAAAATCAAAAGCTCCGACGCGCATCGCTTCGACAGCCATAGGCACATCTCCATGCCCGGTAATCATGATCACTGGCAGCGCAGAATCCGCGCCCATAAGTTTCTTGAGAAACTGCATGCCATCCATGCCGGGCATCTTGATGTCAGAAATGACGATCCCCGGATAATCTGCTCCAATCCCTTTCAGCGCATCTTCAGCTGAAGCAAAGGTCTCGGTGTCATAGCCCGACAGCGCCAGCCATTGGCTGATAGATTGGCGCATGTCCTGTTCATCATCGACAATTGCGATTTTCATCATCTTTGACATCAACTTCGCCCTTATTCCGCAGCCTGCGTATTGGTTTCATCGCCCAAGATAGGAAGCTGCATCTCAAATACAGCCCCTCCCCCTTCGGCATTGCGTGCCGTCAATCTCCCCCCTAGCTCCGCCACAATTCCCGATGAAATCGCCAAGCCAAGGCCGACACCTTCGCCCGGTTTTTTGGTGGTGTAGAAAGGTTCAAAAAGACTTTCGAGATTTTCGATCCCATGCCCATTGTCTCGCACGGTCAAAGTCGCGGTCTCGCCCGCGGCCAAGATAATTTCAATTTCGGGATCCCGCACTGCCTGTGTGGCATCAAGAGCGTTTCTTAAAAGGTTAACGATAACTTGCTCGACGCGCACCCGATCCCCCAAAACGCGCACACGGTCTGGCGGTAGGTGACGTGTGATCCGCACCTTCCGCGCCTTGAGCTGAGGCTCCATCATCGCCAAGGAAGAGGCCAAGGACTCTCCCATCTCAATTGGTGCAAGCGCGTCGCCACCTTTACGGGCATAGCTTTTGAGTTGGCGGGTAATTGCTCCCATGCGCTCAATGAGATCGTCAATCCGTTGGAAAGCTGTAACCGCCTCATCTGGACGATTGCGCTTGAGCAAAAGGCGCGCGCCGGCCAAGTAGGTTTTCATCGCCGCAAGTGGTTGGTTCAACTCATGGCTTACCGCAGCTGACATTTCTCCCAAAGCCGCAAGCTTGGAAGATTGTGCAAGGGTCTGCTCGGCAACCGCGAGCGTCTTTTGAACACGCTCACGTTCGGCGATTTCTCGCTGCAACCTTGCGTTCAAGGCCCGCAACTCGACTGACTCTCTTTGAAAAAGCGCGGCGCGAACGGCGGTTTTTCGGCTCAAGGCGTAGAAGGCCAACGCAAAGAGAATAGCGAAGCCCATGATCTCCAGCGCGAGAACACCATTCACCCGCTCACGAACAGAGTCGTAAGTGGTGAAAGACACGATTTTCCAGCCTCGAAACGGAATGCGGCTGTCCATCCGCATCACTGCCTCGCCTTGCACATAGGCATCCGCTGGAAGCGCCGTCCAATCCGCCGTCGCCTGAATGGCACGTTGGATCGCACTGTTTGGCGGCTCAACATTGAGCGCTTCCGCTTCGGTTTGTCCACGCCAACGCGGCTCTGTGGCCAGAATGATCACGCCTTCGGAATTCGTGACCAAAACCGCGTCTGAAATTCCTGCCCACGCCCGCTCAAACTTGGCCAAGTCCACTTCGACTACGATGACGCCCAAGACGGTCGATTGGCTTTCAACGCGACGAGAATAGGTAAAGGTATAGCCCCCCGCCTCGCGCCGAAGCACGGTGAACACAGTTTCATTCGAGCGCAAAGCGTTGACAAAGAACGGCTCTGGTCGATGCGCCGACCCCAGTTTATTGCGATCGGTCGCCGCGACAGCACGCCCATCACGATCGAGCAACATCAAGGAGGCCGCACCGATCTCATCAACAAAAGAAATCAACCGCTGCGTCGAGGTCGAAAAATCTGAGGAATTCAACGCGCCAATCAAGGCCGGGTCGCGCGACAAGAGCTGCGGAACAATTGCGTTCCGGCGCAACTCGGACAAAAGATTGCCGGAATAGAGCGCAAGCCGAACCTCTACACGCTGGCGTGTGTTGGTGGTAAAGCGGTCAGTCAGCAATGTGTTTGTTACGATCAGCGTGGCCACAGCCGCAAGCAACAACAGGACGAGCGCCATCCGCACGCGCCAACTCACCGTGCGAGATGCCCTAGAACTGGGCGCGAGAGAGTTTCGCTGCGTCATGCGCGGAGTTTACTCTGCGCCCAGCCAAGAGGGAAGTCAGGCTGAAACGAGCCCTGCCGCCAAACCGGCGAACATTTGCCGACCGTCAATGGAGCCATGCACTGAATCAAACGCACGTTCAGGGTGTGGCATTAGACCAAGCACGCGACGATTTTCCGAAAGAACCCCTGCAATCCGCCGCGCTGCGCCATTGATATCGGTCGCATAGCGAAACGCGACGCGGTCGTCGCCTTCAAGGCGGTCCAGAGTGTCCGCATCGGCGGTGAAATTGCCGTCGTGATGCGCGACAGGCACGCGCAAAATTTGGCCCCGACCATAGCCGGAAGTGAACGCAGAATCCGGAGTTTCAACAGTTAATTCAACTGGTTTGCAGATGAACTTAAGGTTGGCATTCCGCATCAAGGCTCCGGGCAATAGACGGGTTTCCGTCAACACCTGAAATCCGTTGCAAATGCCCAAAACATATCCACCGCGATTGCCATGCTCGACAACGGCCCGGCAGATTGGCGCATTCGCTGCAATTGCACCGCAACGAAGATAATCTCCAAAGGAGAACCCGCCGGGAATACCAACCACATCGACACCTTTAGGAAGGGCGGTATCCTTGTGCCAAACCATCGAAACTTTGAAGCCGGCCTGCTCGAATGCAACTTTCAAGTCACGGTCGCAATTGGAACCCGGAAAAACGGTGACAGCCGCGTGCATCAATGAAGCTCCACCGTATACCGCTCGATCACCGTATTGGCCAAGAGCTTGTCACACATCTGGCGCACATCCGCTTCGCTTGTTCCATCTGCCAGATCCAGCTCGATCACCTTGCCTTGACGAACCCCCTCAACGCCCGAAAATCCAAGCGCGGCCAAAGCGTGCCGCACAGCCTCGCCCTGAGGATCAAGGACGCCAGTTTTCAGCATGACGTGAACAGTAGCTTTCATCGCGGTCTCCATAGTCCGGGGCGCGAGCCCCCGTGTCTTTTTTATCAGTTGATGAGTGTAGGCTTGCTTGAGACCACCGACGCCTTGGGCATGACGCCCAAACGACGCGCAACTTCGGAATATGCGTCGGTCAAGCTGCCAAGATCACGGCGAAACACATCCTTATCCAGTTTGCGGTTTGTTTCCACATCCCAAAGGCGCATCGAGTCCGGACTAATTTCGTCGGCCACGATCAACCGCGCAAAGTCTCCGTCCCAAACCCGACCAATTTCAATCTTGAAATCGATCAAACGAATCCCCACCCCGAACATGACCCCTGACAGAAAATCGTTCACACGCAGCGCTAGGCTTACGATATCGTCCATATCCTGCTGACCCGCCCAACCAAACGCCGCGATATGCTCTTCGCTGACAATAGGATCGCCGAGTTTGTCGTCTTTGTAGTAATATTCGATGATTGGGCGCGGCAACTGCGTGCCCTCTTCAATCCCGAGGCGCTTGGAAATCGATCCCGCCGCGTAGTTCCGAACGACGACTTCCAAGGGAATGATCTCGCAGGCACGCACCAGTTGCTCACGCATATTCAGGCGCCGCATGAAATGCGTAGGCACACCCATGTTATTGAGACCAGTAAAGAAATACTCTGAAAGCAGGTTGTTCAAGACACCCTTGCCTTCAATCGTGGCTTTCTTTTCCGCATTAAAGGCCGTGGCATCGTCCTTGAAGTATTGCACGATCGTTCCGGGCTCAGGCCCTTCGTAGAGCGTCTTCGCCTTGCCTTCGTAAATCTTCTTGCGCCGTGCCATGGCCACTCCGTCGCTTGCGCGGTGGAGGTGAGTCCCCATCGGCGCTTCTGGCGTCGTATTAGTGCAAGGGCGCCATTGTCGCAAGGGCGGGTGCCACTCTTGAACTGCGGCGTTACGACATGCATATGAGGGTGAACGTCATCTGATCAAGGACTGCAGCCATGACCACCTTCGACGACCGCGAAAATGCCTTTGAAGCTAAGTACGCCCATGACGAAGAAATGAACTTTCGCGCCACAGCGCGCGCGAACAAATTGCTGGGCCTGTGGGCCGCAGAACTGCTCGGGAAGTCCGGTGAAGCAGCCTCTGCCTATGCCATGGAAGTGGTAAAAGCTGACTTTGAAGAAGCTGGGCATGAAGATGTGGTTCGCAAAGTTGTTGCAGACCTCGCAGGCAAGGCAACCGCTGAGGATGTGCGCGCTAAAATGGCAGAGCTATTGCCCGTGGCAAAACAACAGTTGATGAAAGAAGTTTAAAACACTTCATCGTCTAAATTCCCAAGGGCGCGCTTATTTTTTGGCGCGCCTTTTTTCTATCGCCCATTTATGGGTTTGTAAGAATCTTGCACTAGACCCCTTCAAACAGAGGGAGGCCTGAATGTCTGAGAAGTCGGCCCGTCACTTGATGCTGCGCCAAATGTTGCGCCAGATCCCAGCCCTGCTTCTGGGAGGTCTTTGCCTTTGGCTTTTGACTTTGCGCGCGGAGCAAATGGATTTGCGCGCTGCGGCCGCCGCCATTCGAAATCTTGAGTTAATCGATTGGTTTTGGGCAGGGCTTGCCACTTTGGTCAGTTTTTGGGCAATTGGGCGATATGACGCGATTTTGCATCGCCATCTCCGGACAGGCATCTCAGATCGGGCGGCTCGGTTTTCAGGCGCGGCAGCCATCGCCTTGTCACAATCCTTGGGATTTGGAATTTTCACCGGCGCATTGGCCCGTTGGCGGATGCTTTCAAGCCTATCGCTCGGCACAGCATTACGTCTGACCATTACAGTCGCTGCAGCATTTTTGTTATGCTGGGTCACTGTTGTAAGCCTCTCAGGGCTGATCTTGCGCCCAGACTTAGGGGTAAGCGTCCATTGGCTGTGGCTTGGGCTCAGCGTTCCCCTTTTGGCTTTGTGGCTGTCGATACGCCAACCACGAGTAAAAGGTCTGGCTGTCGGTTATTTCCCGCCTGTAACCGCCTTGTTGCCGCTACTCTTTTGGACTTTTGTCGACACTTTCGCAGCCGGGATCGCATTTGCAATTTTGCTCTCCACTTTCATCGAAATTCAGTTATTTCAGATACTTCCAGTCTTCATTATCGCATTTGGGGTCGGCTTATTCTCTGGCATGCCCGGCGGGATCGGAGCTTTTGAAATCACGCTTTTTGCGCTTTTGCCGGATGTTGATCCCTACGCATTAACATCCGCGATTCTGGCATTTCGCTTGATCTATTTCGCTGTGCCTGCATCGATCGCATTACTCGCCTTGATCAAACCATGGAAAAGTCAGCCAAACCCGATTGAGCCTGCGTGGTCCTCCCATTCTCTGAAGCGCTCCATAGAGGAAGCCCCGCGCGCTGAAAGTCGCCTTCTTGTCCAAAACGGTGGATTCGCGCTTATTTCAAAGCGGACGATTATTGGCTGCGTGCAAACCAATCAGTGCCTCGTGGGGCTGTTTGATCCGTTGTCTGGCAGCTTTCATGCGGCAGCGCAGAACTTTCAAACCGAGGCAAAGCGGCGCAATCGCATTGCCTGTCTTTACCGCGTCTCCGCTCGCGTTGCGGTGGCTGCCCGGCGCGCAAACCTCAAGGTTCTTTTAGTTGCGAATGAAGCCCTGATCACCTCAAGCCAGTTCAACATTGATGGGCCAGAGCACCGAACACTGCGGCGAAAACTACGCCATGCCGCAAAGGCCGGAATAATCGTGACTTGCCCTGCTCAGCTTCCCTTTGAAGAATTAGCCGAAGTTGACCGTCTTTGGCAGAAAACCCATGGCCGCCCGAGAGGGTTTTCAATGGGGATTTATTCAGATGAAACTGTTTCAAATCAAAAGGTCTTAACCGCGTATCACAAAGGAAAGTTGGTCGCATTTGTGACGTTCCACCAAGGGATAAGCGAACTCACACTCGACCTTATGCGCCACGTAGAAGACGTTCCCGATGGCACGATGCATAGGCTTCTCGTCGCCGCCATTTCGGACGCAAAGGAATTGGGCATTCCAAGAGTATCGCTTGCTTGCGTTCCAGCAACAGAGCAAGTTTATTCTTCAAAAGCAGCGTCTTGGATTGCAAAGTATACATCAAGACGCGTTGGTGCCGATGGGCTGATCCAGTTCAAACGCGGGTTCGCCCCCACTTGGGAGCCTCGTTACATGGCAGCGCCAACCTGGTTTGGGATGGCCATCGCCTTGATTGACATTGGCCTGGCAGTATTTTCTTCGACTGCAAAAATGCCGAGCCACACCATACAGGGGAAAGCACTCTCCGATGCCGATGATGTGTTCCGTGCACAATCTCAGGATCATCTTGAAGAATTTAACATTGCGGCAAGGCAGTTGAAATGACAGGGAGTTCCAAAGTCAATCGGAGCCAACAATGACCAACGCCCTATCTAAAATGCTCGCCACCCGCGACTGGGTTCTTTTGGATGGGGCCACGGGAACCAATCTTTTCAACATGTTGAAAAGAT
>DOOI01000170.1:8248-8505 GCA_003512825.1 Paracoccaceae bacterium | reverse complement strand
ACGGGAACCAATCTTTTCAACATGGGCTTAACGTCTGGTGATGCTCCCGAAATGTGGAACGTTGAGCATCCCGATCGCATTCGCGCGCTTTATCTTGGGGCGGTTGAGGCGGGGAGCGATTTGTTCCTTACCAATTCGTTTGGAGGAAATGCGTCGCGGCTCAAGCTGCATAGTGCTGAAGGACGGGTGCGTGAGTTGAACCGTGTGGCTGCGTCTCTTGGTCGAGATGTTGCCGATGCGGCGGGTCGACCTGTAAT
>DOOI01000170.1:0-7942 GCA_003512825.1 Paracoccaceae bacterium | reverse complement strand
CGATATTTTCGAGCCGATGGGAACAATGACCCACGCACTCGCCGTCGAGATTTTTCATGAACAAGCAGAAGGACTTAAGGAGGGTGGCGCCGACGTTCTTTGGCTGGAAACGATCAGTGCGCCTGAAGAATATCGGGCGGCGGCGGAGGCTTTTGCGCTGGCTGGGATGGACTGGTGCGGGACGATGAGTTTTGACACAGCGGGGCGGACGATGATGGGGGTGACGTCGGCGCAGATGGCTTTGATGGTTGAGCAATTGCCAAATCCACCGATGGCATTTGGGGCCAATTGCGGCACAGGCGCCTCGGATTTGCTGCGGACGGTCTTGGGTTTTGCCGCTCAGAGATCTGATAGGCCATTGATTGCAAAGGGAAATGCGGGAATTCCAAAGTATCATGATGGCCACATTCACTATGATGGCACCCCCGATTTGATGGCGGACTACGCGGTTTTGGCGCGTGATTGCGGCGCAAAACTGATTGGGGGATGCTGCGGGACGATGCCGGAGCACCTGCAAAAGATGCGGCAAGCCCTTGAAAACAGACCAAAATCTAACCGACCGACGCTGGAGGAAATCACTGCTGCTTTGGGGCCGTTCTCGTCGGCCTCGGATGGAACCGGCGATGACGCACCGCCAAAGCGGGAGCGGCGGGGACGACGCGGGTAAAGGATGCGCGCGGCGCCTCCAGCCTTTTTCCACAAAACACAAATCGCGGAATTTCTGACAGTTGTCGGTAGAGCCGTCGCCCATGTCGCATTCATGACAGTGCGAAACGGGGCGATGATCGAAATGGATCACAGAGAACACCGGGCCAACACACGGCTCAGAGCGAAGGAACTACGGCCATGTCCGACGATGCAGACATCATCCTCTCCGAACTCGACGACGACGAGCTTGTCCAACAAATGTTCGATGACCTTTATGATGGTCTGAGAGAAGAGATTGAAGAGTCGGTCAATATTTTGATCGAGCGCGGCTGGGCCCCCTATCGCGTTCTGACCGAAGCGCTCGTTGGTGGCATGACCATCGTTGGCAAAGACTTCCGCGACGGCATCTTGTTTGTGCCGGAAGTTCTGTTGGCAGGCAATGCGATGAAGGGCGGCATGGCCATCCTCAAGCCGCTGCTGGCGGAAACAGGCGCGCCACGTGTGGGCAAAATGGTGATCGGCACCGTCAAGGGCGACATCCATGACATCGGCAAGAACCTTGTCGGCATGATGATGGAAGGCGCGGGCTTTGAAGTGGTAGATCTGGGCATCAACAACTCGGTGGAAAAATACCTCGACGCGTTGGAGACCGAAGGGCCAGATATCCTTGGGATGTCTGCGCTGCTGACCACGACCATGCCGTATATGAAGGTTGTGATCGACACGCTGATCGAAAAAGGCATGCGCGAAAACTACATCGTTTTGGTGGGCGGCGCGCCGTTGAATGAAGAGTTTGGCAAAGCAATCGGCGCGGATGCCTATTGCCGTGACGCTGCTGTGGCAGTGGAAACCGCCAAGACCTTCGTCGGCCGCAAGCATAATCAAGGCGCACGCGCTTAACCATTTGACCCCTGCCCCACGGGCCAAATCGAATCGTCTGGTTCGTGTATGGTTCGTGTCTGGCCAGCGTCATGACGTAAAAGTTAATTTGGCCTTAATGCGCGCAATGCCATTAAGGCCAAATTTTTTCAGACAAATTGCAAAAAATCCGGGTTCGGCCGATTGGGCCGAAAGGGGCGCGCCAAATCGAGCGGCCCACTTCTTACCCGACGAGACCGCGCCCTTTGACGGCCATCAATGTGCAGGTCATTGTGGCGATGAGCCGTTCGTTGCCCGCCACATCCAGCGCATAGGCGCGCCCTTCGGCGGGAACGATCGTGCGCCCCGGTTTGACGACTGTGCCCTCGAAGCGAAAGCGGTGCCCTTCGGCAGGGGCGAGAAAATTTATCTTGAACTCGACGGTAAGAACGGCGCTGTCTTGGTCCATCACCGAAAGCCCGGCGTAGCCGCACGCGCTGTCAAGAACCGCAGCAATCGCACCACCGTGTAAAAAGCCATGCTGCTGCGTGGCATTGGGGGCGAAGGGCATTTCGAGAACAACACGGCCGCAAAGGACCTCGGCAACCTGAGCGCCAAAGGTGGACATCAGGGATTGCCGCGCAAAGCTGTCGCGGATACGCGGCGCAAAGCCGGAAAAGCGCGGTTCAAAGAGGCGTTCAACCATGAGACTTTCCTTGAGAAGGGTGAGGAATAGCCTAGCCTATCTACACCGGATTGAAGCCATGACGTCACGTCGGGAGAAATTGATGCCAGCACAAGACCGCGCGACACTGCACGCAGAGGGTTTGCGAAAAGACGAGGTGACAGAAGAGGTGTTGACGCAGGCGGGACTAGCGCCTGCGGGGACGGGACGGGTGTTGTTGATTGCTTGCGGCGCCTTGGCGCGCGAGATCTTGGACTTGAAGGCGGCGCAGGGCTGGAGCCATCTGGACCTCGCCTGTTTGCCAGCAATTTTGCACAACACCCCTGAAAAGATCACCGGAGCCGTAGAGGCCGCCGTGGCAAAGCATCGGGCCAATTATGAGCGGGTATTTGTGGTGTATGCCGATTGCGGCACGGGGGGATTGTTGCAGGCCGCCTGCGCGCGCATGGGGGTTGAGATGGTAGAAGGGCCGCATTGCTATAGTTTTTTCGAGGGCAACGCGGCGTTTGCGGCGCGCGAAGAGATGACGGCGTTTTACCTGACGGATTTTCTGGTGCGCCAGTTTGAGGCTTTTGTCTGGAAGCCGCTAGGGTTGGACCGCCACCCGAGCCTGCGCGACATGTATTTCGGCCATTATGAGACGTTGGTGTATCAAGCACAGACCGATGACCCGGACCTGACCGCCAAGGCGGAGGCCTATGCGGGGCAACTGGGCCTGCGATTTGAGCGGCGTTTTACCGGATATGGAGATTTGACGGCTGCACTTTCGCGCGCGTGATCCTGCGCGAGGCCTAAGCCGATGCTGTCAGGCGGATCCGCTCGATCATAGCACGCACGCCGTTGGAGCGTTGGGCCGAGAGGTGATCATGCAGCCCAAGGCGGGCCAATTCGCCATGGGCATCCACCGCCGCCACTGCGGCACAGGGCAGGTCATTATAGAGGGCGCGCAGAACCGCGATGAGGCCGCGCACGATCATGGCATCGCTGTCGCCATCGAAATGGAACTGGCCGTCGGTGATTTTCGGCTGAAGCCAGACCTGAGAGGCGCAGCCATCTACTTTGGTGGCAGGCACTTTCAGCGCATCGGGAAAGGCGGGGAGCGCTTTGCCAAGGTCGATGACATGGCGATAGCGATCTTCCCAATCCTCCATGAAGGCGAAGTCTTCGGCGATCTCTTCAAAGGCAGGTTGAGCCATGGCGGGTTCCTCTGTTTCCCGTGAGGTAGGACGATGCGCGCAAAAGGTCCAGCCCTGCCCCCGGTGTTGACGCTTTTCATCGTGGTCGGGATGCGGTAACTCGGGAGGACAAATCGGATGAGGCAATGTGATGCGGCGAGTGTTCCCGGCCCTCTTGGTGGCCACGATGACCCTGACGGGATGTGGCGCAGTGCGCGATAGTTGGGTGAACCCGATGAACTGGTTTGGTCGCTCGCAAGCGGAAGCGGTGCCCGAAGGGGTGAACCCGCTAATTCCGCAGGAGAGCCGGGTCAAACGGCGGGCCTTGCCCTATGCGGGCGTTCCGGTGGAATCGATCGCTGAGGTGACTGTCGAGAAGATCAGGTCAGGCGCTTTGGTGCGCGCCACAGGGATTGCGGCACGCGAAGGCGCGTTTGAGGTGCGATTGGTGCCTGTTGGTGCGCCGGAAAAAGGTGTGCTGAGTTATCGTTTGGAAGCGCTTTACCCCGGCAATAAAACGGTTCGCGGCGCAGAGCAGGCTCGCACAGTGACAGCGGCGCTTGCCTTGACCGAGCAGCAGATGGAGGGTGTGAAGACCATCCGTGTGATCGGTGAGACCAACGCGCGGTCGAGTTCGCGGCGTTAAAGCTCGATAATTCGAATGGTGCCGCCTTTGGCCGCGAGACCGACACGGCCATCGCACAGGCGCAGCGCGTCATCGCCAAAGACCTCGCGGCGCCATCCTTGAAGTGCGGGGATGTCGCGCTGACCTGAGGCGAGGGCGTCAAGGTCAGAGGCGGAGGCGATGAGGCGGGCGGCGACGCCGGAGGTCTCGGTTTTGGCTTTCAAGAGCACACGGAGCAGATCGGCCAATGCGGGGTTGACGTTGGGGCGGTCCTCGGACTCGACGCTGGGCAGCTTGTCGGCGGGGCAGTCGAGGCCTGCTTTGACGGCGGCGAGCACTCCATCTGCGATCTCGCCCTTGCGCGCTTCACGCAGCAGCAGGCGGGAGCGGCCCAGATCGTCAATGGTCAGCGGCTTGGTGGAGGCCAGTTCGATCAGCGCATCATCCTTGTAGACGCGCGAGCGCGGCACATTGCGTTTTTGCGCGTAATCTTCGCGGAACCGGGCCAGCTCACGCACGATTGCGAGGAACTTTGGCGTGTTGGTGCGCGTTTTTACTTTGACCCAGGCTTCTTCGGGGCGGGTGATATAGGTCTCGGGATCGGACAAGATGGCCAATTCTTCGGCCACCCATTTCGCGCGACCGTCTTTGGCCAGCTCGGCGGAGAGGTATTCGTAGATGCGACGCAGATGGGTGACATCCGCCAGAGCGTAGGTCTTTTGAGCATCGGTCAGCGGCCGGCGCGACCAGTCGGTGAAGCGCGATGTCTTGTCGAGCGGCGCACGGGCGATTTTCTTGACCAGCGTTTCATAGCCCACTTGTTCGCCGAAGCCACACACCATGGCGGCAACCTGCGTATCAAAGAGCGGTGCAGGGATCACACCTGCATCAACGTAAAATATCTCGAGATCTTGCCGGGCGGCGTGAAAAACCTTGACCACATTGGGGTCGCGGAACAGCTCATAGAGCGGCTCAAGCGACAGCCCATCGGCCAGCGGATCGACCAGAACGCCCGTGTCGTCGGTCTTGCCCGGCATGGCCAATTGCACGAGGCAGAGCTTGGAATAGTATGTGCGTTCGCGGAGAAATTCGGTGTCGACCGTGACATAGGGATGTTTCCGGGCCTCCGCACAGAATTTGGCGAGGTCTTCGGTGGTTGTGACGGTCTTCATTCTGGCTGTCCCTTCTCGGGCGGGGCGCGTCCGGCGCCGATACGCAATTTCGCCCGATTACGACAAACCGCAGCGGAAGGAAAGGGGGGCAGGTTTGCCACGTGCCGCGCCGCAAATCGACGCTTGCAACCGATACGAGACCGCAGCGACAGCTTAGAGAAAGAGCGGCTCGGTTTGCCCGGAAACGAAGCGCCGCAACACCGCCGGATAAAGCTGATGTTCGCGCGCCAGAACGCGAGCCGCAAGTGTTGCCTCGGTATCATCGGGCAGCACAGGCACGCGCGCTTGACCCAAGATCGGCCCATCGTCCAATTCAGGTGTGACGAGGTGGACCGTGCAGCCCGCTTCGTGATCCCCGGCCTCAAGGGCGCGCTGATGCGTATGCAGGCCCTTATATTTTGGCAAAAGCGACGGATGAATATTGAGCATACGCCCGGCAAAGGGGCGAACAAAATCAGCCGTAAGCACACGCATGAACCCGGCGAGGCAAATCACATCTGGGCGAAAGCGTTTGAGTTCGGCCATCAAAGCCGCTTCAAACGCGGCACGATCCTTGCCAAAGGGGCGATGATCGACTGTCACTGTGGGCACGCCCATGCGCGCGGCCGCCGGGATGCCGCCCGCATCGGGTACATTCGACAGCACGACAACCGGACGTGCAGGATGGTCGCCCTTCATGTCTTCGACCAGTCGGATCATGTTTGACCCACCGCCGGAGATGAACAGGGCGACGCGTTGTGTCACGAAAGCACACCTGTGTAGTGGACACCCTGCCCTTTTGTCACCGTGCCCAAACGGGCAACGGTTTCGCCTTCTGCGGTCAAAAGCGCGGTCAGCGCATCGGCGCGCTCGGCGGCGACGACGCAGATCATACCGATACCGCAATTGAAGGTTTTGAGCATTTCTGCTTCGGACATGCCGCCCGTGGCGCGAAGCCATTGAAACACGCCGGGCAATTGCCAAGCATCAAGCGCAATCGTCGCGCCCAAGCCGTCGGGCAATACGCGCGGCAGATTCTCGGTCAGGCCACCGCCTGTGATATGGGCAAGGCCATGGACCCCGCCCGCCCGGATCGCGGCGAGTGTTTGTTTCACATAAAGGCGGGTAGGCGCGAGCAGCGCTTCGCCCAAAGTGCCCGCAGAGAAAGGTGAGGGAGCGTCCCAGCCAAGGCCCGAGACCTCGACAAGGCGGCGCACAAGCGAATAACCATTGGAATGCACACCTGACGAGGCGAGACCCAAAAGCACGTCACCCTCGCGCACATCCGCAGGCAAGACTGCACCGCGCTCCATGGCCCCGACGGCAAAGCCTGCGAGGTCAAAATCGCCCTTGTGATACATGCCGGGCATTTCCGCAGTCTCGCCACCAATCAAAGCGCAGCCGGAGCGTGCACAGCCTTCGGCGATACCGTTGATAATGCGAGTCGCATCTTCGACGACAAGTTTTCCCGTCGCGAAATAATCGAGAAAGAACAAAGGCTCGGCGCCTTGGCACACCAGATCGTTAACGCACATGGCCACGAGGTCGATGCCGATCGTGTCGACATTGCCGGTATCAATGGCGATGCGAAGCTTGGTGCCGACACCGTCGGTGGCGGCGACGAGCACAGGATCGGTGAAACCTGCGGCTTTGAGGTCGAACAGCGCGCCAAAGCCGCCCAATCCGCCCATCACGCCGCTGCGCGTGGTCGCTTTTGCCGCGGGTTTGATCCGCTCGACGAGGGTATTTCCGGCGTCGATATCCACGCCTGCGTCGGCATAGGTGATCCCGGTCTTCGGCTCGGTCATGGTCTGGTCCCCGGCTGGAATGATCTCAGGCGCGGGGTAACCTATGAGGCAAGGTTTGGCAATTGGGCAGCATGGGTTTGACAAAGCCTTGACGGGCGCGCGGCTCTCTGGCACCCCACGGTTAGGTCGGGCCTGTAGCTCAATGGTTAGAGCAGGGCGCTCATAACGCCTTGGTTGGGGGTTCGAGTCCCTCCGGGCCTACCACATACCTGGCCTTCGTGGCGGTGACGCGAAAGACGTAAACGCGAGAGACAATGTCCGATATTTTTACCCGCGCAAAACGCGCTTTTGACGCGATATTTGCCGATCTGCCGGATACGGCGCGGGGGCGGTGGCTGAACTGGGTCTATATGGCGTGGTTCGATCACGCGGTGCTGCGTGGGCCATGGACCAACCGCATGGAGATTGCGCCCGGTGTTTGGCGCGGCAACCACCCAACGCCGCGGGGGTGGCGATGGCTGAAAGCGCAGGGAATCAAGACAGTGCTGAACCTGCGCGCGGTCAGCCGAAAACCGTTTTACCAAGAAGAAGAGCGTATTTGCGCGGAATTGGGGTTTAGGCTGATTTCGGTTGCCATGTCGGCGCGGGCTGCTCCGCATAGGGAGTCGTTGCTGGAGGTGATGGCGGCCTTTCGCAGCGCGGAGAAACCGATTTTCTTTCATTGCAAGTCTGGGGCGGATCGCTCGGGATTGGCGGCGGCGCTGTATCTTTTAGAGATCGAAAAGCGGTCGGCGGCTGAAGCACGCGCGATGTTGTCGCGGCGGTTCGTGCATTTGCGCCATAGCAAGGCGGGCATTCTGGACGCGTTTTTGGATGCGTTTCTTGCGTCGGGGCAAGATTTGGAAACCTGGCTTGAGAGCGGGTATGATCGGGTGCAGTTGCAGGCGGATTTTGATGCCGCGCGGCAGAAAAGACGTTTTGCCGAGACGCTGGGGATAATTTGGCGCTGATAATCGCAGGCCGGGGCCAACAGATCTGCAAAGAGTTGCGAG
>DOOI01000051.1:7520-7739 GCA_003512825.1 Paracoccaceae bacterium | reverse complement strand
TGCCCTTATGCACCGGGCGCGGCTGGCAATGTGGCCACCGAGGCCGTGCATGATCGTTTGCGGGCCTTAGGGTTTGAGACCGGGCTGGAGCGCGCGGTGTTGGAGCGGGCGGCGCAAATGGCACAGGCAATGCGCGGTTCGAGCTAGGAAGTTTTCGCAGAAAACTTTGAAAATTCCTGACAGGAATTTCGCAAGGGGGATATGATGTACAAGACGATT
>DOOI01000051.1:6752-7227 GCA_003512825.1 Paracoccaceae bacterium | reverse complement strand
ACGTGGAGATCGACGCACGGGGGGTGGCAACGCTTTGGTTGGCGCGGGTCGAGAAGCATAACGCGCTTTCGGCTGAGATGATCGCGGAGTTGCACCATGCGGCAGAAGCGCTGGGGGGGGACACCTCGGTGAGGGTAGTTGTTTTGGCCGCGCGCGGGCGGAGTTTTTGTGCGGGCGGCGATTTGGGTTGGATGCAAGCACAAATGCAGGCGCCCCCTGCAGAGCGTGCTTTGGAAGCCGGGAAGCTTGCTTGGATGTTGCAAGCGCTCAACGCGCTGCCAAAGCCCTTGATCGGGCGTCTGGAGGGCAATGCTTTTGGCGGTGGGGTCGGGATGGCAGCGGTGTGCGATGTGGCGATTGGCACACCGCAGGTGACGATGGCGCTGACGGAAACGCGGTTGGGGCTGATCCCAGCGACGATTGGTCCTTATGTGCTGGCGCGGATGGGGGAGGCCAATGCGCGGCGTGTCTTTAT
>DOOI01000051.1:586-6483 GCA_003512825.1 Paracoccaceae bacterium | reverse complement strand
GGCCAATGCGCGGCGTGTCTTTATGTCTGGTCGGCGGTTTGGTGCTGAGGAGGCCATGCGTTTGGGGCTTTTGGCGCGCGTTGTGGCTGAAGATGAGATGGATGCCGCCATCGAAGCGGAGGTGGTGCCCTATCTTGACTGCGCGCCGGAAGCTGTGGCGCGGGCAAAGCGGTTGGCACAGCGCTTGGGGGCTGGCATCACGGAGGACGATATTCATCACACGATAGGGGAATTGGCGGCGTGTTGGACAGGTGACGAAGCACCGGAGGGGATTGCCGCCTTCTTTGCCAAACGAAAGCCACGCTGGCAGGGAGGCGATGCTTAGGCCGCCCTTCGCGGAGCGCTACCGCCACGGAGATTGAGCAGGGGGATAGAACCCGCCCCTAGGCCCCCGCCCCAAGGACAAGGCGCTTTGAGTGTTGGTCAGGCGGGGGCTTGGGGGGATGTATTGGCATCGCGTGGCGGGGCCGCTTGGCGGGAGAATCGCAGGCTCGTAGACCGGGGTATTGCGCGAGACTCATGCTGCTTTGCAGAATAGTTTCAATTTGACGCATTGGTGAATTGCAGCACGCATGGGGTGAGAGAAGCCGTATGCCAATGTATACAGGGTTTTCTTGCTGCTTTTCAACTACCTTCCAAATTTCGAATATGAGAGAGCTTCGGTTGACCCTGACAAGGGGCAGGAGTAAACCACGCGGTGAAATCTGTAGCCAGCAGTCGGCGCGGACAGCGCGCCGAGAGAAGGAGCCAACCGTGGAAGACATGCTGCGGGAATACCTGCCCATCCTCGTTTTTCTGGCCATTGCCGTCGCTCTCGGACTGGTCCTCATTCTTGCCGCTTTGATCATTGCGGTTCGCAACCCGGATCCTGAGAAGGTGTCGGCTTACGAATGCGGTTTTAACGCCTTTGATGATGCGCGAATGAAATTCGATGTGCGGTTCTACCTTGTGTCGATCCTATTCATCATTTTCGATCTGGAAATTGCGATGCTCTTTCCTTGGGCGGTTGCGTTTCAGGACATCAGCATGACGGCATTCTGGTCGATGATGGTGTTCATTGCGGTGCTGACGGTGGGCTTTGCCTATGAATGGAAGAAGGGGGCGCTCGAATGGGAGTGACGACCGGAGCCTATGGCGCAGGGGCCGACAAGGAGCATGCGACGCAGGCGTTGAACGCGGAATTGCAAGATAAGGGGTTCTTGCTGACCTCGACAGAGGACATCATCAACTGGGCGCGCACGGGTTCGCTGCATTGGATGACCTTTGGTTTGGCCTGCTGCGCGGTAGAGATGATCCATACAGCGATGCCACGTTACGACCTTGAACGATTTGGCACAGCGCCGCGGGCGTCACCGCGCCAGTCTGACTTGATGATCGTGGCGGGAACGCTGACCAATAAAATGGCGCCGGCACTGCGGAAGGTCTATGACCAGATGCCAGAGCCCCGTTATGTCATATCGATGGGATCCTGCGCGAATGGCGGGGGGTATTACCATTACAGCTATTCCGTCGTTCGGGGCTGTGACCGGATCGTGCCGGTGGATGTCTATGTGCCGGGCTGCCCGCCCACTGCGGAAGCGCTGCTATACGGGGTGATGCAACTCCAGCGGAAGATCCGCCGGACCGGAACGATTGCGCGCTGAGCGCGTTGAGGACGGAGCGCGCGTCTGACGCGTCGGCGACGGATAGGTGAGGGCAGCTTGGTCGCTGCCGGAAGGAAGGACGAGGATGAGCGAGGCACTGAAGGAACTGGGCGCTTATATCGAGGTGAAACGCCCCGATTGCGTGCTGGCTTGGGATGTGACCCATGGGGAGCTCAATGTCGACGTGACCCCGTCGAATATTGAAGACTTCGTGGAGTTCTTGCGGACCGACGTAAACTGCCGCTTCTCGACATTGGTCGATATTACGGCAGTGGATTACCCGGAACGCGCCAAGCGGTTCGATTTGGTCTATCATTTCCTGTCGATGTATCGAAACCACCGCATCCGCTTGCGGGTGGCCGTGCGCGAAGAGGAAATGGTGGCCTCTTTGGTGGATGTGCACCCTTCTGCCAACTGGTTCGAGCGCGAGATTTTCGACATGTTTGGAATCTTGTTCACCGGGCACCCCGATTTGCGTCGCATTTTGACCGATTACGGCTTTCGCGGCCACCCGCTGCGGAAGGATTTTCCGACAACGGGCTATGTGGAAGTGCGTTATGATGAGGCACAAAAGCGGGTGGTTTACGAGCCTGTGACGCTTGTACAGGAATACCGCCAGTTTGATTTCATGTCCCCATGGGAGGGCGCGAAATACGTGCTGCCCGGAGACGAGAAGAAGGACGCTGCGAAATGATGGACGGCTCCAAGGGATTTCAAGACGCTCAGACCGGCGAGCAGAAGATCCGCAATTTCAATTTGAACTTCGGCCCGCAACACCCTGCGGCGCATGGCGTGTTGCGCTTGGTTCTGGAGTTGGATGGTGAGATTGTAGAGCGCTGCGATCCGCATATCGGGCTGTTGCATCGTGGCACCGAGAAGTTGATGGAGAGCCGGACCTATCTGCAAAACCTGCCTTACTTCGACCGCCTCGATTATGTGGCACCGATGAACCAAGAACACGCATGGTGTTTGGCAATCGAGAAGCTGACAGGGGTGGAAGTGCCGCGCCGGGCCTCGTTGATCCGGGTGCTTTTCTGCGAGATCGGTCGGGTTCTGAACCATCTGCTCAACGTCACGACACAGGCCTTGGATGTGGGCGCGCTGACGCCACCGCTTTGGGGATTTGAAGAGCGTGAAAAGCTGATGATCTTTTATGAGCGGGCCAGTGGTGCGCGGCTTCACGCGGCTTACTTCCGCCCCGGGGGTGTGCATCAGGATCTGTCGGATAAATTGATTGATGATATCGAGGAATGGGCGATTGAGTTCCCCAAAGCCTTGGATGACATCGACGGGCTGTTGACCGAAAGCCGGATTTTCAAGCAGCGCAACGCCGATATCGGCATCATCACCGAAGAAGACATCCAGAAATGGGGCTATTCCGGTGTGATGGTGCGCGGCTCTGGTTTTGCGTGGGATCTGCGCCGTGCCCAGCCCTATGAGTGCTACGACGAATTCGATTTTCAGATCCCTGTTGGCAAGAATGGCGATTGTTATGATCGGTATTTGGTGCGGATGGCGGAGATGCGCGAGAGCGTGAAGATCATTCGGCAAGCAGTCGTCAAGCTGCGCGAAACGCCGGGCGACGTGCTGGCACGCGGCAAGCTGACGCCGCCAAAGCGGTCTGAAATGAAGCAGTCGATGGAAGCGTTGATCCACCATTTCAAGCTATACACCGAAGGGTTCAAAGTGCCTGCGGGTGAGGTTTATGCCGCAGTAGAGGCCCCCAAAGGTGAGTTTGGGGTTTATCTGGTTTCTGATGGCTCGAATAAACCCTATCGGGCCAAGTTGCGCGCACCGGGCTTCTTGCATCTGCAATCCATGGATTACGTGGCAAAGGGTCACCAATTGGCCGACGTGGCAGCCATCATTGGGACGATGGATGTGGTGTTCGGGGAGATTGACCGATGAGCAAGTTTTGGGCGCTACCTGCTGCTTTGGCAGTTGCTGGCTGTTTGGCAGCGCCGCAAGGCACGACAGTTGAAGATGTGGCAAGTTTTGAGGCTGCGGTGAAATCGCTGGGCTGCCGTTTGGTGGTCGAGGGGGATTATCAGGCCACGGAATTGCAAACCGGGCTGACCCGCGAGCAAGTGGTTGCGATGCTGAATTACAAGCTCACACTGAAGGAAGCCGAAAAGCGCGCTGAGGGCGGATATACCTTCACGAGCGGGGCCTGCGCCGCCTAAGGCTGTGCTTAAGAAAGAAGAGACGAGACGATGCTGAGACGCCTTCACCCAGAGCAGCCCGCAAGTTTTGCGTTTACCCCGGCCAATCAGGCATGGGCGCAGGCGCAGATCACGAAATATCCTGAGGAGCGCCAAGCCTCGGCAATCATTCCGTTGCTTTGGCGCGCACAGGAGCAGGAGGGCTGGTTGAGCCGTCCGGCGATTGAGCACATCGCCTCGATGTTGGGGATGGCCTATATCCGGGCGCTTGAAGTGGCGACATTCTACTTCATGTTTCAGCTGCAACCTGTCGGGTCGGTCGCGCATGTGCAGATTTGCGGCACCTTGTCGTGCATGATCTGCGGAGCGGAAGATCTGGTGGCGGTTTGCAAGGAAAAGATCGCGCCCAAAGCGCATCAACTGTCTGCGGATGGCAAGTTTTCATGGGAAGAAGTCGAATGCCTTGGCGCTTGCGCCAACGCGCCAATGGCGCAGATCGGCAAGGATTACTATGAAGATCTGACCGTGGCCCGGCTTGGTGAAATGCTTGATGAAATGGCCGCTGGTAAAGTGCCTGTGCCCGGCCCGCAAAACGGCCGCTATGCCGCAGAACCGATTTCCGGATTGACCAGCCTCAAAGAGTTTGTTTCCGGCGTGACGAAGTATAACGCCTCGGCGCAGCGGGCAGTGGATTTGGGCGACACGATCAAGCGGATCGACGGCACCGAAGTTCGGTTGACGGCGCCATGGCAAGGAAAAACTGGCGCCAAAGGCGCTTCTGTTGCCAAGGCCGCCACGCCGGCAAAGGCGTCAAAGCCTGCCGAAAAACCAGCGGCTCCAAAGGCGGCGGTGAAAAAAGCGACGGCGGATGCAGAAAAGGGCGCAGCGGTATCAAAGGCGCAGACCACAGCAAAAGCTGAGGTGGCTGGCACGATTGAGGGCGTAAAGCCAAAGACATTGACCGCAGCCGAAAACGGCAAAGCGGATGATTTGAAGATGATCAAGGGTGTCGGCCCGAAGCTGGAGGCCATGCTGAACAAGCTGGGCTTTTTCCACTTCTCGCAGGTGGCGAACTGGTCAGAAAAAGAGGTTGCTTGGGTCGATCAGAACCTCGAAGGGTTCAAGGGACGCGTCTCTCGTGATGCATGGGTGGAACAGGCAAAGCTGCTTTCTACCGGAGCAGAGACGGAATTCTCCAAACGTGCTAAGAAAGACGGCGTGTACGAGTGACACGGTGAGTCAACAATAGGGAGAGTAATGTCATGACACAATCAAGTGACACGCGGGGATGCTGGCAAGGAGCCTGGCTGATGGCGCTGGCCGTCGGCATCGTGGCTTTTGTTATGCTGAAGTTTTTGGGCCAATGGCCGGGTGGCCGGGCGTTTTGGGTATCGCTGGCTTTGACGGTCGGGTTGGGGCTTTTGCTCAACTGGATCCTTTGCGGCAAGACTTCGGGCGCGGCTCAGGCGACAGGGTCTAAGGGAGGGGTATCAAGCGATACGACCTCAGGGAATTCGACGGCTGCTGGTGCGGCCACTGCTGGTGCGGCTACTTCTGGTGCGGCCTCCGCTGGGGCGTCGGCTGCGGCTCCTGCGGGCGCGGCGACAGGTGGTGCAGCGGCAGCGCAATCGGCGGCGGCGATGGCGCCGGCGCCCGTGGCTTCGGCATCGTTGGTCCGTCCTTCTGCGGCTTTGGCAGGGCAAGATGCCCTTGCCGCTCAAAAGGGCGATTGGAAATATCAAGCTGAGGCACCCGCTGCGAAAGCGGCTGCAAAGGCTCCAGCCAAAGGCGAGAAAGTTGCTGCTCCGAAAGCTGCAGCCAAGACGAAGGCACCCGCCGCATCGAAAGCCGATGGCGCAGCCGCACCGAAGGGTAAAGCCGCAGCAGCAAAATCAGCAAAAGATGCGGGCTCTGCGGATGCAGCTGTGACGGCTTCGACCAAGGCAAAGGCAAAAGCGGACACGGGCACTGCTGCGCCGGCTAAAGCGGCTGCAAAAGCTCCGGCAAAAGCGAAAGCAACTGCGGATGCTGCTGCTCCCGCGAAGGCGGCCAAGGCTCCTGCCAAGGCCAAGGCTCCTGCCAAGGCCAAGGC
>DOOI01000051.1:0-320 GCA_003512825.1 Paracoccaceae bacterium | reverse complement strand
GGTGCCAAGGCTGCGGCGAAACCTAAAGCGGCGGCTCCAGTGGCGTTTGCCGCTGTTGACGATGCGGCTGTGGATGCAGCAGGCGCAGGTTCGAAACCGAAGGGGCTTGCTGGCCCGAAAGCTGGCAAGGCTGACGATCTCAAATTGATCGAGGGCATTGGGCCGGTTCTGGAAAAGGTGTGCCACGACAATGGTGTCTACCACTTTGATCAGATCGCCGCATGGGGGCCTGCCGAGGTGGCTTGGATGAACGGCAACATGCCGCGCTTCAAGGGCCGCGTGAGCCGTGACAAGTGGGTGGCACAGGCCCGTTTGATTTT
>DOOI01000151.1 GCA_003512825.1 Paracoccaceae bacterium | reverse complement strand
CCACTCGATGGGGGCAGTCCAGGTTGGATATGCAGAACGGCATTCTGGACATCGACGTCCTGGACCATCAGCCCCGTGATCTCAGCCAGTCGGGCCCCCGTATCAGCCAAGACAGTGAGGAGCGTCAGCGCAGGTGGGTTGCTTTCGAACGCGGGCCAGAGAGAGGCCAGCTGGGTCTCCGTGATCGGCAAGCGATCCGTCTTGCTCGCCCCAGCCCCCTTGATCTTCATGCCCTGAAACACGTTGCGCATATCCAGATCATGCTCGACGATGATGAAGTTCAGAGCCGCTTTCACCACCCCAATGTTCCGCTGCACCGAGTTCGGCGACATCCTGGCCAGCAAAAGGTCTCGGTACCGGTTTGCATCCGCCCGTGTCAGTGATTCGAGCTTGGTCTCTCGAACGCGCGTCTGTCCAAGACAGAGGATCAGATCCTTCTTGATCCGATCCAGCCGCGTCTCGAGGGCCGCACCGTCTTTGCCATCCTCGGCCTTATAGCGGGCATACTCCTCGAGCGCTCGCAGCAGCGTCATCGGGGCCTCAGTGACGCTTGCGCTCTTGATCTGGCGGTAGACCCCCTTCGGAACCTTCCGCCGCATCGACGCCGCTAAGTCCTGGAAGTCATCAAAGACGTCCCACTCCGGATCAACGACCCCCTCCTCGAACATTGCAGCATACGTCGGCCCCAAGCGCTCTCTCACCAGAGCCTTTGCCCGGTCCGCATCCGTCGCCCACCGCTCCTGCTCGAACAGCGTCTCGATCTCCTTGTGGATCAGCGGGTAGGCCGCCATGGCATCCTGGTACGTATTGCCCAATTGCCGATACACGGTCTCTTTCCGGATCAACGCCCGCAGATCTTTCGGCACGTTCCTTTTGTACCGGAAGCTGCCATTCGCGCGCCGGAACATGTAACGGGGAAGTTTGGGCATCGGGGCATCCATGGCAGAACCTGTTCCGCCGAGCCTCACCAGATCAAGCAAAATCAGCCCGCCAGAACCTGACGTTCCGTGCCCAGAATGTGACCAAGTGGTCCTAAAAGCGGTCCCGAAAATGGTCCCAGCCAACAGGGAAACCCCTGTTTCGCAACGAAATCTTCAACTTATCGGGGGGAATTTGGTGCCCAGGAGAGGACTCGAACCTCCACGTCTTTTGGACACTAGTACCTGAAACTAGCGCGTCTACCATTCCGCCACCTGGGCACAGGTGCTGGTGAGAAGGGCGTGTATAGTGGGGCCAATAGAGTGTCAACGCCGATTCTTGCGGCGATTTGGCCTTGATTATGGTGGTGTAGCGGCTTGCTCGCACCGCCTGAGAGGGCTAGGAACATTGCAACATTAAGTAGGAGTCGAGCCATGGCGAATTTGGTGACCATCTACGGCGGATCTGGCTTTGTAGGGCGCTATATCGCTCGCAGGCTTGCCGCAAAGGGCTGGCGTGTGCGGGTTGCTGTGCGTCGCCCGAATGAAGCAATTTTCGTGAAGACTTATGGTGCGCCGGGACAGGTCGAGCCAGTGCTCTGCAATATCCGTGATGATGCGAGCGTTCGCGCAGCGATGGCGGGTGCCGCCGCTGTGGTCAATTGCGTGGGCACCTTTGATGCGCGTGGCAAGAATAACTTTGACGCTGTTCAGGCCCAAGGTGCCGGGCGTATCGCGCGGATCGCGGCAGAAGAAAACGTGGCGCGGATGGTGCACCTTTCAGCCATTGGCGCAGATGCCTCGAGTCAAAGCATTTATGCCCGGTCTAAAGCCGCGGGCGAAGCCGCCGTCCTTGCAGCGATGCCGAATGCAATGATCTTGCGGCCTTCGGTGATTTTTGGAACTGAGGACCAGTTCTTTAATCGCTTTGCTTCCATGGCAAGCCTTTCGCCAATGATCCCGGTGGTGGGGGCAGAAACTCGGTTTCAGCCTGTGCATGTGGATGACGTGGCGCAGGCGGCCGTTGCGGGTGTTGAGGGTGCAGCAACGGGCGTGTTTGAATTGGGTGGTCCGGATGTTGCGAGTTTTGGCGCGCTCATGAAGCAAATGCTAACGGTGATTGAGCGTCGGCGCTTGATACTCAATTTGCCATTTCCAATCGCGCGTCTGGTCGCCGGCATGTCTGATCTGGTTGCGCGGATGTCTCTTGGCCTTGTGCCAGCCCAAATTACGCCTGATCAGGTGCGGTCGCTGACGCGAGACAATATAGTGACTGAGGGCACCAAGGGATTTGCGGATCTGGGGATTGTGCCGTCTTCCATGCAGGCGATCTTGCCGACTTATCTGTGGCGGTTCCGTGCGTCTGGTCAATACGCTGATATTAAGCGTTCTGCCAAGAATTTGCGCGCGCATTAAACGATGATGGAAACCGTAATCCTGCCTCTCGTTCTCGGGATCATCGAGGGCCTTACCGAGTTTTTGCCTGTCAGTTCGACGGGGCATTTGCTTTTGGCTGGGCACTTCCTTGGCTTCGAGAGCGAAGGGAGAACATTTGAGGTGGTAATCCAGCTCGGCGCAGTTCTTGCGGTATTGTCGGTTTATGCAGCGAAGATTTGGCAAGTATTCTCTACTGCCCCTTCGAGCGCCGAAAGCCGTCGCTTTATTCTCGCCGTCCTCCTCGCTTTTCTGCCAGCCGTTTTTGTAGGCGTCTTGGCGCGCGATTTCATTAAGGGTGTCTTGTTTGAAAGCCCTCGCTTGATTGCTTCGATGCTCATTTTGGGTGGGATCGTTTTGCTTTTTGTCGATCGCTTGGCACTGAAGCCACGCTTTGATCGGGTCGAGGACATTCCCGTTTGGCGCGCCGTCATGATTGGTTGCATCCAATGCCTGGCTATGGTTCCCGGCGTCTCACGTTCTGGTGCAACGATTGTGGGCGCGTTGGCGCTTGGGGCGTCAAAGCGCGCAGCAGCAGAGTTTTCATTCTTCCTTGCGATGCCAACAATGGCAGGCGCTTTTGCTTACGATCTTTACAAAAGCTGGGACAGTTTGAGCACCGACGCCGTTACGCAAATCGGTATAGGCTTCGTTGCGGCATTCATTAGTGCGGTTTTTGTCGTGAAAGGCTTGCTTGGATACGTGTCTCGGCACGGATATGCGCTGTTTGGATGGTGGCGAATCGCTGTCGGCGTGCTTGTTTTAGGCGTGTTGGGTATCGCTTAAGGGTCTATAGGTAATTAATACTGCCCTAATTTTGCAATTTATTGAGGCCATACGACGCGCTTGCATCAAATATTCTTAATTTAGGTCAGCATAAGTGACTTTTATTGAAATTGGCTCTGATGTATTGGGGCTTTGAGTTTATTTTTGCGGGGACGTTCGGGATGGCTAAGCAACCGATGCTGAAATTTGTGACGATCTCGCGGGCGATGCCGGAGAAGCGGGCGGCGGAGGCTCGGCGGCAAGACTTTCAAGAGATCTATGCCGAGTATGCCGCCACCAAAGCTGCGGAGCAGTCAAGCCGGTGCAGCCAGTGCGGTGTGCCCTATTGCCAGACGCATTGCCCCTTGCACAACAACATCCCCGATTGGCTAAACATGACGGCCACGGGCCGCTTGCGCGAGGCTTGGGAAATCAGCCAAGCGACAAATACCTTCCCGGAGATCTGTGGGCGGATCTGCCCACAGGATCGTCTGTGTGAAGGCAACTGCGTGATCGAGCAATCGGGTCATGGGACTGTGACCATCGGTTCGGTCGAGAAATACATCACCGACACGGCATGGGAAGAAGGCTGGGTGCAACCGATCACGCCCGCATTTGAACGCGACCAGTCGGTCGGCATTATCGGTGCAGGCCCCGGAGGATTGGCGGCTGCGGATATGCTCCGCCGTGCAGGGGTGCAGGTGACGGTTTATGATCGCCATGATCGGGCAGGTGGCTTGCTGACCTACGGTATTCCCGGCTTCAAACTGGAAAAAGATGTGGTGATGCGCCGTGTCGATCAGCTGGAAAAATCGGGCGTGGAATTCGTGCTGAATTGCAATGTTGGCACCGACATTTCCTTTGAAGCGATCCGCGGGAAGCATGATGCGGTGATCGTGGCCATCGGTGTATACAAGGCACGTGATCTTGCAGGTGAGGCGGCAGGCATCGTTAAGGCGCTGGATTACCTTACAGTTTCCAACCGCCAATCCTTTGGCGATGATGTGCCCGAGTTTGACGATGGCTCGCTGAATGCCAAGGGCAAGCGGGTGATCGTGATCGGCGGTGGCGATACGGCCATGGATTGCGTTCGCACGGCTATTCGTCAAGGCGCGACATCTGTGAAGTGCCTGTATCGGCGCGACCGGGCCAATATGCCCGGCTCGCAGCGCGAGACGCAGAATGCCGAAGAAGAAGGCGTTGTTTTTGAATGGCTCTCGACCCCTGCTGGCTTTGTCGGCAACCCAGTCAGCGCAGTGAAGGTGCAAAAGATGCGCCTAGGCCAGCCTGACGTAACGGGCCGCCAGATGCCGGAAGAAATTCCCGGTGCAATCGTGGATGAGCCTGCCGAACTGGTTATCAAGGCGCTTGGGTTTGAGCCGGAAGATTGGCCAAAGACATGGGCGGCTGAGGGGCTGGAGACCACGCGGTGGGGCACCATCAAAGCCGAGTATACCACTGGCAAAACGGGTGCTGAGGGCGTCTTTGCAATCGGCGATATCGTACGCGGAGCAAGCCTTGTTGTTTGGGCAATCCGCGATGGCCGCGATTGCGCGGATGCAGTGATGAACTATTTGAACGGTATGCGCGCGGTCGCCGCAGAGTGACAATGCAACACGTATGATTTGCGTATGGGCGGTGTCTGGTTTGCGTCATGACGTTGACCGCACTTCCCAAAACCCGGTGCGTCAGCCTCGCTGACCCACCTCATGAACAAAAGGTTAAGGCAATGGACGCGCGGATGGGTGGTTGCATGTGTGGGGCGGTGCGTTTTCGCGCGACGCTCTCGCATACCGCTTTCGGCGTATGTCATTGCAAGATGTGCCAACGCTGGGCGGGTGGCATGTTTGCCGCCATCACAGTGCCGCATGCCGATGTTGTCTGGAGTGGGCAAGCGCAGATTGCGCGCATCCAGTCCAGCGACTGGGCGCAGCGCGGTTGGTGCACGACTTGCGGATCGGGCCTGTTTTATCAGGTGACACGCGAGTCTGCCCAAGGGGGCGATTGGGAAATTCCGGTTGGACTGTTTGATGATGCAAACGGCCTGACTTTGGAGCGTGAAATTTACATTGACCGCAAGCCGGATAGTTACGCGCTTGCGGGCCACCACCAGACACTGACCGAGGCCGAGGTGATCGCGCTCTACGGCAGCACCAGTGAAGGAGCCTGACCATGACCAAGTTTGATGAAGCCTGGGCCGAAGAAATGGAAGCCAAGCGCAAGTGGCTGGCGGAAAACGGCATGTATGCCGAGGAAGAAGAGCATTCTTCCTGTGGTGTGGGTTTGGTGGTTGCCATTGATGGCACGGCCAGCCGCCAAGTGGTGGAAAACGGCATTACGGCCCTCAAGGCGATCTGGCACCGCGGCGCGGTGGATGCGGATGGCAAGACAGGCGATGGCGCAGGCATTCACGTGCAGATCCCTGTTCCCTTCTTTTATGATCAAGTGCGCCGCACTGGCCACGAGCCGCGTGGCGATCGGTTGATCGCTGTCGGTCAGGTATTCTTGCCGCGCACCAATTTTGGCGCGCAGGAAACCTGCCGGACAATCGTGGAAACCGAAGTGCTGCGGATGGGCCATTATATCTATGGCTGGCGGCATGTGCCGGTAGATATCAGCTGCTTGGGGGAAAAGGCCAATGCGACACGGCCTGAGATCGAACAGATCTTGATCCGCTGCGAAAAGGATATCGATGAGGACCAATTCGAGCGCGAGCTGTATGTTATCCGTCGTCGTATCGAGAAAGCGGTCACGGCTGCGGGCATTCAGGGCATGTATATTTGCTCGCTGTCGTGTCGCTCGATCATCTACAAAGGCATGATGCTGGCCGAACAAGTGGCAACGTTCTACCCGGATTTGATGGATGAGCGTTTTGTCTCGGCCTTTGCGATTTATCACCAGCGGTATTCCACCAATACCTTCCCACAATGGTGGTTGGCTCAGCCTTTCCGCATGCTGGCTCACAACGGCGAAATCAACACGCTCAAAGGCAACGTCAACTGGATGAAGAGCCACGAGATTCGGATGGCCTCTTCGGCGTTCGGTGATCAGGCGGAGGATATCAAGCCGATCATTCAGCCGGGTTCGTCGGATTCGGCGGCCTTGGATGGTGTGTTTGAAGTGCTTGTACGGTCGGGCCGTTCGGCGCCCATGGCCAAGACGATGCTGGTGCCGGAAGCATGGTCAAAGAACACGGGCGAGATGCCGCAGGCGTGGCAGGACATGTATGCCTATTGCAACGCCGTGATGGAGCCATGGGATGGGCCCGCCGCCTTGGCGATGACGGATGGTCGCTGGGTTTGTGGTGGCTTGGACCGGAACGGCCTGCGCCCGATGCGCTATGTGGTGACGGGCGATGGCTTGTTGATTGCTGGCTCGGAGACCGGAATGGTGCCCGTCAATGAGGCGCTGGTGATCGAGAAGGGCGCTCTTGGACCGGGGCAGTTGATTGCTGTCGATATGAAAGAGGGCAAACTTTACCACGATACCGAGATGAAGGATCGGCTGTCCTCGGCCAACCCCTATAGCGAGTGGATCGAGAAAGTGGTCGATCTCAACTCGCTGCTGCGCGATGTGCCAGAGGCGGCGAAGTTTTCTGGCGCAGAACTGCGGCGGCGTCAGGTTGCGGCGGGCTATACTGTCGAGGAGCTTGAGCAAGTGCTTGCGCCCATGGCTGAGGATGGCAAGGAAATGATTGCCTCGATGGGTGACGATACGCCGGCGGCGGTGCTGTCGACAAAATATCGCCCTCTGTCGCATTTCTTCCGGCAGAACTTTAGCCAAGTCACCAACCCGCCGATTGACAGCCTGCGTGAAGCGCGCGTGATGAGCCTCAAGACGCGGTTCGGCAACTTGAAGAACGTGCTGGACGAAAATTCGAGCCAGACCGAGATCTTGGTGCTGGAAAGCCCCTTTGTGGCGAACGCCGAGTTTGATGTGATGGTCAAGCAATTCGGTGATCAGGTGACGTTTATCGATTGCACCTTTGCGGCGAAAGCGGATGCGGACACGTTGCGGCAAGGGCTGGAGCGGATCCGGGCCGAGGCCGAAGATGCGGTACGTTCGGGTGCGTCGCATCTGGTGCTGACGGACGAGCATCAGGGGGCCGAAAAGGTGGCGATGCCGATGATCTTGGCGACGAGTGCGGTGCATTCGTGGCTGACGCGCAAGGGGCTGCGGACGTTTACCTCGCTCAATGTGCGCTCTTCGGAATGTATTGATCCCCATTATTTCGCCGTATTGATCGGCTCGGGGGCGACGACGGTGAACGCCTATCTGGCGCAAGATTCGCTGGCGGATCGGATTTCGCGTGGCTTGCTGGAAGGCTCGCTGACCGATGCGATGCGGCGCTATCGCGATGCGATTGATGCGGGTTTGTTGAAGATCATGTCGAAGATGGGGATTTCGGTGATTTCCTCCTATCGTGGCGGTCTGAACTTTGAAGCGGTGGGTCTGTCGCGGGCGATGTGTGCGGAGTATTTCCCCGGACTGACCAGCCGTATTTCCGGTATCGGTCTGGCGGGTTTGCAGCGCAAAGCCGAAGAGACACATGACAAGGGTTGGTTGGGCGATGGCTCGATCATGCCAATCGGGGGCTTCTACAAGTCGCGGAAATCGGGTGAGACCCACGCATGGGAAGCAACATCGATGCACTTACTGCAATCGGCTTGCGACCGCGCGTCTTATGAAATGTGGAAGCAGTATTCCGCCAAGATGCAATCGGCTCCGCCGATCCATCTGCGTGACCTCTTGGCGATCAAGCCTTTGGGCAAGGCGATTCCGCTGGAAGAGGTGGAGTCCATCACTTCGATCCGTAAGCGCTTTGTGACGCCCGGCATGTCTTTGGGCGCGCTGTCGCCCGAAGCGCACAAAACGCTGAACGTGGCGATGAACCGCATCGGTGCAAAATCTGACAGCGGCGAAGGCGGCGAAGATCCGGCACATTTCCTGCCCGAGCCGAATGGCGACAATCCCTCTGCCAAGATCAAGCAGGTGGCCTCGGGGCGTTTTGGCGTGACGGCGGAATATCTGAACGCCTGTGAAGAGTTGGAGATCAAGGTCGCGCAGGGTGCCAAGCCCGGCGAGGGCGGTCAGTTGCCCGGCATGAAAGTGACGGAGCTGATCGCGCGCTTGCGGCATTCCACCAAGGGTGTGACCCTGATTTCGCCCCCGCCGCATCACGATATCTATTCGATCGAAGACCTCGCGCAGCTGATTTATGACCTCAAGCAGATCAACCCGCGCGCCAAGGTGACGGTGAAGTTGGTTGCCTCGTCAGGCGTGGGGACGATTGCTGCGGGCGTGGCGAAGGCAAAGGCCGACGTCATCCTGATCTCGGGTCACAATGGGGGCACGGGCGCGTCGCCTGCAACCTCGATCAAATATGCAGGTTTGCCATGGGAAATGGGCCTGACCGAAGCGCATCAGGTTTTGTCGATGAACAACCTGCGCGACCGTATTACCCTGCGGACAGACGGCGGGCTTCGCACCGGGCGTGATATTGTCATGGCAGCGATGATGGGGGCCGAGGAATTTGGCATCGGCACCGCGGCGCTGATCGCGATGGGCTGTATCATGGTGCGTCAGTGCCAGTCGAACACCTGCCCAGTGGGTGTGTGCACGCAAAATGACGCGCTGCGCGCAAAGTTCACGGGAACGGCCGATAAGGTGGTAAACCTGATCACCTTCTACGCGCAGGAAGTGCGCGAAATCCTCGCCTCTATTGGCGCGCGCTCCATCGATGACGTGATTGGCCGGGCGGATCTTTTGAGCCAGGTAAGTCGCGGTTCGGCGCATCTTGATGACCTTGATCTCAACCCGCTTCTGATCACTGTCGATAGGGCAGGCTCGATCGTCTATGACCGCTCGAAGCCGCGCAATGTGGTGCCTGACACGCTGGACGCCGAAATTGTCCGCGATGCGGCGCGCTTCCTTGAGGATGGCGAAAAGATGCAGCTTTCCTATGCAGTGCAGAATACGCACCGCACAGTAGGCACGCGCACCTCGTCGCATATCGTCAAGCGGTTTGGTATGCGGAACGCGCTTCAGCCCAACCACCTGACGGTGAAGTTGACGGGATCGGCGGGGCAATCCTTGGGTGCCTTCGCGGCACCGGGCCTCAAGATCGAAGTTTCCGGCGATGCCAATGACTATGTGGGCAAGGGCCTGTCGGGGGGAACGATTGTGGTGCGTCCACCGATGCGCTCGCCTTTGGTTGCGGCAGAGAACACCATCATCGGCAACACCGTGCTTTACGGCGCGACCGATGGCTACCTCTTTGCAGCAGGCCGCGCGGGCGAACGTTTCGCAGTGCGTAACTCGGGTGCAAAAGTGGTGGTGGAGGGCTGTGGCTCCAACGGTTGTGAATACATGACGGGTGGTGTTGCGGTGATCCTTGGTTCTATCGGGGCCAACTTCGGCGCAGGCATGACGGGCGGTATGGCCTATATCTATGATCCTGAGGGCGTGACCGGGACGATGATCAACATGGAGACCTTGGTCACTTGCCCGGTCACTGTGGCCCATTGGGAAGATCAGCTAAAGGGCCTGTTGGAGCGCCATGCCGCTGAGACAGGATCAGTGAAAGCCGAGCGCATTCTTGCGAATTGGGAGACCGAGAAGGCAGCCTTTGTGCAAATTTGCCCTATCGAGATGCTGGTGCATTTGCCCCATCCACTGACGATTGAGGAAAAGGCGGTTCCCGCAGAGTGAGCGCGGGGGAAGCCTAAATGACAAAAGGGGCGCCTGCGGGCGCCCCTTTTTCTTGTAAAAATTCCGATTGATCCGAGGTTAGTGGCGACGAAGACGCTGAATGGCGATCAATTCGTCTTCGCTGATCCCAGTGTTTTGCGAGATCGCACCCATGGGTTGGCCAAGGCGGGCCATTTCGATGGCTTGCTCAATCATCCGGTCAGAGACCAGCCAATCAAAATCGGCGCGCATCTCTTCGATGCGGGTGGTCAGGTTATGGATCGACGCCTTGTCCGTGATGCCCAAGCGCTCGCTCAGCATCGCGGCGATGCGCTCGATGTCGGTTTCCTCCATCGGGGGAACAGGCTCGGGGAAGGTGCTTTGGCGAAGCGAGAGAACCAATAGAATGGGCAAGCTGACCAAGGTCAGAGCGGCGGCGCAAACGAGGAGGAGTTCAGGAAGGGACATGTGGACTGCCCCCATCGAGTGGTC
>DOOI01000207.1:7619-25445 GCA_003512825.1 Paracoccaceae bacterium | reverse complement strand
AGGCGCGACACACCAAGGCGCGCGACGGGGACCGCATAGAAAAGGGCGGACCCAAGAGGCCGCCCTTTGCATTGTCAAATATGATCAGCCAATCAAGCGTTTGACTTCGGCGACGACGGCTTCGGCGGTGATGCCGAATTTTTCGTAGAGCACTTCAGCCGGGGCGGAGGCGCCGAACCCTGTCATGCCGACAAAGCCAGCCTTGGTGTCGCGGCCGCGCTCGCCAATCAGCCAGCGATCCCAGCCCATCCGCACGGCAGCTTCGACGCCAACGCGCACCGGGCCTGCGGGCAGCACCTTTTTGCGGTAGGCTTCGTCTTGAGCCGCGAAGAGTTCCATCGAGGGCATCGAGACGACGCGGGTGCCGATGCCCTGTGCTTCCAGCATTTCGCGGGCATTCATGGCGATTTCGACTTCCGACCCTGTCGCGATGAGGATTGCCTGACGTTTGGAGCCTGCATCGGCCAGCACGTAGGCGCCTTGAGCGGTGAGGTTTTTGGCCGTGTGCTTGGTGCGCTGCGTCTTCACATTCTGGCGGGTGAGCGACAGGACTGAGGGGGTTTCTTTGGTCGAGAGGGCCAATTCCCATGCTTCTGCTGTCTCGACGGTATCACAAGGGCGGAACACCCATGTGTTGGGCGTCGCGCGCGAAATCGCCAGATGCTCTACGGGCTGGTGGGTCGGGCCATCTTCGCCCAGTCCGATCGAGTCGTGGGTCATCACAAAAACGGTGGGCACTTTCATCAAAGCCGCCAGACGCATGGACGGGCGGGCGTAATCGGTGAAGGCCATGAAGGTGCCGCCATAAGGGCGGATGCCGCCGTGCAGGGCCATGCCATTCATTGCGGCGGCCATACCGTGTTCGCGGATACCCCAATAGACGTAGCGGCCTTTGCGGTTGTCGATGTCAAACACACCGAGGTCACCTGTCTTTGTGTTGTTTGAACCTGTCAGATCGGCGGAGCCGCCAACAGTTTCAGGCATGACCGGGTTGATCGCTTCCAGCACCATCTCGGAGGATTTCCGAGTGGCAACCTTTGGTGCGGTTTCGCTGATTTGCTTTTTCAGCGCGCGCACGGCGGCTCCGAGCTTGACGGGGGCGTCGCCAGCAAAGGCGCGCAGGAAATCGGCGCGCTTGCCGGTTGGAAGGGTTGCCAGTCGGTCTTCCCATGCGGCGCGCGGAGTGGCGCCACGCAGGCCCGCGGCGCGCCAGTTGGAAAGAATGTCCGCCGGGATATCGAAGGGCGCATGTGTCCAGCCCCATGCGGATTTGGCAGCTTCGTTTTGCTTGGCATCCGTGAGCGCGCCGTGACCCTTGGAGGTGTCCTGTGCCGCATGCCCCAAAGCGATATGGGTTTTGCAAGCAATCATCGAGGGCTGTGCGGTGGCTTTTGCGGCGGTAATGGCTGCGTCGATGGCTACGGGGTCATGGCCGTCGATTTCTTGGACATGCCAGCCTGCTGCGCGGAACCGTGCAACCTGATCTGTGCGATCAGACAGATCAACGCGCCCATCAATGGTGATGTTGTTGTTGTCCCAGAACACCACAAGGCGGCCCAAGGCGTGGCGACCAGCAAGGCCAAGCGCCTCGTGGCTCACGCCTTCCATCAGGCAGCCGTCGCCTGCGATGACATATGTGTGGTGATCCGTGACCTTGGCACCATAGCGGCCACGCAAGATTTCTTCGGCCATGGCCATACCGACAGCCGTGGCGATGCCCTGACCGAGCGGGCCTGTGGTGGTTTCAATGCCAGATGCATGGCCGAATTCCGGGTGTCCCGCCGTGCGCGCGCCCCATTGGCGGAAGTTGCGAATTTCCTCCATGGTCATGTCTGCATATCCCGTCAGGTGCAGCAGCGAGTAGATCAGCATCGAGCCGTGCCCTGCGGAGAGCACGAAGCGGTCGCGGTCAGGCCAGAGCGGCTGGGTGGGGTCGAATTTCAGGTGTTTGGTGAAAAGCACGGTCGCGACATCCGCCATGCCGATGGGCATGCCGGAGTGGCCGGAGTTGGCAGCGGTGACCGCATCCAAGGTGAGCGCGCGGATGGCTGTTGCCATGCGCCAATGATCGGGGTGAGCGGTTCTGAGCGCGACGATGTCCACTGAGCGATGTCCTTGGCTGGGAATGGTTTGTGGCGGGTTTGCCACCCAGCCTTGCGAAGATCAAGCGTTGCGCCTAAGTCCTTGCCAGAGTTGACCGTTTTGAGGGCGCATTTTGCTTTTGCCTTGGGTAGACTTGGCGAAAGTGGCTGGGGCGTTCTGATTCGAGCGCAACCTGTGCGTGGAAAGCCGTTGCATCTACAGGCATGAGCGGCAGATTCGCCTGCGTCTGACGCGGCACTAGGGATTTACGCTGAGGCAAAGGAGAGCCGAGAGGATGAGCGAAGCACCCCAGATCGCAGAATTGGAACGGCGGCTTTCGTCGGCGCTCGAGCGGATCGGAAGCGCGCTCGATGGCTTGGCGCGCCCTGAGGCCGAGACAGCAGCCGCTTCGGTGGCCCAAACCGCCGCTGAGCCAAACATTCAATCTGAAGGGGGCGCGCAGACTGTTGAGGCGGCTGCGGAGATTGCCCAGCTGCGTGACGCTTTGGACGAAGAGCGTTTGGCGAATGCACAATTGGAAGAGCGGCTTAAGCGGCTGAAACTTCGCAGCGATGCGGCGCAGGACTTGGTTCAGAAGGAATTGGAGACAGCGAAAGGTTCGTTGCAGAAGCTGGATGGGGAATTGCAGCGTTTGCGCCGGGCCAATAGTGAATTGCGCGCTGCTGCGGTGGAGTTGAGAGCTGCCGCTTCAGAAGGGGGCGCAGACCCGCATTTGGTCAACAAGGCGATGGCGGCGGAGCTAGAAGCGGTGCGGGCAGCACAGGCGGCAGATGCGGCTGAGGCTGAAGCTATTTTGACAGCGCTGCGGCCTTTGGTGGCGAGCAAACCTGAAACCGAGACAGAGGAGGCCTGAGCCATGCCTGAAGTGGAAATCCGGATCGGTGGGCGTGCCTTTGAAGTTTCTTGCCAAGAAGGTGAGGAACATTTCCTCTTTGGGGCCGCCAAGATGCTTGATGTCGAAGCGTCTGTTTTGACAGAGCAAATCGGGCGGTTGCCCGAGGCGCGCATGCTGTTGATGTCGGGGCTGATGCTGGCTGACAAGACTGCTGGTTTGGAAGACCGGGTGCGCGAAGCAGACGAACAGATCGCAGCTTTGGAAGCCGAAGTGCAGCGCTTGCGTGATAGGCCCGCGCCTGCGCCTGAGCGGATCGAGGTGCCTGTGATCCCGCCACAAATGAGCGAGACGCTGGCAGAATTGGCGGCGCGCGCGGAAGCGATGGCGCAACGGGCCGAAGAAAAGGCTGCCTCCTGATCGGGATGCTCACCGGTAAAGATGAAAAAGGGGCCCAAAGCAGGCCCCTTTTTAAATCGAAATAGGCGCGGCGATGCGGCTGGATCAGCCGTTGGCTTCGCGGATTTTATCGGCGGCCTCTTTGGAGTAAGCCACGCCTTGGCCTTCAAAGAGTGTGTCCAGTTCGCCCGAGAGCGTCATTTCGGTGATGATGTCGCAGCCACCGACAAATTCGCCTTTGACATAGAGCTGTGGGATCGTCGGCCAGTCCGAGTAGTCCTTGATCCCTTGGCGAATGTCTGCGTCTTCAAGCACGTTCACATCGGCATAATCCACGCCCATGTAATTCAAGACGCCTGCGACGCGGCTGGAGAAGCCACATTGCGGCATCATTTTGGTGCCTTTCATGAAGAGAACGACATCTTTGGATTTCACCAGAGTGTCGATGCGGGATTTTGCGTCGGTCATGTCGATCTGTCCTATCACTGAATGGGGCGTCACTTTGGGGGGCGAGCGTGCGCGAATTGGCGCTGATTATTCGGGAGCTTTTGTCGTCAGCGCCAAGGCATGGAGCGCGCCTTGCGGGCCATCCATTTTACCTTTGAGGGCTGCGTAGACTGCGCGTTGCTGTTGCACGCGGTTCATGGTGCGGAAGCTTTCGTCTACCACCTCGGCAGAGAAATGCGCGCCGTCATCTCCTTCGACTTTGATAATGGCCTTGGGAAAGGCTTCACGGATCAGAGCTTCGACCTCGTGGGCGTCGATGGGCATGGAATTGGTCCTCCGGTCGTCTGGGCGTTGCTTGGGCGTTGGTTGAGCAAATCTAGGCTGGCTCGGGGCAACTCGCAAGGGCAAGCCGGGGAATTGACCGGGCTTTGACATGGGATCAACGGCACGCGAAAGATGGGGCAGGCAAGAGATCGCACGGATCTCGTAAAGTAGGGGATGGAAGATGAAGGCGAAAGTGACGTGGATTAATGGGCGTGCGTTTCTGGGCGAGAGTGGCTCGGGGCATGCGGTGGTGATGGACGGTGCGCCCGAATCCGGTGGGCGCAACATCGGGGTGCGTCCGATGGAAATGATGCTGTTAGGCTTGGGCGGATGCACGGCCTTTGATGTGGTGATGATCTTGGAGAAGGGGCGCGCCGCGATCACAGGTGTTGAGGTGGAATTGGACGCGGAGCGGGCTGCGGAGGATCCAAAGGTGTTTACGGCTGTCAAGCTGATCTACACCTTCACTGGCAAGGACCTGAAGCGCGCGGTTGTGGAGCGGGCCGTCGCGCTGTCAGCAGAAAAATATTGCTCGGCGTCGAAAATGTTCGAGCTTTCGGCAGAGCTGACGCATGAGATAATCATTCAAGAGGCATGAGGCGAAGCAAAAAGGGGGGCAGAGCCCCCCTTTCGATCCGTCGAGAAATTTCCCTAGTCGAAATCGGATCAGTTTACCGCCGCAGCAAAGGCGCTGCGGTAGAGGCTTTGCAGGTCTGCAAGTTTGCTCTCGGATGTTCCCAAACGCAGCGTGGTGCCGCCGAATGTGCCGATGCGTGCCAAGGGAATGCCCGCAGCTTGCGCGGCTGTTTCGAGCAGCGCTGCGTTTTCGGACGAAGCCGCAATGAGGTAGCGGGCTTGGTCCTCTCCGAAAAGCTGAGCCGTGCTCGTGACGTCAATGCCAAGGCCTGTCTGGGCTGCGTCGGCCATTTCAAAAGCGGCCAGTGCCAAGCCGCCATCGGCAAGGTCGGTGCAGGCGCGGATTGCCTTGTGCTGGGTGCGAATAAACGCGCCATGAGCGGCTTCTGCGGCGAGATCGACTTGGGGGGCGTCGCCGTCTTCACGGCCGAAATGCTCGGCCAAGAGGGCGGATTGGCCCAGATGACCGCGTGTTGCGCCCAAAAGAAGGGCGATATCGCCGGGCTGTGCTGGGCCGAGAATGGCACGGTCTGGGGTTTCGATCAGGCCCACGGCGCAGATGGTTGGGGTCGGCAGAATGCCTTTGCCATCCGTTTCGTTATAAAGGGAAACGTTGCCCGAGACGATGGGGGTGTCGAGCGCGAGGCAGGCTTCGCCGATCCCTTGAAGAGCACCCACAAATTGGCCCATGATTTCAGGCTTTTCCGGGTTGCCAAAGTTGAGGTTGTCGGTGGTGGCCAATGGTTTGGCTCCGACAGAGATCAGGTTGCGGAAGGCCTCTGCGACGGCTTGTTTTCCGCCCTCGACAGGGTTGGCTTTGACATAGCGCGGGGTCACATCTGAGGTGAAGGCCAGAGCCTTGCCCGTGCCGTGCACCCGAATGATACCTGCACCGAGACCGGGAGCGCGCACCGTATCTGCCATAACCATGGAGTCATATTGTTCATAGACCCATTGCTTGGCGGCATAGTTGGGTGTGCCAATCAAGGATTTGAGACCGTCGATGGCATCCACCTCGGCAACGGGTGCCAGAGGGGCGGCTGCGGGTGTCGGGACCCAAGGGCGATCATATTCCGGCGCAGACGAGGAAAGCTTTGACAGGGGGAGGTCGGCCTTGACGGTATTGCCGTGCAAGATGAGGAAGCGATCTTCGGGGATAGTTTCGCCAACGATGGCGAAGTCGAGGTCCCATTTGTCGAAGATTGCTTTGGCTTCGGCCTCTTTTTCGGGCTTGAGCACCATGAGCATACGCTCCTGGCTCTCCGAGAGCATCATCTCATAGGCGGTCATAGCGGCTTCGCGTTGGGGAACGTGGTCGAGGTTGAGCTTGATCCCCAAACCGCCTTTGTCACCCATTTCCACAGCAGAACAGGTCAGGCCCGCGGCACCCATGTCTTGGATCGAGATGACAGCCCCAGAGGCCATCAATTCGAGGCATGCCTCAAGCAGGCGCTTTTCGGTAAAGGGGTCGCCAACTTGGACAGTCGGGCGCTTTTCTTCAATGGTTTCGTCGAACTCGGCTGACGCCATGGTGGCACCGCCCACACCGTCGCGGCCTGTCTTGGCACCAAGGTAAACGACAGGCATCCCGACACCCGAGGCGGCCGAATAAAAGATCTTGTCGCTGTCTGCGAGACCTGCTGCAAAGGCGTTAACGAGGCAATTGCCATTATAAGCTGGGTGAAAGCGGACTTCGCCCCCCACGGTAGGAACGCCAAACGCATTGCCATAGCCGCCAACGCCTTCGACCACGCCATGCACCAATTGACGGGTTTTCCAATGGTCAATGGCGCCGAAAGACAGCGAGTTCATGGCTGCAATCGGACGGGCGCCCATGGTGAAAACGTCGCGCAGGATGCCCCCAACGCCCGTAGCCGCGCCTTGGTAAGGCTCGATATAAGAGGGGTGGTTATGGCTTTCCATTTTGAAAATAACGGCCTGACCATCGCCAATGTCGACAACACCTGCGTTTTCGCCCGGACCGCAAATGACTTGCGGCCCTTTGGTGGGCAGTCCGCGCAACCATTTCTTGGAGGATTTGTAGGAACAATGCTCGTTCCACATGGCCGAGAAGATGCCCAACTCGGTGAAGGTTGGCTCGCGACCGATAATTTCGAGGATGCGGGCATATTCATCGGGTTTTAGGCCGTGAGAAGCGATCAGCTCGGGGGTGATGGCGGGGTCCTGCATCGGCGGGCTCCTTTGGCGGGCGGCAGATTTCTGCGCGTCATAGCGGAAGGGGGGGCAGGGGGAAAGAGGCGGATGCGCCGCGTCGGGCCTTGTGGCGCCATTTTATGCGAAAACAATGACTGCCAAATCCAAGAGTGCGTTTGGATCTGGGGGGCGTCGCGGCCCAGACCAAAAAAAAGGCCGAGCACAAAGCTCGGCCGAAGTCCAACAGGGAGGTATGATGGAAGCCGGACTTACCGTCGCTTCCGTCAAATGATGAATGAGGCATCACATGCGCCCCAATCAAGACAATTATGCTGCGCTTGCAGCATGGCCGATATGCGATCAGCGCATAACTTGCTTAACAGGTTAGCTAACTGCCTGATCTTTAAGCTGTTTGCGATAACTGATGATCTCTTCCTGAACGAAGTCGCGGAAGGCAGAGACACGTTTTGAGTGCCGCAATTCCTCTGGGTAGGCCAGAAACACGGGCACTTCCGCGCTTTCCACTTCTGGCATCACGCGGGAGAGATTCGGAAAATCTTGCGTCAGATAGTCGGGCAAAACGCCAACGCCGAGGTTCGATAGAACGCCTTGCAGCACGCCAAAGTAGTTATTGACCTTTAAAGTGGAGCGCGGCTCATAGCTCATGAGATGCGCTACAAGCATAGCGCCCGCCCCAACCTGATGGGCGGTCGGGTTTTGGCAAATCAGGCGATGCTGCGCGACATCCTCGATCCGTTCAGGTGTGCCATGCTTTGCAAGGTAATCTGGCGAGGCATAAAGGCGCATTCGCACGCCCATCAGGCGTTTGCGAATAAGGTCAGCTTGGCTGGGCTCTTTCATACGGATGGCCACATCCGCTTCGCGCATCGGCAAATCAAGCACACGCTCTTCAAGCATCAGGTCGATCTTGAGATCGGGGTATTTGGTGTAAAGGGCTGGAAGGCGAGGGGCGAGCCAAAGAGAGCCGAAGCCTGTGGTTGTGGTGACACGCAATTCGCCAAAGACTTCTTCCTCGCTGTCGCGGATGCGCGCGGCGGCGGTGTCGAGGCGTTTGACCATCGAGGATGTGGCCTCGAATAACAACTCTCCCTGTTCTGTAAGAATCAGTCCGCGGGCATGGCGGTGGAACAGCGTGGTGTTTAGGCTTTCTTCCAGCGCACGGATCTGCCGTGAGACAGCCGATTGGCTGAGATGCAGCGTGTCGCCAGCATGCGTCAACGACCCTGCATCCGCAACAGCGTGGAATATTCTGAGCTTGTCCCAATCCATAGTCGCAACTTTCCTTAACTTCTCAACGGTTACCGCACAATTCGGTGGCTGCCACCCCTTAACCGTGCCGTGACGTCAGGTTGTCACGTTTTTTTTGGTTGTAGGTCAGAAAACTTGACCTAGTATGATGCTAGACTGAGCATGTCATGAGCAGGAAGGGGAGACCAGCGTATGACGACGGCAAAGGTATCACTGAACGATCGTTTTGATTTGGAAAAATCACCGGTTCTGTTGAACGGCACACAAGCCTTGGTGCGCTTGATGCTGATGCAAAAGGCGCGGGACCGGGCGGCGGGGCTGAATACCGCCGGATATGTGACGGGGTATCGCGGATCGCCCTTGGGGGCGGTTGACATGCAAATGCGCCGTGCGGGCAAGGTGCTGGCCGAGCATGATGTCCAATTCCAAGAAGGGTTGAACGAAGATCTTGCAGCTACTGCGATTTGGGGCGCGCAACAGGCAGAGTTGCGCTGCGAGGGCAAGTTCGACGGGGTTTTTGGCCTGTGGTATGGCAAAGGTCCCGGCGTAGACCGTTCGGGGGATGTGTTTCGTCATGCGAATATGGCGGGCAGCTCAAAGAATGGCGGCGTGATCGTTGCCATGGGCGATGATCATACCGGAGAAAGCTCAACTGTGTTGCACCAGTCTGAATGGGCTTTGGTGGATGCATATATGCCGATTGTCAGCCCGGCAGGGGTGCAAGAGATCCTTGATCTGGGCATTTACGCTTATGCGCTGAGCCGATTTTCGGGCACGTGGGTTGGTCTCAAGACAATGAAGGACACCGTTGAGGCGACGGCGGTGGTTGATGCGCGCCCTGATCGAGTATCGGTTGTGGCACCCACGGATTTTCCGATGCCGCAAGGTGGGCTGAATATTCGCCTTGTCGACAATCCCACGCAGCAAGAAGCCCGGCTGATCGATCACAAGCGGTTTGCCGCAGAAGCATTTGCGCGGGCCAATCGGATCGACAAGCGGGTATGGGGAAAGCCGGGTGCCAAGATCGGCTTTGTGGCCGCTGGAAAAAACTGGCTCGATCTGCTGCACTCCATGGCGCTGTTGGGAATAGATGCTGCTGAAGCCGAACGGCTTGGGATCACGACCTATAAGGTCGCGCAGGTCTGGCCGCTGGATATGACGTCCTTCAACGAATGGGCTGATGGGCTGGATCTGATCGTGGTGGTGGAAGAAAAGCGCAAGCTGATCGAGGTTCAGATCAAGGAAGCCTTGTTTGACACCCGCGATACGCGTCGGGTTTATGGCTGGTATAAAGGCGGGGCAGGCGGGCTGCATGACAAGGAATTGTTCCCGTCCAAAGGAGCGCTCGACCCGGTGTGGATTGCCGAGCAGCTGGGCGATATCTTGATCGAAGAAGGCTGCGGCACTGAGAAAGTGCAATCGGGGCTTGATGCGATCCGCGAAGCAAAACGCAATGATAATGCAGAAGAAATCGCGCAGCGCATTCCATATTTCTGTTCAGGTTGCCCGCATAACAGCTCTACGCGCGTGCCAGAGGGCAGCCGTGCCTATGCCGGCATTGGGTGTCACTTCATGTCACAATGGATGGACCGCTCGACACTGGGCTTTACCCAGATGGGCGGCGAAGGCGCAAACTGGATTGGCGAGAGCTTGTTTTCCAAGCGTGATCACGTTTTCCAAAACCTTGGCGATGGCACCTATAACCACTCAGGCATTCAGGCAATCCGCGCCGCGATGGCCGCAAACACGACGATGACCTACAAGATCCTTTTCAACGATGCCGTCGCGATGACGGGCGGGCAGGGCAATGAGGGCGGTTTGGACGCCTATCGCATCGCGGCAGAAGTGCGGGCCATGGGGGTCGAGCAACTTTTCGTCGTCTATGATAAGAAGGAAGACGTCAATCTGGCGGGGTTCCCATCTGGTGTGCCGACCTATGAGCGCGCGGACTTGCAGACAGTTCAGGAGAAATGCACGACGCTGAAGGGCGTGTCCGTCATTCTTTATGTGCAGACCTGTGCCGCCGAAAAACGCCGTCGCCGTAAACGCGGCAAGTTCCCGGACCCGGATCGCCGGGTTTTCATCAATACGGATGTTTGCGAAGGCTGCGGGGATTGTGGTCAAAAATCCAACTGCGTCTCGATCGTACCTGTCGAGACGGAATTGGGCCGCAAACGTGCGGTAGACCAGTCCAATTGCAACAAGGACTTCTCTTGTCTCAAGGGGTTTTGCCCCTCGTTTGTGACGCTTGAGGGCGCGCAGGTGAAAAAGACAGAGACGGCTGTACTGCATTTGCCGGATCTGCCAATGCCGCAGATGGCCGCGATCAATGGCACGTGGAACGTGGTCATTACGGGTGTCGGCGGCACAGGTGTTGTGACGCTGGGCGCCGTGCTGGCGCAAGCCGCGCAGATTGACGGCAAAGGTGCCGGCATGATGGAAATGGCAGGCCTCGCCCAGAAGGGGGGCGCTGTGCATATCCATTGCCGGATAGCCAATCGTCCGGAAGATATCAGCGCCGTCCGTGTAGCCACCGGGGAAGCGGATGCGCTGATTGGCGGTGATCTCGTTGTGTCCGCAGGTGCAAAGACCATTGGCTTGACACGCAGCGGACGCACTGGCGCCGTGGTAAACAATCACGATATCGTCACGGGCGACTTTACGCGCAACACTGAATTCCGCATTCCGACTGAACGGCTCGGCCTCGCTCTGGAGGCGCGGTTACGCGAGCGACTTGCGATGTTTGACGCCTCTGAATTGGCGCGGGTTACTTTGGGCGATTCCATTTTCTCGAATATGATGGTGTTTGGGGCAGCATGGCAAAACGGGCTTATTCCGCTGTCACTGGCCGCGATGGAAGAAGCGATCCGGCTCAATGGCGCTGCAGTGGACAAGAACCTGCGTGCCTTTGCGATTGGTCGGTGGGCGGTCGTTGACCCGGCCGCGGCGGCGGCGTTGATGTCAGCGAAGGTGGTCTCGAAACCCAAAAGCCTTGCGGAGCGTATCGCGTTTCGTGCCGCGCATCTGGTGGACTATCAAAATGTGGGCCTCGCGGCGAAGTATCGCGCTCTGGTGGATCAGGTCGCGGATGAAAAGGTGAAAGAGGCGGTCGCACAGGGCTATCACAAGGTGCTTGCGTATAAAGACGAGTATGAAGTGGCCCGCTTGCACCTGCAAACCGTTGAAAAGGCAAAGGAACAGTTCGAGGGAGACTTCAAGATGAAGTTCCACCTTGCGCCCCCGCTGCTGACCAAAATGGGTGCAGACGGCAAACCGCTGAAAATCGAATATGGGCCTCGCATGCTCAAGATGTTTGGCATCTTGGCCAAATTCAAGGGTTTGCGCGGCACGGCTTTGGATGTGTTCGGCCGCACCGCAGAACGCCGGATGGAGCGGGCTTTGATCGCGCAATATGAGGCGGATATGGCCAATGTTTTGCCAAAACTGACTGATGCAACGCGCGATGCGATTGTGGCCTTGGCGGAGTTGCCGCTGCAAATTCGTGGGTTTGGTCACGTCAAAGAGGCGGCGCATGCCAAAGCGCAAGCGCGCCGCGATGAGCTTTTGGCCGTGATCCGCGCCGGGGGCACAGAGACACGGAAAGCGGCGGAATAACGCAGGCCGATTTGTCATCGTGCTGACATGAAGACTAGCGAGACTCGGCTGCCACGGTTAAAGGGTGGCCGAGTAAGCTGACGGAGGGTCAATGCGTCCGCAATCCCACGAGCGCCAGATCGCGCGCGACATCACCTATTCTAACTCTGCGGCGACACGCGGAGGTCGGGTGCTCATTCGCATGATGGAGAATGTCACAGGCCGGATCCGGCTTATCAAGCGCGCACGCGGCTATGAGCAGGAAGTCGCAACGGGGCGTGATTTTTGGCAAGTTATCGTTGAGCGGTATGGGCTTAGTCTTGATGTGACTGCCGGCGCCTTGGAGAATATACCGTCTGAGGGCCCGCTGATCCTGATTGCCAATCATCCTTATGGTATTCTGGACGGGCTGATGTTGGGGCATATTCTGTCGCGGGTGCGGGGCGATTTTCGCATTCTGGCCAATAGTGTCTTTACCCGGGCTCCGGACTTGGAGCGCGTCGTGCTGCCGATCTCGTTTGAGGAATCAAAAGAGGCGATGGCGCTCAATCTAAGCACCCGAAAAGAAGCGCTGGCCTATTTGGCGCGAGGAGGGGCAATTGGAATTTTCCCGGGCGGGACGGTGTCGACCTCAGCAAAGCCCTTCTCTCAACCCATGGATCCGGGGTGGCGCGGGTTTACTGCTCGGATGATCTCGAAAAGCGGTGCGACTGTGGTGCCAATCTATTTCGAGGGCCGCACCAGCCGGATGTTTCAGATCGCCAGCCATTTGCATTCGACGCTTCGACTGGGTCTATTGATCAAGGAGTTCGCCAAGCGTATCGATGCGCCCGTTCGCGTGGTGATTGGCCAGCCGATCCCGCGCGAAGAGATTGCGGCGCGGGCGAGCGATACGAAAGCCTTGATGGACTTTTTGCGCCAGCGCACTTACGCGCTTTCGACGACACCGTTGAAATCCTTCGACTATGGGTTTGAATTTGAAGAGAAACATCGCCGCGAGAGCGGGGAAAGATCGGTAAAAGATGGCAGTCGGGGTTTTTGATAGCGGTCTTGGCGGGCTGACGGTGCTGGATGCGCTGGAAAAGCGCTTGCCGAGCGTGCCATTCGTTTATTTTGGCGATAACGCCCATGCGCCTTATGGGGTGCGTGACGCTGAGGATATTTTCAACCTGACCTGCGCTGCGGTGGAGCGGATGTGGGCCGAGGGCTGTGATCTGGTGATATTGGCGTGCAATACAGCGTCCGCAGCGGCGCTCAAGCGGATGCAGGAAACTTGGGTGCCTGCGGATAAACGCGTTTTGGGCGTGTTTGTGCCGTTGATCGAAGCGCTCACCGAGCGCAACTGGGGCGATAATAGTGCGCCGCGCGAAGTGGGTGTGAAGCATGCGGCTCTGTTTGCAACGCCCGCTACCGTCCGCTCGCGGGCGTTTCAGCGCGAATTGGCCTTTCGCGCCATTGGCGTGGATGTTGAAGCGCAGGCCTGCGGTGGCGTTGTGGATGCGATTGAGGACGGTGACCTGATCTTGGCGGAAGCCTTGGTGCGTAGCCATGTCGATGCGCTGCTTCGCAAGATGCCGCATCCGGATGCAGCGGTGCTGGGGTGCACGCATTATCCGCTTATGGAACATATTTTCCGGGATGCGCTTGGGCCGGACGTCTCTGTGTTCAGCCAGCCTAATTTGGTGGCCGCAAGTTTGGAGGATTACCTCAAGCGCCGCCCTGAAATGCTTGGGGCAGGGCAGCAGCGAAAATTCCTGACGACTGGAGATCCACGCAAGGTTTCCAACCGTGCCACACAATTCATGCGCCGTCAGATCACCTTTGAGGCGGCTTGAGGCGGAAAATCAAAGGGCGCAAAGCTTGTGAAATGCCGTGTCGCGCTTAGATGGTAAAAAAATAGGGAGACGCCGATGAAGGGTCTGAAGAAACAGCGGCGCGTGCAAATCGTCGGGTTAGCCGTGGTTGCTTTGATCGGGGCGACAGTGCTGGTTGGTTATGCCATGCGCGATGGCATCAACTTTTTTCGCGCTCCAAGCCAGATCGCTGCGGACCCGCCGGGGCCGAGTGAGGTGTTTCGGATCGGGGGATTGGTCGAAATTGGCACGCTGGTGCGCGGCCAAGGCGAGGTGATCCGCTTTAACGTTACTGATGGCGGCGCGTCGATCCCCGTCACATACACGGGTATTTTGCCCGACCTTTTTGGTGAAAACCAAGGGATGGTTGGCACGGGCAGTTACGTTAACGGCATCTTTGAAGCTACTGAAATCCTTGCTAAACACGACGAGACCTATATGCCAAAAGAGGTGATCGACGCGCTCAAGGAACAAGGCGTTTACAAAGAGGGCACGACCCCCGGCAGTTAAGCGCGCGGTGGGATGAACAGCTGTTAAGCTCCCTGCAAGATCATCGTCCCGGTCAGTAATCGCATGGGGGCAGAATGAGACTTGTATCAGAGATCGCGCGCGAGATCGTGGCGCGTGAAGGCGGGTTTGTGAATAATCCCGCAGACCCAGGTGGGGCGACCAACTTTGGTGTGACGTTGCAAACGATGCGTCGATCTGGCCGATCTGCATGCGCTCACACGCGAAGATGCCGAAAATATCTTTATTGAACACTACTATGAGCGGCCAAGACTTAATCTCTTGCCGCATGGGTTGCAGGCCTCTGTTTTCGATATGTATGTTAATGCCGGATCAAATGCGGTGCGGATTTTGCAGCGGCTTTTGGTGGAAATGGGCCATCAGATTGCGGTTGATGGCATCATTGGCGATGCGACCGCGCAGGCAGCAGATTTGGCTTCGGTGGTTTCGCCGCAGTATCTGGTAGATGCATATGGGATCGCGCGGCGTAACTATTACCTGAGACTGGCCGATGAGCGCCCCTTGAGCCGTAAATTTGCCCGAACACAGCGGGGCGAGAAGGGCGGCTGGATACGCCGGGCCGAGGAATTTATCACGCCTCGGTATCATTTGACCGAAAGAGAATTCCAGACACGGGTGCAGGCATGGGGATGATTGAACGTGGCCTCGATGTGGTCTTTGGGGATGGGCGCAATCTGATCCGCGAAACCGCTGGTGTGTTTCGAGAAAACGTCGAGGACGAAGCCGTGCGTGAGGCAGCGATGCGTCAGGCGGCGCTGGCGCAATATGGATCTGAGTTCGCAATCGCGCGCCCTGGGATGTTTGACAGGATCATGGATGGGGTGAACCGTCTGCCGCGTCCGATGTTGGCTTTGGGCACGCTGGGGCTTTTCGTGGCCGCCATGGTAGACCCGCTGTGGTTTTCCGAGCGAATGCAAGGGATTGCATTGGTGCCCGAGCCTCTTTGGTGGCTGATGGGGGCGATTGTGAGCTTTTATTTTGGTGCGCGTCATCAGGCGAAAGGGCAGGAGTTTCAGACAAGTGTCGTTCAAACGCTGGCGGTTGCACCGATCGTGGCACAAAATCTGCGCGCGTTGCGTGCATTGCGCGCCACCAGCCCCGGTGTTGCAGATACAGGCACCGATGCATCCTTGGTTCCCAAGGTGACGCAGCATGTGGAAAATCCTGCGCTCGATGCTTGGCTGCGACAATCGCGCGCGCGGGCGGCCACCCCGGAGCAACAAGATTTGCGCGAGTTGCGCTGACCCCGCGACAAAGTGATCTTTTTTAAACGTCTTTTCTGATTGGCCCGGCGATAAGGGCGCTCTATTGTTCGCGCATGATTACAGAGCTCGGACATTTCGCCCTCATCCTCGCGGCCCTTGTTGCCGTCGTGCAAACCATTGTTCCCCTTGTGGGCGCACATAAGCGCTGGCCGGGCTGGATGGCTTTGGCCGAGCCAACAGCCGTGGTGCAGTTCCTGCTGGTGGGCTTTTCATTCGCTGCGCTCACGCATGCTTTTGTGACCTCGGATTTCAGCTTGAAACTGGTGGTGGATAACTCGCATTCGCTCAAGCCGATGCTCTACAAAGTATCAGGCGTATGGGGGAACCATGAGGGGTCCATGCTGCTCTGGGTTCTGATTTTGGCGCTGTTTGGGGCCTCGGCAGTTTGGTTTGGTCAAAACCTGCCTCCGACACTCAAGGCACGGGTTCTGGCGGTGCAGGCCAGTGTTTCCGTGGCTTTTTACGCGTTTATCCTATTCACATCCAACCCGTTCCTGCGTCTTGCCGTGCCGCCAATGGATGGCCAAGACCTTAACCCGCTGCTGCAAGACCCGGGTCTCGCCTTCCATCCGCCGTTTCTCTATCTCGGCTATGTCGGCCTTTCGATGACCTTTGCTTTCGCGGTTGCTGCGCTGATCGAGGGTCGTGTGGATGCGGCTTGGGGGCGGTGGGTGCGGCCTTGGACCTTGGCGGCTTGGATTTTCCTGACCATTGGAATCGCGCTTGGGTCTTGGTGGGCCTATTACGAACTTGGTTGGGGCGGGTTTTGGTTCTGGGATCCGGTCGAGAATGCGTCCTTCATGCCTTGGCTCATCGCGGCGGCGCTTTTGCATTCCGCGATTGTGGTGGAAAAGCGGGAAAGCTTGAAAAGCTGGACGATCCTTTTGGCGATCATGGCTTTCGGGTTTAGCCTTATCGGCACCTTTATCGTGCGCTCTGGCGTGATCACCTCGGTGCATGCTTTTGCCAATGATCCAGAACGCGGCGTGTTTATCTTGATGATTCTCGCAGTCTTTATGGGCGGCGCGCTCATTCTTTTTGCGGCACGCGCAGGGGCCATGGAAGCCAAAGGCGTCTTTTCGATGGTAAGCCGGGAAAGCGCGCTGGTTTTCAACAACATCATTCTTGCGGTTTCCGCACTCGTGGTTTTCGTTGGCACGCTGTGGCCTTTGGCCGCCGAGATGTTTTTTGACCGTAAACTTTCCGTCGGGCCACCCTTCTTTGATGCGGCGTTCACGCCGTTTATGATCGCACTTGCGGTGATACTGCCGTTGGGCGCGGTCATGTCATGGAAGCGCGCCACCATCACACGCGGTCTGCGCCAACTGGTGCCTGCGCTGATTTTGGCACTCGCGACGCTGCTTTTGGTCTATGCCCTGCAAAGCGGACGCTCGGCGCTTGGCCCTGTTGGGCTTGCGCTAGGGGTTTGGCTGGTGGCAGGTGCCGCGACCGATTTGTGGAGCCGCACTGGCTCTTCGGGAGCAGGGCGTTTGTTGCGCCTTCCACGCGCTGATTGGGGCAAAGCCATCGCACATTCAGGCATGGGCGTGATTTTTATCGGTATCGCGGGGCTGATGGCTTGGGATGTCGAAGATGTTCGCACGGCGAAAATTGGCGAAACCTTTGATGTCGCGGGATATTCGATCACATTGGTAGATGTGCATCGCGAACCGGGCCCGAATTACTTCTCGACCAAAGCAGAGATGCTTGTCTCTCGCGCAGGCCGCGAAGTGGCGGTCTTGTATCCGGAAAAACGGGTCTATCCCGTAGCGCAGATGCCGACAACGGAAGCCGCGATCAACAGTGGCTTGCTTCGTGATGTCTATCTGGTGATCGGTGATCCACAGGCCGACGGTGGTTGGGCGGTACGAACCTACATCAAACCGATGGCGAATTGGATTTGGGGCGGAGCGATCTTGATGGCATTGGGCGGGGTCATGAGCCTCACTGATCGGCGCTATCGCGTGGCCGCCGGTGCACGTCGTCAATCCACAGTAGCGGGGGTGCCTGCGGAATGAGGCGCTTTCTGCTCGCTGCGACATTGGTTGTCGCCAGCCTCACTCCGGCTATGGCTGTCCAGCCCGATGAAATCCTTGCGGACCCCGTGCTTGAAGAACGGGCGCGTGACATCTCAAAAGGATTGAGGTGCCTCGTTTGCCGAAACGAATCCATTGACGAATCAAATGCCGATCTGGCCCGAGACCTGCGTCTTTTGGTGCGTGAGCGGCTGGTTGAGGGGGATACCAACGCGCAAACCATTGAGTTTATTGTCGAGCGCTATGGGGAATATGTGCTGCTCAAACCGCTGGGCGGTGGCTCGAACTGGATTCTTTGGGGCGCAGGGCCGGGCATGCTTTTGATCGGTTTGGGGGTTGGCCTGTCTTTTTTGCGGCGCCGTCAAACGGCCCCGGAAAACGCACCG
>DOOI01000207.1:7053-7364 GCA_003512825.1 Paracoccaceae bacterium | reverse complement strand
CGGCCCCGGAAAACGCACCGACCCTGACAGAGGCAGAAGCAGCGCGGTTGAAAGAAATTCTCAATCAATGACGTGAGGTTTCCGCTTTTCCTGAACCCGCGGTCAGTTATTCTTGCGTCAACGGAGAAGGAGACCGCAATGGATTATCAAACGATCCGCTATGAGCTTTCGGATGGCGTCGCCGTCTTGACGCTCAACCGCCCCGACAAAATGAATGCGCTCAATTCCCAGATGCGCGCCGAGGTGGCCCATGCCGCCACTCAGGCCGGGCGCGAAGCGCGGGTTCTGGTGATCACGGGGTCTGGAGACCG
>DOOI01000207.1:6307-6772 GCA_003512825.1 Paracoccaceae bacterium | reverse complement strand
GCGTTCTGCTCTGGCCAAGATCTTTCAGACCGCGCCAATGCTTCCGAGGTTGATCTCGAGCGGACGCTGCGTGACGAATATGGGCCAATGCTCAAGGCGATCTACGATTGCCCGGTGCCAACGATCACCGCAGTGAATGGGGCCGCTGCCGGGGCAGGGGCAAATCTGGCCTTGGCCGCAGATGTGGTGATTGCCAAAGAAAGTGCCTATTTTCTTCAGGCCTTCACCCGGATTGGTTTGATCCCCGATGCAGGTGGCACCTATTGGATGACACGGGGCATGGGCGCGGCCAAGGCGATGGGGGCGGCCCTTTTCGCTGACAAGATCACAGCCCGTCAAGCCGATGATTGGGGGCTGATCTGGGAGGCCGTGGCGGATGCCGATTTCTCCGCACATTGGCAAAAGCGTGCAGCGCATCTCGCGATGGGCCCAACGATGGCTTATGCCAAAGTGAAGGAAGCGATC
>DOOI01000207.1:5866-6042 GCA_003512825.1 Paracoccaceae bacterium | reverse complement strand
TCATGGGACAACTCGCTTGACGCCCAGCTTGGAATGGAAGGCCGCTTGCAAGGCCAAGTCGGCCGCAGCCGAGATTTCAAAGAGGGTGTCATGGCCTTCCTTGAAAAGCGCCCCGCAAAGTTTGAAGGGCGGTAATCGTCGCTTGGTAAGACAAAAAAGGCGCCCCGTGGGGCGCC
>DOOI01000207.1:5389-5596 GCA_003512825.1 Paracoccaceae bacterium | reverse complement strand
GGCGCCCCGTGGGGCGCCTTTTTCTTTTTGGGTCAGCCCCGGTTCTCGATGTCGATGTAATCGCGCTTCGTTTCGCCCAGATAAAGCTGACGGGGGCGGCCGATTTTCAGCTGCGGATCGGCAATCTGTTCTTTCCACTGTGAAATCCAGCCAACAGTCCGCGACAGAGCGAAGATCGGCGTAAACATCGAGGTGGGGAAGCCCATC
>DOOI01000207.1:4906-5134 GCA_003512825.1 Paracoccaceae bacterium | reverse complement strand
AAGATCGGAGTGAACATCGAGGTGGGAAAGCCCATTGCTTCAAGAATGATGCCCGAATAGAAATCGACGTTCGGGAACAGTTTCTTGTCGGCAAAATACTCGTCTTGCAGCGCGATGCGCTCGAGTTCCTTTGCCACCTGCAAAAGCGGGTTGTTTTCAATGCCCATAAGGTCGAGCACTTCATCCGCGGATTGCTTCATCACGGTCGCGCGTGGGTCGAAGTTCTTG
>DOOI01000207.1:0-4630 GCA_003512825.1 Paracoccaceae bacterium | reverse complement strand
CGCGCGTGGGTCGAAGTTCTTGTAAACCCGATGACCAAAGCCCATCAGGCGGAAGGGGTCGTTCTTGTCCTTGGCGCGCGCGATGTATTCCGGAATTCGGTCAACCGTGCCAATTTCCTTGAGCATTTCAAGGCAGGCTTGGTTGGCACCACCATGCGCTGGCCCCCAAAGACAGGCGATGCCTGCAGCAATGCAAGCGAAGGGGTTTGCACCCGAGGACGACGCCAAACGCACAGTGGAGGTGGAGGCGTTTTGTTCGTGATCGGCATGCAGGATGAAAATACGGTCCATCGCGCGGGCGAGGATCGGATCAACATTGTATTTCTCCGCAGGCACGGCAAAGCACATCGACAGGAAGTTCGCCGAATAGTCCAACTCATTGCGCGGATACACAAACGGCTGGCCAATGGAGTACTTATACGCCATCGCAGCAATCGTCGGAACTTTTGCGATCAGGCGGATCGCTGCAACTTCGCGCTGCCACGGGTCGTTGATATCAAGGCTGTCATGGTAGAAGGCAGACATCGCCCCCACCACACCAACCATGGTTGCCATAGGGTGCGCGTCGCGGCGGAACCCACGGAAGAAGTTGTGCATCTGCTCATGAACCATCGTGTGACGGGTCACACGCGTTTCAAAATCCTCAAGCTGTGTCGCCGAAGGCAACTCGCCGTAAAGCAACAGGTAGCAGACTTCGAGATAATGCGATTTTGCGGCCAATTGGCCAATCGGATAACCACGATGCAGCAAAACGCCTTCATCGCCGTCGATGTAGGTGATGGTCGAGTCGCAGGCTGCGGTCGAGGTGAAGCCGGGGTCGTAGGTAAACACCCCGCCCTGACCGTAAAGTTTCCGAATGTCGAGCACATCTGGGCCAACTGTCGGCGAGTAGATCGGCAGATCGATCTCTTTCCCGTCGAAACTCAGCTTTGCGGATTTCTTCGCTTCCATACCAGTCTTCCCTTCCTCACTGGCCCAATGCGCGGACCGCATGGGGCACATCTATCAATGGCGCTTTACCGAAGGGTTAACCAAAGCGGTGCCCGTCAGCCTGCTATCAGCCTGTTGCGTCACTCAATCGGGCGAGTGTCTCGTCGCGACCAAGGACCAGCATCATATCGAAGACCGATGGCGTCGCGGTCTTACCAGCAAGGGCCGCGCGGAGCGGGCCTGCGAGGCGGGCGAATTTCATTTCCCGGCCTTCGGCAAAACGGTTGGCAATCGTCTCTAGATCATCCCTCGTCCAGCTAGCAGTTTGCAGCTGCGGCGTCAATTCTTTCAGTATACCACGGGATACATCATCCAGAAGGGCTGCGGCCTTTTCCTCGGGAACGATAGGGCGTTCAGCCAAAGCAAAGTGAGCCTTTTCAAGTAGTTCCGGAAATGTCTTGGCGCGTTCTTTCAGATGCGGCATAGCCTCGAAAAGTCGGTTTTTCTGCAGATCGGTAAAGGCAGGCATGCCCGTTGCCTGCCCAAAAGCTGCCAATTCGTGCAGCAGTGCAGCATTTTCGCCAGCTGCAATATGCTGGCCGCAAACATGCTCGAGTTTTTTGAAGTCAAGCCGGGCAGGGGCCCGACCGATTCCCTCCAGATTGAACCATTCTAGTGCTTGAGCATCCGTAAAGAATTCGTCGTCTCCATGGCTCCAGCCGAGACGGGTCAGGTAGTTCCGCATGCCAGCCGCAGGGTAGCCCATGGCTTGGTATTCCTCGACGCCCAAAGCGCCATGGCGTTTTGACAGTTTCTTGCCATCCGGCCCATGGATCAGCGGGATATGGGACCAAACCGGCACGTCCCAGCCCATGGCCTCATAGATCATCATTTGTCGGGCGGCATTGTTGAGATGGTCATCGCCACGGATCACATGCGTAACGCCCATGTCATGGTCGTCTACCACCACTGCAAGCATATAGACGGGCGTGCCATCCGAGCGCAGCATGACCATGTCGTCCAACTGTGCGTTTTTGATCACCACGTCGCCCTGTACCTTATCGCGGATAACTGTCTCTCCCGTTAACGGCGCCTTTATGCGAATAACATAAGGGGCATCCGGATGGGTGGCAGGATCTGCGTCGCGCCAAGGGCTACGAAACAGCGTGGACGCCTTGGCCGCTTCCGCAGCGTCGCGGAAGGCTTGGATTTCGTCCTGCGTGGAAAAACACTTGTACGCTTTCCCGGCGCTCAAAAGCGCATAGGCGACTTCCGCATGACGGGGGGCGCGATCAAATTGGCTGACAACGTCGCCATCCCAATCAAGACCCAGCCAAGTGAGACCCTTCAAAATGGCCTCCGTCGCCTCGGGAGTCGAACGTGCACGATCCGTATCTTCGATTCGCAGCAAGAACTTGCCGCCTTGTCCGCGTGCATAGAGCCAGTTGAAGAGCGCGGTTCGCGCCCCACCAATATGGAGGTAGCCCGTCGGAGAGGGCGCAAAGCGGGTGACAATTTGAGACGTCATGAGAGGAACTTAACCTTTCGGTAACCATAGCCGGGCAAGGATTGAGGCCTGTCTAACGGTGCCCCCATGCAAGAACAAGTGCGGCGCGGAATGGAAACGATGCGAATGGTCTGGCTAATTCAGCGGGGCCACCTGTTTGGCTGGGTCCCCGTCGCGCTGGCCTGTGGCATTGGTTTGTATTTTGGATTGCGCTTTGAGCCGGGGATCAAGACCTTCGTCGTAGTCGCGATGTTGCAAGCTTTGGGGCTACTTCTGGTTCGGCGTGCGCGTGAAGAGGTGCAGCCTTTGGGATGGGCGCTATTGCTGGTGGCGATTGGCTTTTTCCTGAGTGTTGCTCGGGCCCATACGATTGCCGCGCCAGTGCTTGGCGAGCGCTACTACGGCTCTGTTCAAGGGACAATCGTGGGCGTGGATCGTTCGGCCTCGGACGCTTTGCGCCTGACCTTGGCCGATGTTGTGCTGGCCAACCGCCCGGAAATGCTTGTGCCTGCGCGGGTGCGAATTTCACTTCACGGCGATGCAGGGTCGTTTCACCCAGTGCCGGGGCAGATCATTCTGGCTACGGCGCAGCTTTCCCCGCCCGGAGGACCAAGCGAACCAAGGGGCTTCGACTTTCGCCGCCATAGCTGGTTTCAAGGCTTGGGGGCCGTGGGCTATACCCGTGTGCCGATAATGGTCTGGCGCGATGCGGATCGCAGTGGCCTGCTCACTTTGCGTCTCAATCTTGCGGCGCGTATCCGGGCACATCTGCCCGGCGAAACAGGCGCGGTTGCGGCAGCTGTTGCGACGGGAGATCGATCCGCTTTGGCGGAGCCTACCTTGATCGCGCTGCGCGTCTCAAACCTCGCTCATCTTTTGGCGATTTCTGGCCTTCACATGGGGCTGGTTGCCGGGTTTGTCTTTGCGGCTGTTCGCTTTGGCATCGCATGTGTGCCTTGGGCTGCGCTGCGGTGGCCCAGTCGGAAAATTGCCGCTGGTTTTGCCTTGGTGGCCGCGTTTTTCTATCTTCTCTTGTCGGGCAACAGCGTGGCCACTGAACGGGCCTTTGTGATGACTGCTGTGTTTCTCGGGGCGATTTTTTTTGATCGTCGCGCCTTGTCGTTGCGCTCCGTCGCATTAGCCGCTTTGGCGGTTCTGGCATTGCGCCCCGAGGCGCTGGTTTCACCGGGGTTTCAAATGAGCTTTGCGGCGACAACTGCGCTCGTGGGTGTCTTTGCCACGATCCGTGATCGCGAATGGACCCTTGGGCCGCAATGGCTCCGTCCGGTGTCCACTGTCGTGGTGTCATCTCTTGTCGCGGGTTTGGCCACTGCGCCCTTCGCCGCGGCACATTTCAACCAGATCTCGCACTATGGTTTCATCGCCAACCTTTTGGCGGTGCCTGTTATGGGGGCAATTGTAATGCCAGCGGCGGTTTTGGCGGGGGTATTGATGCCGATCGGACTGGAGGCTTTGGCGCTCTATCCGATGGGGCTTGGCTTGGATTGGATCCTGAGCGTCGCGCATGTCACTGCGGCATGGCCAGAAGCGCGCGGCACCATTCTTTCTCCGCCCGGTGTGGTTTTGCCGCTCGTTGCCCTCGGTGGGCTCTTCCTTATTCTTTGGAGTGGCCGTACGCGTATATTTGGCGTTGTGCCGCTCTTGGCGGCCTTGACGCTCTGGTCACTTGCAGAGCGCCCGCTCATCCTAATCGCCGAAGATGGCGGCCTCGTGGGCGTGATGACAGAGCACGGCAGGGCGCTTTCGCGCGCCAAGGGAGCAGGATTTGCAGCCCAAGTGTGGTTGGAGAATGATGGCAGCCCAAATGATCAAAGTTCGGCCGCTGCTTTGTGGCCAATCGACACGCCGATGCTGCTCCCGTCGGGTGTTGCGCTGCGCCATGTCACGGGGAAGCGGCGCACAGAGGGCCTTGAATGCGAGGCGAGCGAGTGGGTGATTACCAATGCGCGCCCACCGATGAGGGTCGCATGCAAGATCACAAGTCTGGCCGATTTGTCAAAATCCGGCGCGCTGGCAATTTATTCTGACGGGCGCCAGGAGACCACCAATGCACATGTGGGAAGCCGATTATGGACCCAAAATGCATTGCAAATTGAATGAGAAACAACAAAGCGGCGCGGAGATTTCTCTGCGCGCCGCTTAAAAACTTCATCAATCCCTGGGGATCAATAG
>DOOI01000176.1:9668-10291 GCA_003512825.1 Paracoccaceae bacterium | reverse complement strand
GGGATGATCGATGTCATGCCTGACGTAGTTCCAGTTGTTGACCGTTTGGCCGATCTAGACGGCGTGATTGTCGCTACTGGCATGTGCGGGCATGGCTTTGGTATCGGCCCAGCCTTTGGACTGACGATTGCAAAAATGGCACTTGGCCAGCCCCCGAAGCACGATTTGACCCGCTTTCGATCTGGCCGCTTTTCTGATGGAACGCCACTTGTTCCGGGGCCAAACCTCTGACTGACATACCCAAATGTTCATTGGGAAGACGACTATAGAACTGGAGACGATCTATGCCGATTAAGAACCGTATCGCAGAGATGCATGACGAAATCACTGCTTGGCGGCGTGATTTTCACGAAAACCCAGAAGTCATGTTCGAGGTTCACAGAACGGCTGGAATTGTTGCCGAAAAGCTCCGAGCCTTCGGCTGTGACGAAGTTGTTGAAGGTATCGGCATCACTGGCGTTGTGGGGGTGATCAAAGGGCAAAATACCAAATCGGGCCGCGTGATTGCGCTTCGCGCCGATATGGATGCTCTGCCAATGTCCGAGATTACCGGTTTGCCCTATGCATCAAAAACTCCCGGAGCAATGCATGCATGTGGACATGATGGCCATACGGCGATGCTG
>DOOI01000176.1:1275-9487 GCA_003512825.1 Paracoccaceae bacterium | reverse complement strand
CCGGTGATTGGTCTGCGCGCCGATATGGACGCGCTGCCCATTGAGGAGGCCACCGGGGCCGCCTATGCCAGTCAAGTTCCCGGTAAGATGCACGCCTGCGGCCATGATGGCCATACGGCGATGCTGCTGGGGGCTGCAAAATACCTCACGGAAACCCGGAACTTTGACGGGACCGTCGTGCTTTTGTTCCAGCCGGCCGAAGAGGGGGGCGCTGGCGGTCTCAAGATGGTCGAGGACGGTGCAATGGACCGCTGGAACGTCCAAGAGGTCTATGGTCTTCACAACTATCCTGGACTGCCGGTGGGAGAGTTCGCGATCCGTCCCGGCCCCCTAATGGCGTCAGCGGATCAATTCGAAATTGTAGTAACTGGAAAGGGTGGTCACGCCGCAGAGCCACACCAAGCGATCGACACCACACTTGCAAGCGCACAAATTGTGGTTTCCCTGCAATCTGTTGTGGCGCGTAACGTCCAGCCAATTCAGCCCGCGGTCCTCTCTGTCACCGCTCTTCAGACCGAAAGCGATACATTCAACGTGATCCCCCAGACCGCGCATATTCGTGGCACGGTGAGATGTTTTGATCCCGTTACTCGCGATCTCGTTGAAGCACGGTTGCGCGCCGTTGTTGAACATACTGCAACTGCCTATGGCGCAAGTGCGGCGATAGATTATCAACGAGGGTATCCACCCACCATCAACAACCCTGAAGCCACGCAACATGCGATCAACGCGGCTTCGGTCGTTGGGGTAAAGGTTAATCCTGAAACTGCTCCCGTGATGCCTGCTGAAGATTTCTCCTATATGCTAGAGGCGCGACCGGGCGCTTATATCTTCCTCGGTAATGGTGACACGCCGATGTGCCACCACCCCGCCTATGACTTTACCGATGATGCGGCCCCATTTGGGGTTAGTTACTTCGTTGAACTCATTGAACAACGTATGCCACGCCAAGAGGGTTAAGAAATGCCAGCCAAGAACCGTTTCGCCGAACTTCAAGAAGAGATCACCGTATGGCGACGGGATATCCACGAGAACCCGGAGATCCTGTTTGAGACACATCGGACCTCTGCGATGGTCGCCAAAGTGCTGCAAGATATTGGCTGTGACGAGGTGGTGACAGGAATAGGCCGCACAGGGGTCGTTGGTGTGATCAAGGGACGAAGCACCGCCAGTGGAAAAGTTGTGGGGCTGCGCGCCGATATGGATGCCTTGCCGATCCATGAGCAAACCGGCCTCACCTATGCTTCCAAAACTCCGGGTGCGATGCATGCTTGTGGCCATGATGGCCATACGGCCATGCTGTTGGGGGCAGCAAAATATCTGAGTGAAACCAGAAACTTCGACGGCACTGTTGTGGTGATTTTCCAGCCAGCCGAAGAGGGGGGCGGTGGGGGGCGTGAAATGTGCGAAGACGGCATGATGGATCGTTTCAACGTTCAGGAAGTTTACGGGATGCACAATTGGCCGGGGCGGCCTGTTGGGTCTTTTGCTATTCGGTCTGGGGCTTTTTTTGCGGCAACTGACATCTGGGATATCGAGATTGAAGGTAAGGGTGGCCATGCGGCCAAACCGCAAGAAACCATTGATAGCATAGTTGTTGGGTCGACTTTGGTCCTTGCCTTGCAAACCATCGCGTCGCGGAATGCGGATCCGATTGGCCAGATCGTTGTGTCTGTGACAAGCTTTGAGACCTCCTCCAAGGCCTTCAACGTCATCCCGCAGCGCGTGCATCTGAAAGGCACTGTTCGGACGATGAGCGGTGAGATGCGCGACCTCGCGGAAACCCGGATGAAGGAGATATCCGCAGGTATTGCCGCTACATATGGTGCTAAAATTGAGGTGAACTACAAAAGAAACTATCCCGTCATGGTCAATCACGAAGAGCACACGGCCTATGCGGCAGAGGCGGCGCGGGCGGTTTCTGGTGACTGTAGTGAAGCGCCGTTGGTGATGGGGGGCGAAGACTTTGCCTTCATGCTCGAAGAGCGCCCCGGAGCTTATATCCTTGTTGGGAATGGGGATACGGCCATGGTCCACCATCCGCTTTATAATTTTAACGATGAGGCTATCCCGGCTGGGTGCTCGTGGTGGGCGGAGATTGTCGAGCGCCGGATGCCTGCTTCGTGAGACGAAATCGCGCAAATTCAACGTATGATTTGCGTATGTTTCGCGTCTGGTTTGCGTCATGACGCAAACACGACCGGGCGGTCAGGATTGCTCCTGATATTTTCTCTTGGGAAAATGTTTCGGGGAGCCAATGGCGAAGAAAAAGGGGGGCGGCGCCCCCCTTTTTGTTTCTACGGATGAGCCGCCAGCATCAGCTGCGCGTATCAGCCCCCTGTGTGGCTCATGTGGCGGCTGACGCGGCCAGAGACGTCTTGGCGGGAATAGTCGAAATCATGCCCTTTTGGTTTGAGGCCGATCGCTGCGCGGATGGCCGTCTCGAGCACAGCGTCATCATCACTGGTGCGAAGGGGCGCCCGCAAGTCTGAGTGACCTTCTTGCCCGAGGCAGGTATAAATCTCGCCAGTGCAGGTGATCCGCACGCGATTGCAGCTTTCGCAAAAATTATGCGAGAGCGGCGTGATGAAACCGATTTTCTGACCGGTCTCTTCGATCCGCACATAGCGGGCTGGGCCGCCGCTGCGTTCTGCGAGGTCGGTCACAGTGAACTGGTTGGCCAATCTGCTGCGGAGATCCTTGAGTGACCAGAATTGATCCAGCCGATCTTCATTGCCGATATCGCCCATAGGCATCACTTCGATCCATGTCAGGTCCATATCGCGTGAGGCGCACCACTCTTGCAGAGTGAAAAGCTCGTCCTCGTTGAAACCTTTCAGCGCCACGGCGTTGATCTTGACGCGCAAGCCCGCCTTTTGGGCGGCATCAATGCCCTTGATGACCTGCGGCAGTCGGCCCCAACGGGTGATGTCGGCGAATTTCTTGTCGTCGAGCGTGTCTAGGGACACGTTGATCCGGCGCACCCCGCAATTGGCCAGATCTGCTGCGAAGCGGTCGAGTTGCGAGCCATTGGTGGTGAGGGTCAGTTCTTTGAGCGTCCCTTTGGCCAGATGGGCCGACATGGCGTCAAAAAACGTCATGATGCCTTTGCGAACCAAGGGCTCGCCCCCCGTGATCCGCAGCTTTTCGACGCCAAGGCGGATAAAGGAGGAGCACAGGCGATCAAGTTCTTCGAGCGTCAACAAGTCCTTCTTTGGCAGAAAAGTCATGTTCTCCGACATGCAATAGACGCAGCGGAAATCGCAGCGGTCCGTGACGGAGACGCGGAGGTAAGTGATGGCGCGTTGGAACGGATCTATCAAAGTATGTGTCATGGGCAGAGGGTAGGGCGGCTCTGCGTTTTGGGCAAGAGGGGAAGCATTGCGTGCGCGCAGGCAGAGCGCTAGATTCAGGCCATGATTAAAATGGTGATTTGGTTTTTCGTTGGGGTGTCGTTGCTGTCTGGGTGCGGAGTTTTTCCGCTGCGGCAGAAGGCTGCGCCAGTATCTCAGGCAGTCCCCGTGGTCCCTGCAGCGTCAGAGGCGGCTGGGGCGCAGACCCTACCAACGCCGCCACCACCAAGACCGCCACAGAATGCGCGCACCGCAGAGCAGTTTGATACCACCTCGAAGGCGGATCGCGTCGCGGCCGTCGTCGCCCCCCAAGCTCCTTCGGCTGGGCGCGCTTTGGGGCAGACCGTGGCATCGCTCGGAGACCCGTCCAAGCCCGGGTTTTGGTTGGAAACCCCTTTGGTTTCTGCACCTTCGAAGGGCCGGGTGGTGAACCCGCTCACGGGTAAAGCGGTGCAATTGGAGCTTTTGCCTATTGCAGGGGCCAGTGGGGCCGGGAGCCGCCTTTCGCTTGCGGCGATGCGGCTCCTTGATGTTTCCTTAACGGATTTGCCAACGCTTGAGGTGTTTGCCGAATAAGATCAGGCGTCGGTTTCGATTTCGTTCTCGACCTGCGGAAGGGCAGCGCCCGGTGTGGCGGCGGGCTGTGCGCCCGATGTGCCGGCGGGCTGTGCTGCGCCTAGGGTAAGAAACTTCTCGGCTTCGCGCCGTGCGAAGGGCTTCATGAACTTGGCGTGATTTTGCAAGAAATAGACCACGCGTTCAGGGTCGTGTTTGGAGAGCTCGCGCAGCCACCAAGCCACAGATTTTTGAATGAACCATTCTGGATCGCGAACATAATCTGCCGCCCAGCCCATGACGCGTTCGCGCACGGCGATTTCAGCGGGGCTGGGAAAGTTTTGTTTGGTGAAGGGCAGGGTAATGACCATCGCAGCGCGGCGGATCCAATGGCTTTCGCCCTTGGTCCAGGTCTCTACCTCATCGATCCGCGCCAGATCGGCTGTGACGCGGCGTTGGCCTGCCATCATGGCATGATCGGCAATGGCCCAGCTATCGAGATCCGGGAGCCAAGACGTGATCAATGCCCAGACCGCCCCATCCGGACGAATGCGGGCTTGGGTAAGGAGTTTGGCGGCCGCAATCCGCGCCTCGAAGATATTGGTGTTCCACAAGGCTTCGGCGAGCGATAGCCGCTCTTCAAGGCTCAGGGTTTTGCGCCACCCTTCCGAGATGTCGTTGATCGCAGGATTGGGCAGGCCCAGATAGGGGCGCGGCACTTTGTGATAGGCTTGCATTCCTTCCGCGCGGCCCGGTTCAGCGGCGGCCGTGAGGGTAGCGAGAGCTTCGTCCAGCGTCATTCGACAGTGACCGATTTGGCGAGGTTGCGCGGTTGGTCCACGTCAGTTCCTTTGGCAATGGCCGTATGATAGGCGATGAGTTGGGCCGGGATGGCATAGAGGATCGGTGCGAGCACCGGGTCTACGCGCGGCATGATGATCGTTTCCCACACGCCTTCGCCTGCTTCAACCCGTCCTTCGGTATCAGTGACGAGCACGACTTTGCCGCCGCGCGCCATGACTTCTTGCATATTGGAGACGGTCTTGTCGAAAAGCGCGTCGCGGGGGGCCATGACAATGACGGGCATCTTGCTATCAATGAGCGCGATAGGCCCGTGTTTCAGCTCGCCCGAGGCATAGGCTTCGGCGTGGATGTAGCTGATTTCTTTGAGTTTGAGGGCAGCTTCGAGCGCGAGGGGATACATCGGGCCGCGTCCGAGAAAGAGCACGTCTTGGGCTTCGGCCAGTTTGCGCGACAGGCTTTCGGTGGCGGCGTTGATTTCCAGTCCGGCGACGAGGGTGGAGGGCAAGCCGCGCAGCGCCGACAGAAGGCGGATGCGCTCTGGTGCCTCCATGGCCTTGCGTTGTTCTGCGGCTTTGAGGGACAGCATGAGCAAAACAGTCAGCTGGCAGGTAAAGGCCTTTGTGGAAGCGACACCGATTTCGGTGCCTGCATGGATCGGCAGGGCAAGGTCGCTTTCGCGGGCGATAGAGCTTTCGGGGACATTGACCACGGCGACAATGCTTTGGGCCTTGTCGCGGCAATAGCGCAATGCGGCCAGCGTGTCGGCGGTTTCGCCCGATTGTGAGACGAAAATGGCGAGGGTGCCTTCTTCGATTGGGGGTTCGCGGTAGCGGAATTCCGAGGCGACATCGATTTCGACAGGGACGCGGGCGAGTTGCTCGAACCAGTATTTGGCGGTGTAGCAGGCATAATAGGCGGTGCCACAGGCGACCATCACGATGCGGCGCACTTTGGTAAAGTCGATGTCACCTTGGGGCAGAACGATGCTTTCGCCGCTTTGGTCGAGGTAATGGCGGACGGCCTCGCCGATGACGCGGGGCTGTTCAGCGATTTCCTTGGCCATGAAGTGTTTGTGGCCGCCTTTGTCGACGCGGGTGTTGTCGATCTGGATGCGACGTTCCGAGCGGTTCGCGAGGGCCCCATTCGCGTCGCGGATTTCGAGGGAGGTGCGGGTAAGAATGGCCCAGTCGCCCTCTTCGAGATAGGTGATGCGGTCTGTCATCGGGGCGAGCGCAATGGCGTCGGAGCCAACATACATTTCGCCGTCGCCATGGCCGATGGCCAAGGGGCTGCCTTTGCGGGCGGCGATCATCAGGTCGCTTTCGCCGTCAAACAGGAAGGCCAGTGCAAAGGCCCCATGCAGGCGGGCGATGGTTTTCTCGGCGGCGTCGCGGGCAGAAGCGCCTTCGATCATGTATTGATGCGCCAGAAGCGCAACGGTTTCGGTGTCGGTTTGCGTGACGAAGGTGCGCCCTTTGAGGGCGAGTTCCTCGCGCAATTCGCGGAAATTTTCGATGATCCCGTTGTGAACGACTGCAACCGGGCCGGATTGGTGCGGGTGGGCATTGGTGACAGAGGGCGCGCCGTGGGTGGCCCAGCGTGTGTGGCCTATTCCAGACGTGCCCGCGAGAGGATCATGCACCAAGAGATCAGAGAGATTGACGAGCTTGCCAACGGCACGGCGGCGTTCGAGGCGACCCTTGTTGACAGTGGCGATGCCTGCGCTGTCATAGCCGCGATATTCAAGGCGTTTGAGGGCTTCTACGAGCAGGGGGGCGACCTCATGGGTGCCAAGCACCCCGACAATTCCGCACATTTTTATGTCCCTTTGGTCAATTTGGCCTTCTTGGCCTTTAACATTTCTAACAATCTTGTGGCTGCGCCTAATTTGTTTTCTTGCGGAGCGCGGGCTAAGGCCAATGCGCCGTCGGGGACGTTTTTGGTAATGACGGCTCCCGATCCGGTCATCGCATCATTGCCCACGGAAACCGGAGCAACGAGCATCGTGTTGGAGCCGATGAAAACCCGCGCGCCAATCGTTGTGCGGTGCTTCATGACGCCATCGTAATTACAGGTGATCGTGCCTGCGCCGATATTGGTTTTCTCGCCAATGTCGGCATCGCCGATATACGTGAGGTGGTTGGCCTTGGCGCCCGTCCCGAGAATGGCGTTTTTGATTTCGACAAAATTGCCGACATGGGCGTCGTCCCCGAGCTCGGCCCCCGGACGTAGCCGGGCATAGGGGCCGACGACGGCGCCTTGGCCGACGTGACACCCTTCGAGATGGGAGAATGCGCGGATCATCGCGCCGGATTCGACCGAGACACCCGGTCCGAAGACGACGAATTGTTCTATCACGGCATCACGGCCCAAGAGTGTGTCATGGGCAAAATGCACTGTGTCCGGTGCGACGAGCGTTACGCCGTTGTCTTGGGCTTCGCTGCGGGCGCGGGCTTGGAAAGCGGCTTCGGCTTGGGCCAGCTCCGCGCGGGAATTGATGCCGAGCGTTTCGGCCTCGTCGCAGGTGACTGCCGTGGCGGAGAGCCCGCGCGCACGGGCCAGACCGACCATATCGGTGAGGTAATATTCGCCCGAGGCATTTTGATTGGTGATCGCGGAGATCAGGTCATACAGGACTGCACGGTCTGCACAAATAACGCCGGAGTTACAGAGAGTTATTGCGCGTTCTTCAGGTGATGCATCTTTGTATTCAACGATGCGTTCCAGCGTTTCGCCCGCGGTGACAAGCCGGCCATAACGCCCTGGGTTTGCCGCGGAAAAGCCCAACACGACAACGTCAGCCCGCGTGCGTGCGGCGATCATGGTTTCGAGCGTTTCGGGGCGGATAAAAGGCGTGTCGCCATAAAGAACGATCACATCGCCTGTGGTGTCGGCAAGTGCGGCCCGCGCCTGATCGACAGCATGGCCCGTGCCCAGTTGTTCAGTTTGAAGCACGACTTCGATCGTGTCATCCCAATCGCGCGCCGCCTTTGCCACCAGATCAGCGCCATGGCCTGCGACAACCACGGTGCGGCCCGGTGAAAGAGGGGCGCCTGATTTGAGCGCGTGGTGCAGCAAAGGGGCGCCTGCAAGCCTATGGAGGACCTTTGGCAACTCGGAATTCATCCGGGTTCCCATACCTGCGGCCAAAACAACTAAGGATATCATAATTATTAAATCTCTTTGCTTTCGCGCGGCGTCGTTTTAACCGAATAGGGCGGGCGCGCAAGTCAGGGATTCATCAAGTTTCATTGCCGCGTGTGTCAGGCTATGGCCAAAAATTGCCGAAGGGAATGAAATGCGAACTGTTGTTTTCGATCTGGATGGAACGCTGGCGGACACATCTGGAGATTTGATCGCGGCGGCGAATGCGTGTTTTCAGTCCATGGGCGCGGGAGATGTTCTGTCTGCCAAGACCGATGCGGGCACAGCTTTGCGCGGTGGCAAGGCAATGTTGCGACTGGGTCTGGAGCGGATTGGTCATGCGCGCGTGGCCGATG
>DOOI01000176.1:508-993 GCA_003512825.1 Paracoccaceae bacterium | reverse complement strand
ATGTTGCGACTTGGTCTGGAGCGGATTGGCCATGCGCGCGTGGCCGAAGAAACCGAGCGATGGTATTCGCATTTGCTGATGGCGTATGGCGAGAACATTTGCGCGCATACTGTCTTTTATCCCGACGCCTTGAATACGGTCGAAGCCTTGCGCGGGGCGGGCTATGCGGTGGCGATTTGCACGAACAAGCCAGAAGGTTTGGCGCAGGTGTTGATGGAGCGCATGGGCGCGCGGGACATGTTTCATGCCCTCGTCGGCGCCGATACCTTGCCTGTGCGAAAGCCAGACCCGCGGCCCTATTTTGAGGCGGTGCGTCGCGCAGGGGGCGATTTGGCGCGGTCGCTTTTGGTGGGCGACACGGCGACGGATCGCAACACGGCGCGCGCGGCAGAAGTGCCTTGCATATTGGTAACCTTCGGGCCGGGAGATGATGATGTGCGGGCTTTGGAGCCAGAGGGCTTGATTGGGCATTATAAAGAATTACG
>DOOI01000176.1:0-195 GCA_003512825.1 Paracoccaceae bacterium | reverse complement strand
GGAAACTTCACGCAGCAGGAACCGATCCCGGAAGAAGGGATCGCGGCGGCCATGGCGGTGATGCGGTCGGGGCGGCTGCATCGCTATAACCTCGGGCCGGACGAAGAGGGGGAAGCTGCCGCATTGGAGCGGGAGTTCGCTGCTGCAATGGGGGTGCCTTACTGTCTGGCTGTGGCGTCGGGGGGCTATGCTTTG
>DOOI01000203.1 GCA_003512825.1 Paracoccaceae bacterium | reverse complement strand
ACATGGGAACTGGTCCAAGCCCTGAAAGAAGGCCGCGCCATCTTCACCCAGCCCCCCATGCCGATCAAATGCGCCGGAGCCCCGCAAAAGGCGCTCTATCTTTCCGCCGATCATTGGCTGAAATCCGGCGCGCTCTCGCATATCAACATTGATTTCATGAATGCAGGCGGCGTGCTCTTTGGCGTCAAGGATTACGTTCCGGCGCTCGAAAGCTACATCCAGAAATACAACGCACAGGTCAATTTCTTCCACCGCCTCATCTCCGTCGACGGCCCTGCCAAAAAGGCCACCTTCGAAGTGGCCAAACCCGATAGCGAGAAAACCACTGTCACCGTGGAATTCGATATGCTCCACGCCGTGCCGCCCCAAATCGCACCGGATTTCATTCGCGTTTCGCCGTTGGCCGATGCCGCAGGCTGGGTCGATGTCGATCAAGCCACTCTGCGTCACAAGACCCATGCCAATATCTGGTCGCTGGGCGATGTGATGAACGCTCCCAACGCCAAGACCGCCGCCGCCGCCCGCATGCAAGCGCCGATTGTCGCGCAAAACGTGGCGGATGACATCGACGGCCGCTCGCCCACGGCGATGTATAACGGCTATGGTTCCTGCCCGCTCACAGTCGAACGCGGAAAAATCGTGTTGGCGGAATTTGGCTATGGGGGCGCACTGCTGCCCTCCTTCCCGAAATGGGTCATCGACGGCACCAAACCATCCCGCGCCGCATGGTGGCTCAAGGAACAGATTTTGCCACCCGTCTATTGGAAGGCAATGCTCAAGGGCCGCGAATGGATGGTGCGCCCCGAAAAGGTCTCGGCAAAAAGCTAACCAAATCAGGCGGGGGAAACCCCGCCTTTTTCTTTCCGCCGCGCCTGCCTCACTGCGGATCTCCGCCGAGCAAACAAGGCGGTTAACCTTTTGTCGCGGCGTCGCACGTCATGACGCAAGCCAGACATCGACCATACGCAAATCATACCAGCCAAATCGCACCTCCCGGCCCGTTAACCCTGCGGGCCGCGCGATAGGTCAAAAATTCACCTGTCTTTGCCATACCACGATTCGCCATTTACATTCCAACATTGGAATGTATAAGGGGCCCAACCCCCTTGCGCGAAAGGCTTTCCCATGTCCCGCTTCGTTTTGGCCGCTCTGGCCGCTCTGATCCCGCTGTCCCTGACCGCCGAACCCCTCGCGCCACAAACCGTGCCAGAGTGGAAGTCGGTCTATGGACGCATTGAAACCAAAGACAAAATTCCGGCCCGGGCCCGGATCGGCGGCACCCTCGTGGCCCTCGATGTGGCCGAGGGTGACAAGGTTATTGCGGGCCAAAGCCTTGGTCGGATCGTGGATGAAAAGATTGCTCTGCAACTCACCTCCATCGCCGCACAGGAAGCCGCTGTCAAAGCCCAGCTCGACAATGCCGAAACCGAATTGCAACGCGGCGAAGACCTGCTGAAAAAGGGTGTCATCACCGTGCAGCGCCTCGACGGTCTTCGCACGCAAGTCGATGTTCTCAAAGGACAATTGGCCGCGATTGACGCACAAAAACAAGTCGTGGCCCAACAGGGCGCCGAAGGCGAAATCCTCGCCCCAATCGCGGGACGGGTGCTTGATGTGCCTGCCTCTGTCGGGGCCGTCTTGATGCCCGGCGAGATGCTCGCCCTAATTGGCGGTGGCGGCACCTACCTGCGACTCGCCATCCCCGAGCGTCACGCCCGTCACCTGACCCAAGGCCAAGCCCTCGAAATCGATGCCTTTAACGGCACGACCCAAGGCCACCTTGCCCGCATCTACCCGCAAATCGAAAATGGCCGCGTCATTGCCGATGTAGAAGTCTCTGACATCACAGACGAATTTGTCGATGCCCGCGTTCTCGTTCGCGTCCCCGTCGGTGCACGCCAAGCCCTCTTGGTGCCCGCCACAGCGCTCGTCACCCGCCAAGGCCTCGACTTTGTCGCCACGACCCAAGGCCTTCGCGCCGTGGTCCCCGGCGAGCATCTGAGCCTCGATGGCATCGCGATGGTCGAAATTCTCTCGGGTCTCGAAGCTGGTGACACCCTCTCGGGAGCAAAAGAATGAGCACCGCACCCAAACCCCAATCACTCGGCATCGCTGGTGGCCTGACCAAGGGCTTCATTCGCTCTGCCCTCACTCCCCTCTTCATTCTCGCCGCCATCGCTGCGGGCCTCGTCGCACTCATCTCGCTGCCCCGCGAAGAAGAGCCGCAAATCTCGGTGCCCTTGGTCGATATCCACGTCCAGGCCCCCGGCCTGCGAGCCGCGGACGGCGTCAAACTGGTGACCGAGCCATTGGAGGTTATTGTCAAAGGTATCAACGGGGTAGAACACGTCTACTCCCAAACCCGCGACGATAACGCCATGGTCACCGCACGCTTTCTCGTCGGAACAAAATCCGAAGATGCGATCTTGCGCGTGCATGACAAACTGCGCGCCAATATGAACCGCATCCCCCTTGGCATCCCCGAACCCTTGGTCATCGGGCGCGGCATTGATGACGTGGCCATTCTCGCACTCACCCTTGCCCCTGCGCCCGGTCATGACGCCACCGCCAACGACCTCACCCGCTTGGCCCGCGAAGTTCAGGCCGAGGTGGCAAAGGTCAATGAAGTGGGCCTGACCTATATTGTCGGCGAAGCCCAAGAAGTGATCCGCATCGCCCCTAATCCCGAGCGGCTGGCCCTTTACGGCGTTACGTTGCAGCAATTGGCCGGCAAAGTCGCTCAAGCCAACCGCAGCCTTAACACAGGCCTATTGCGCGATAATGGCGAACAAATCTCGCTTGTCGCAGGCCAGACACTCACGGCGCCCGCCGAAATCGCCAGCCTCCTGCTGACCACCCGCGATGGTCGCCCCGTCTATGTCGCGGATGTGGCCGACGTCTCTTTCGTGCCCGACAGCTCGGATCAGATCGTCAGTCAGATCACCCGCGAGGGCGACACGCTGCGCCGCACACCTGCGGTTACCATCGCCGTTGCCAAACGCGCAGGTGCCAATGCAGTGATCGTCGCCGAAGAGGTGCTTCACCGCATTCACGCATTGGAAGGCGCGCTGATCCCCGAGGGGATTGAGGTCACCATCACCCGTGACTACGGCGAAACCGCCGATGAAAAGGCCAATGAGCTGCTGTTCCACCTCGGCCTTGCCACTGTCTCCATTATCGGCCTCGTGTTTCTCGCCATCGGCTGGCGCGAGGCGATTGTGGTGGCCATCGTCATTCCTGTCACCATCCTGCTCACGCTCTTTGCCTCATGGATCATGGGCTACACGCTCAACCGGGTTTCACTTTTTGCACTGATCTTCTCCATTGGCATCCTTGTCGATGACGCGATCGTGGTGATCGAAAACATTGCCCGCCACTGGGGCATGAAAGATGGCCGCGACCGGACCCGCGCCGCCATCGACGCCGTGGCCGAAGTCGGCAACCCCACGATTGTTGCCACGCTCACAGTCGTTGCGGCCTTGCTTCCGATGCTCTTTGTCTCGGGTTTGATGGGCCCCTATATGTCCCCCATTCCCGCCAATGCATCTGCGGCGATGATCTTCTCCTTCTTTGTCGCCGTTATCATTACGCCTTGGCTCATGGTGAAAATCGCAGGCCGGGCCGATATGTCGGCGCATGGCCATGATGACAGCCACGGCGGCCATCACGGTGGCGCGCTCGAACGTGCCTATGAGCGCATCGCACGCCCGATCCTGCAATCAAAATCCCGCAGCTGGGCGCTTATCATTGGCTCTATCGTGCTCTCGTTCGGCTCACTCACGGTGCTTTACACCAAGGATGTCACAGTCAAACTTTTGCCCTTCGACAATAAATCCGAACTGGCCGTGATGATCGACATGGCCGAAGGCGCCTCCGTCGAAGCAACCGACCGCGTTGCCCAAGATGTCGCGGCCCTCGTGATGGACCTGCCCGAAGTCCTCAATGTCCAAACCCATGCCGGCACAGCCGCGCCCTTCAACTTCAACGGGCTGGTGCGCCACTACTTCCTGCGCCAAGAAGCCAACCTCGGCGAAGTTTCCATCAATCTCGCCCCCAAAACCGAGCGTGACCGCGAAAGCCATGACATCGCCCTCGAAATCCGCGAGAAAATCGCGGCGGTGTCCGTGCCAAGCGGCACCTCGCTTAAGGTTGTCGAGCCTCCGCCCGGTCCCCCCGTGATCGCCACGCTTCTGGCCGAAGTCTATGGCCCCACCCCCGAGGCGCGCCGCGAAGCGGCAAGCAAGATCCGGCAAGCCTTTGAAGCCGTGCCCTTCGTTGTCGATGTTGATGACAGCTTTGGCCTCCAGCCACGCCGCTTGCGGGCCAGCATTTCGACGGATGACCTCGAATTCTTCGGTGTGCAGGAACAAGACGTTTTTGACACGATCGCCATCCTCAACGGTGGCCAGACGGTGGGCTATTCCCATCGCGAAGCCGCCCGCCATCCGATCCCCTTGGAAATCGCCCGCCCCAAAGGTGCCCGCGTCATGGATGAGCGCTTTCTCTCTACGCCCATTCCCGCAAATGTTCTTCCCGGTGCCCGAGGGGTGGTCGAACTGGGCGACGTGATCCGCATCACCGAAGAACGTGCCAGTTTCCCGATCTTCCGCCACAATGGCCGCGCGGCTGAAATGGTTACCGCTGAATTGGCGGGTGCCTATGAGGCTCCTCTGTACGGCATGATCGCCGTCAGTGCCGAATTGGACAAAATGGACTGGGCCCCCGGCACCAAACCCGTCGTAAGCCTCTACGGTCAACCCGACGACGAGAGCCACACCACCCTTTTGTGGGACGGTGAATGGGAAGTCACCTATGTCACCTTCCGCGATATGGGGGCTGCTTTCGGCGTGGCGCTCTTGGGTATCTATATCCTCGTCGTTGCCCAATTCGGCTCATTCCGCTTGCCCTTGGTCATTCTCACGCCTGTACCGCTCACCTTCCTCGGCATCATGTTCGGACACTGGCTTTTTGGCGCGCCCTTTTCGGCCACCTCGATGATTGGTTTCATCGCATTGGCGGGCATCATCGTGCGAAACTCCATCCTTTTGGTGGATTTCATTCGCCACGCCGATCCTGCGAAACCCGCGATAGAAGTGCTGATCGAAGCAGGCGCGATTCGCTTCAAGCCGATCCTCTTGACCGCTATCGCTGCCATGATTGGCGCCGTGGTGATCCTGACCGATCCGATCTTCCAAGGCTTGGCCATTTCCTTGCTCTTCGGCCTTGCCTCGTCCACGGCCCTCACCGTTCTGGTGATCCCGGCCATTTACCGCGTGTTCAAGACCTGAGCCGTTGAACAAAAAAGACCCGGCATCCTCTTTGGGGTGCCGGGTCCAGTCTTGGGGTTGAGGGAAACGCCGCGAGATCACCCGCGCGGCCCGAGAATTACCACTCCGTCGGGCCTTTATCCGCGAAGGAGGTCACGAGGAAATCAATGAAGGCACGGACCTTGGGCTGGGTAAAGCGGCCCGGCGGATAGACTGCATAAATCCCTTGGGTCTCCATCGGCAGTTCTGGCATCACATCTTCCACCAGTCCCTGCGCCATCGCATCCGCGTATAGGAAGGACGGCAGATAGGCGATGCCCAAGCCAGCAACGCAGGCGTTCAACAACGATTGGCCATCATTCACCGAAAGCCCCCCAGCCGTGCGAACCTGACGCTTCTCACCCGAAGGCGCGGTCACTTTCCACATATTGCCGTTGGATTGGTTCGAATAATGCAGCAGCTTATGTTCGTTGAGATCATCAATCCGCTGTGGCCGCCCATGGCGCTGGAAATAGCGCGGGCTGGCAATCATGCGCTTGGTGGTCTCGGTCAGTTTGCGGGCGCGCAGCGTCGAGTCTTCCAACTCGCCAATGCGGATCGCCATATCGAAACCTTCCGAAATCAGCTCCACATAGCGGTTGTTCAGCACCATATTGACCGTAATGTCCGGAAACTCCTGCAAGAAGTCTCCCAAGATCGGCGAAAGGTGGTTCACCCCGAAATCCGTCGCGACGCTGATCCGCAACAGCCCGGAAGGTGCCGATTGCATCGAGGTCACCAGCGCATCCGCTTCGCCCGCATCATTCAGCACGCGGCGCGCACGGTCATAATAGGCCAGTCCAATCTCGGTCGGGCTTACCCGGCGCGTTGTCCGGTTCAGCAGCCGCGCGCCCAGACGGGCTTCCAACGCCGAAACATGCTTTGACACAGCCGACTTCGAGATTCCCATCTTCTTTGCCGCGTCGGTAAACCCACCTTGGTCTACCACCATTGCAAAGGCTTCCATTTCCGTGAGGCGATCCATTCCGCGCTCCTACTCGTTTCTCATCGAGGAACAGTGATGCTCAGGAAATCAGGCAGCACTAGGGCGGGGAACGGACAATACCGGGGTAATACGGCGGATCGTTAATGACATGGAAACGCTTTAAGGCGCAAATTCCACCAAAGCGATCCAAAAGGGTAGGGTAATTGCCGCAAGCAATGTCGATTGAGCAACAATCGTCGCCACCAATACCCGGTCCGCACCAAACCCCGCCGCCAACACATGCGCGCCACTTGCCGTGGGCAGCGCGGCAAACATGGTGAGTATCGACGTCGTCGCCACATCCGCTCCCAAGATCCGGCACAGCGCAAAAGTCGTCGCTGGCAACAGCACCAACTTCACCCCAACCAGCGTGCCGGAAAATCCATCCAACCGCGCCAAGGCCTTCCAATCCATCGTGGCCCCCACGGAAATCAACGCCACCGGAATCGCCGCATCCGACAAAAGCTGTAGCGGCGCCAGCACCACCGCAGGGATCACCAGCCCCGACATACCCACTGCCACACCGCCGACACTCGCCAATAGAAACGGATTGAGCGCCACCTTCTTCACCGTTTGCACCAGCCCAAGGTTTCCCCCGCGCGACAGGGCCGAAACGGCAAAGATATTGGCCAAAGGCACCGCCAGCCCAGCGCAAATCGCCATCAAGGCCGCATCGGCATGGCTCAGCGTCGCCACCGCCACAAATCCCAACGCAGTGTTAAACCGCCAAGCCGTCTGCCATGCGCCTGCAAAATCCAGAAATGGCGCAGGCCCGTGCCGCCGCGCCGCATAGCCCGCGATCAGTCCCAGCGTGACAATCGCCCATACCCCCGGCCCGATCACCGCAACCCGACTGAAATCGATCTTCCGCGAAGCTGCCGCTGTGAACAACAAGGCCGGAAACAGCACTTCGAAATTCAACCGGTCAAGCCCGATCCAAGCCGCCTCACTCAGCCGGCGCCGCACCAGCCCGCCAAGTCCGACCAGCAAAAACGAAGGGATCAATCCGGCAAGTATGGTCAGCATGGCGCGCTCCTTGCCCCCTTGGACCACGGCGCGCGCCAGCCTTCAACCCCGCCTCACACGCCCCGCTTACAGCGCGGCGGCCAGCCGTGTGCCCTGATTGATGGCGCGCTTGGCGTCCAATTCCGCCGCCACATCTGCACCGCCAATCACATGCACAGTCACGCCCTGTGCACCCAAGGCATCGGCCAAGCTGCGCTCGCTCTCCTGTCCCGAACACAACACCACCGTGTCACAGGCAATCAGCGTCGGCTTTTCGCGCGCCTCGCCAAAGCTCACATGCAGCCCCTCGGCGTCAATCTTTTCGTAATTCACCCCGCCCATCATCTTCACGCCCTTCATCTGAAGGCTCGCGCGATGGATCCAGCCTGTGGTCTTGCCCAGCCGCTTGCCCGGCTTTTCTGCCTTGCGCTGCAACAAAACCACTTCACGCGTCGCCGGGGCGGGTTGTGGCCCTTCAGGCGCCAATCCACCCCGCACCTTGGCAGGATCGGTTACACCCCATTCCTTGAGCCATTCTGGCAGATCCGTCGTAGGCGAATGGTCCGTCGTCAGGAATTCGGCCACGTCAAAGCCGATACCACCCGCGCCAATCACAGCCACCCGTGCGCCCACGCTCGCCCCATGACGCAACACATCAATATAGCTTAGCACATTCGGCCCGTCTTGGCCCGGAATGCCCGGATCGCGCGGCATCACTCCAGTGGCAATGATCACCTCATCAAACCCCCTGAGCGCTTCTACAGTCGCGTCAGTGTTCAGCCGCATCTCGACACCATGCTCTTTCACCATGGCCTCAAACCATTCAATCAGCCCGTGGAACTCTTCCTTCCCCGGCACCACTTTGGCCATGTTGAGCTGTCCGCCAAGCCGCGCCGCGCGGTCAAACACCGTCACCGCATGCCCCCGCTCCGCTGCGGTCAGCGCCGCCGATAGCCCCGCAGGCCCGGCACCCACGACGGCAATCCGCTTCTTCGTCGTGGCAGGCGCAATCGTCAACTCGGTCTCCGAACAGGCGCGCGGGTTCACCAAGCATGAGGTCAGCTTGCCCGAGAACGTATGATCAAGGCAGGCCTGATTGCACGCGATGCAGGGCGCAATCAATTCTGCCCGGCCCGCAGCCGCCTTGTTGACAAAATCCGCATCCGCCAAGAAGGGACGCGCCATCGACACCATATCGGCCCACCCTCCCGCCAATATCTCTTCTGCCACCTCTGGCGTGTTGATCCGGTTCGATGTCACGACCGGGATCGTCACATGTCCCATCAGCTTATGCGTCACCCACGAAAACGCCGCGCGCGGCACACTGGTTGCAATCGTCGGCACCCGTGCTTCGTGCCAGCCAACGCCAGTGTTGATGATCGTCGCACCTGCCTTCTCTACTTCCTTTGCAAGCTGGATTACCTCATCCGTCGTCGATCCGTTCGGCACCAGATCAATCACACTCAAACGATAGATGATGATGAACTCCGGCCCCGCAGCCGCGCGCGCGCGTTTCACCGCTTCAATTGCCACGCGCATCCGGTTCTCATAGGACCCGCCCCAGCCATCGGTGCGCTTGTTTGTATGGGTGACGAGGAACTGATTGATGAAATAGCCCTCCGAGCCCATCACCTCGACCCCGTCATAGCCTGCTTCCTGCGCCCGAGCAGCAGCCGTCGCAATGTCGTTGAGCTGCTTCTGGATACCCTCTTCATCCAATTCCTTGGGCGGAAACGGCGAGATCGGCGACTTGATCGCCGAAGCCGACACGCAATCGGGCCCATAAGCGTATCGCCCGGCATGCAGTATCTGCATCGCGATCTTGCCGTCATTCGCATGCACCCGGTCCGTGACAATGCGGTGATTGGCAATATCTTCGGCGGTGAACAGCCCAGCCGCTCCCGGAAAAACG
>DOOI01000077.1 GCA_003512825.1 Paracoccaceae bacterium | reverse complement strand
AGGAACGCCGTGGAGTGCGGAATGAGTGACAGGGGGCCAAGATCGTGGCGCATATAATCGTGGTCGGAAACGAAAAGGGCGGCGCGGGCAAATCCACCGTCTCCATGCATATTGCCACAGCCCTTGTGCGGCTTGGTCACCGCGTCGGCGCAGTTGACCTTGATCTGCGGCAAAAATCTTTCGGACGTTATCTTGAAAACCGTGCCAAATACCTCGCCAAAACCGAGGTGTCCTTGCCCTCGCCCAATTATATCGACCTCCCCGAGGTGGATCCGGCTACGCTAAACCCCGGTGAAAACATTTATGATCGCAGACTGGCTATGGCTGTTGCTGCGCTCGAACTCGACCATGATTTCATCCTTATCGATTGCCCCGGTTCCCACACAAGGCTCAGCCAAGTCGCCCACTCGCTTGCCGATACATTGGTCACGCCCCTCAATGACAGTTTCGTCGATTTCGATCTCCTCGCGCATGTCGATACAGACGGGCGCAAGATCATTGGCCCATCGGTCTATTCCGAAATGGTCTGGTCGGCGCGACAATTGCGTGCACAAGCGGGCCTCAAGCCCATCGACTGGATCGTGTTGCGAAATCGTCTTGGCGCACAAGCCATGGTCAATAAACAGAAAATGGAAGGCGCGCTGGCGAACCTCGCCAAGCGTATCGGCTTCCGCGTCGCGCCCGGCTTTTCCGAACGTGTGATCTTCCGCGAGCTGTTTCCCCGCGGCCTTACCCTGCTCGACCTCAAGGATGTAGGGGTCAAACAGCTCAATATCTCCAACGTCGCGGCTCGTCAGGAATTGCGCGATCTGCTGAAAAGCATCAATTTGCCGGGCGTCGACGTGACCTTCTAATCCGGCTCAGCCTGCGTTCAATGCGGCAAGGGACCGACGGGCCTGCGCCGTGACGCGCGCATCGCAGACCAATTTGACAAAGCCAACGCCCCCAACACAACTGCGCCCCCGGTCAAGGTCCAACCTCCGGGCACCTCTCCCATTGCCACCCACATCAGCAAGGGCGCCAAGACGGATTCAAGCAGCAACAACAAAGCCACCTCCGCCGAAGGAATATAGCGCGGACCTAAAGCCATAAATGTGGCTGAAAGCCCAATAAACGCAGCATGCGCCAAGGAAAGACTCACCTGCTGATGGCTCACCACAAACGGGTCGACAAAAAGCATAATCCCCCCCGCAGAGGCGAGATAACCTAGCCCAACCGCAGGCACCATCGGCACCTTTCGCACCTTCCGTGCCGCTGTCAGACCCAGCGCATAGACCGCCGATACCAACAGCGCCAAGAGATCCCCCGTGACCGATGCCCCCTTCGTTTCGCCCGAACCATAGGCGATAATTGCCAAGCCCGGCACGACGGCCAAAATCGTCCACACCATTCGGCGACTGATCTGTTCTCCCAGAATGATCCGGCTGAAAATCGCAGCAAAGACAGGCATGGACGCAATAATGAACACCACGTTCGCCACGCTCGTCAAACTCACCGCCAATACAAAAAGCAACCCTGAGGCCGACATACACACCGTATAGAGCGCCCCATAAAACCCGGTGCCAAACACAGCACGAAATGCACTCGGTCCCCGCATCACCAAAATCACCAATGTGATGCCCAACCCAACAAACAGAGCACGCCAAAACGCCACAACCAACGCTTCCGCTCCAATAAGGCGCACAAAAAGCGAGTCAGGCACAATGGCCAGCGCCCCCAACGTGGTAAGCACCAATCCCTTGGCTTGGTCTGTCTTGAACATGGCGCGCGCCCCTTCGATTTCCGCCCGGTGTAACGAGCGCTTAGAACGCCGCCAACACCTTTAACGCGCGCCGCAATACCGCAGCCTCTTCGTACGTGAGCGCGCGCAACAATTGCGCCTCATGGGTCTGTGCGATCTGGCGTAAATCGCGATACGCCGCCTGTCCTACCGATGTCAGCGCCAAGGTCTCCACCCGCCGATCCCCGGCATCTCTCGCCCGTGTCAAAAATCGCTTTTCTTCCAACGCCGACACCGCTCGACTGATCTTGGTCTTATGCATCCGCGAGCGCTGCCCGATCTCAGTCGCTGTCATCTGCCCGTATAGCCCCAAGTGAAACAGCACCCGCCACTCGGTTCGCAACATGCCGTAGCGCCCTTTGTAAATCTGCTGAAACGACAGCGAAGCCGCCTCCGCAGCTTGGTTCAGCTGATAGGGCAGGAAGTCCTGCAGCTCAAAAACGTCTTTTTTATCCATAACGTGCGCCTCCATGGTTGTTAGTTACAAAATCAACCATTAACCCCGCAACAGTTTCTGGAGGAGCCGTCATGAATCATCAGCCCAGCCCGCATAACTTCGTGCAAGCCCCCACCCCCCAAGGCACGACGCCCGGCTATATGCCCGGTTTCGGGAACGACTTTGAAACCGAAGCCCTTCCCGGTGTCTTGCCTCAAGGCATGAATAGCCCACAAAAGTGCAACTACGGCCTTTATGGCGAGCAACTCTCCGGCACCGCCTTCACCGCCCCCTCGCATCAAAACGAGCGGACATGGTGCTATCGCATCCGCCCCTCGGTGAAACATTCGCACCGCTACAGCAAGATCGCGCTGCCCTACTGGAAATCCGCTCCGCATATCGATCCCGATGTGGTCTCCATGGGCCAATTTCGCTGGGATCCCCTGCCCACAGGCAGCGCTCCGCTGAACTGGCTAACCGGCATGCGAACAATGACCACCGCAGGCGATGTCAACACTCAAGTCGGCATGGCGTCACATATCTATCTGGTCACCGAATCAATGGTCGACGAATACTTCTATTCCGCCGACAGTGAATTGCTGATTGTGCCCCAAGAAGGCCGCCTGCGCTTTTGCACAGAACTGGGTATCATCGATCTCGAACCCAAGGAAATCGCAATCCTACCGCGTGGCCTTCTCTACCGCGTCGAAGTGCTCGATGGCCCCTGCCGCGGTTTTGTCTGCGAAAATTATGGCCAAAAGTTTGAACTCCCCGGCCGCGGCCCAATCGGCGCCAATTGCATGGCCAACCGTCGCGACTTCAAAACACCCGTCGCCGCCTTTGAGGATCGTGAAACCCCTTCAAAGGTGGTCATCAAATGGTGCGGCCAATTCCACGTCACCGAAATTGGTCACAGCCCCCTCGATGTCGTTGGCTGGCACGGCAACTATGCACCCTGCAAATATGACCTACGCACCTATTGCCCCGTCGGCGCGGTACTCTTTGACCACCCCGACCCCTCAATCTTCACCGTTCTGACCGCTGCATCCGGTGTGCCCGGCACCGCAAACATCGACTTCGTCCTTTTCCGGGAACGGTGGATGGTCGCCGAAGACACCTTCCGACCACCATGGTATCACAAGAACATTATGTCCGAACTGATGGGCAATATTTACGGCCAATATGATGCTAAACCCAAAGGCTTCGTACCCGGCGGCATGAGCCTTCATAACATGATGATGCCACACGGCCCCGACAGAAACGCGTTTGAAAACGCCTCCAATGCGGACCTCGCCGCACATAAGCTCGACAACACCATGTCTTTCATGTTTGAAACCCGCTTCCCTCAGCACCTCACAGGCTTCGCAGCCACCGAGGCTCCGCTGCAGGACGACTATATCGACTGCTGGACGAGCCTTGAGAAGAAATTCGACGGCACGCCCGGCAAGAAGTAACAAAAGAGGGGGCGCTGCCCCCCGCGCTGCGCGCGCCCCCCGGGATATTTCAAGCAAGAAGACCCGATGACGCGCGCATGCGAACAACAGGAGAAACAGACGTGGGTTTGATGAAGAGCTGGGTCGCCAGCGCAAATACGGTCGATCACCCTTTTCCGCTCAACAATCTACCCTATGGGGTGTTTTCTGTTGGCGGCGACGATCCGCGCTGCGGCGTAGCGATTGGCGACATGATCCTTGATTGCCTTGCTGCCGAAGAGGCCGGGCTCTTGGAGTTTGACGAAGGCCCCTTCTTCGACGTTCCGTTCTGGAATGAGGTAATGGAAGCAGGTCCACGATTTTGGGCAGAACTGCGCGCGCGCTTGCAAGAACTCTTGGCTGAGGGGGCCGCTGCGCGCTCCGAACTCGAAACCTGTCTGGTCGCGCAAGTCGATGCAGAGATGCATCTCCCGTTCCTCGTTGCAGAATACACCGACTTTTATGCGGGTCGGCATCACGCTTTCAATGTGGGATCTATGTTCCGTGATCCGGCAAATGCTTTGCCACCCAACTGGCTTCACATCCCCATCGGGTATAACGGGCGCGCCTCATCGGTTGTTGTCTCAGGCACTCCCGTGCGCCGTCCTTGGGGTCAGCTGAAATCACCCGACCATGCACAGCCCGCCTTTCTTCCCTCGCGACGTTTCGATTTCGAGCTGGAAATGGGTGCGATCGTCGGCACCCCTTCTGATCGCCCTGTCACCGTAGACGAAGCCGATGCGATGATCTTCGGCTATGTCTTGCTCAACGACTGGTCAGCACGCGATATCCAAGCATGGGAGTATCAACCGCTCGGCCCGTTCCAAGCCAAGGCAACAGCGACGTCGCTCTCGCCTTGGATCGTGACCCAAGCGGCCCTCGCCCCCTTTCGAGCCTCATGCCCCCCTCGTGACGTAGAGCTTTTACCGCATTTGCGCGATACAGGCCCAATGCTCTATGACATCACCCTCACCGCCAGTATCGCCCCCGAAGGCAAGCCCCCCACCAAGCTGAGCCAAACCAATTACCGCGAGATGTATTATTCCGCCGCGCAGCAGCTTGCCCATCACACCACCTCCGGCTGCCCGATGAACCCGGGTGACCTTCTTGGCTCCGGCACGATTTCCGGGCCGACCAAGCCTGAACGCGGTTCGCTTTTGGAACTGTCTTGGGGCGGCAAGGACCCCATCACACTTGATACTGGCGAGGTCCGCTCTTTTCTTGAGGATGGCGATACGCTCACGCTTTCGGGCCATGCCAAAGGTGACGGATTCACCATTGGGTTCGGCACTTGCTCTGGGAAAATCCTGCCTGCCCTTCCCGACCCATATGCAAGATAATCATCTTCTTGCTTGAAATATCCCCGCCGGAGGCTCCTGACCAAGCCTCAGGCTCCACGACAAAGGAACGCGCGACATGGCCAAGAAATTTGCCTCACAAGGTGATATGACCGAAAAGAACATCTCCTTCACCGAAGTCGGTGACGGCCTTTGGGCCTTTACCGCTGAAGGCGATCCGAATTCCGGTGTGATCATCGGCGACGACAGCGTGATGATCGTCGAAGCACAGGCCACCCCGCGCCTTGCTGCCAAGGTCATCGAGAAGGTGCGCGAGCTGACCGACAAGCCAATCTCTCATCTCGTGCTCACCCATTATCACGCGGTGCGTGTCTTGGGGGCTTCGGCTTATGGCGCAAGGGAGGTGATCATGTCGGATACAGCCCGAGCCATGGTGGTTGAGCGAGGCCAAGAGGATTGGGACAGCGAGTTTCAACGCTTTCCGCGGCTCTTTCAGGGGCACGAGTCTATTCCCGGCCTGACCTATCCAACGACCACTTTCTCAGACCGCTTGACTGTCTATCTGGGCAAACGCCGTGTCGACATCATGCACCTTGGGCGCGCGCATACTGCGGGCGATGCCGTGGTCCATGTGCCCGACCAGAACGTTATGTTCACAGGCGACATCGTCGAATACCACTCTGCCTGTTATTGCGGTGACGGGCATTTCGCCGATTGGAGCGACACGCTGGACAATATTGCGTGGTATGATGTCGACGCTATTGCTCCCGGCCGGGGCGATGCGCTTATCGGCAAGGAGATGGTGCATGCCGCCATCGAAAATACCCGAGATTTTGTCACATCCACCTATCGCCCGGTACAGCGTGTCGCCGCGCGCGGTGGCAGCCTCAAGGACGCTTGGGATGCTGTACGTGCTGAATGCGATCCGAAGTTCAAGGACTATGCGATCTATGAGCATTGCCTGCCCTTCAATGTCGCCCGTGCCTATGATGAGGCCCGGGGTCTTGATACGCCCCGAATTTGGACCGCGCAGCGCGATATGGAAATGTGGGACGCGCTTCAGAGCTAAGATAATCGGCGCGCGCCCCGCGATGGCGCGCGCCGTTTCGAACCTT
>DOOI01000173.1 GCA_003512825.1 Paracoccaceae bacterium | reverse complement strand
GGATATTCGCGGGCGGATTGATGGGAAGCTGGACGCCTTGGTGAATAACGCGGGGATTTCGCCGAAAGGCGATGGCGGCGGGCGGCTTAACACGCTGGAGACGGACCTGCGGACATGGGGGCAGGTGTTTCACGTTAACTTCTTTGCCTCGATCGTGCTGGCGCGCGGGCTGCGTGCGGAATTGGTGGAGGCGCAGGGCTCTGTGGTGAACGTGACGTCGATTGCCGGGAATGAGGTGCATCCGTTTGCGGGGGCGGCCTATTCGACGTCCAAAGCGGCGCTCAAGGCGCTGACGCGGGAAATGGCGCATGATTTCGGGCCATTGGGGGTGCGGGTGAATGCGATTGCGCCGGGCGAAATCGAGACGGCGATCCTGTCACCGGGGACGGAGAAACTGACGGAAACGATCCCGCTGCGGCGGTTGGGGCAGCCTGCCGAAGTGGCAAACACGATCTATTTCCTCTGCGGGCCCGGGGCGAGTTACATCACGGGGACGGAGATAGAGATTAACGGCGGGCAGCACGTGTGAGGGGGGAGGCGCGGGAGAATCCTAAAGAGAAACCCCATAGTACCGATCAATTTCCCAGACCCAACAGTTAACCTGAACATTGGGTTCGCACCCTTTGAGTTTCTCCCAACCTTCGAATGGCGGCTCGAATTCGGTGCTCGTAAACGTGACGTTTGCTGTAGAGGGTTCAAACCAGCCAGAAACACCTGCTTTTCTGACAATTGCGGCTTTTCCAAGCTCTTGATTAAACGTGATTTCTATTTTGAAGTGGGAAACCAAGGAGTCCGAAGTTTCATTCGAAAGTGCACCCTCAAAAGCCAATTGATCGCCGCGTTTTCGAATGCTGCCGCGGCCGTAAATCTTTTCGTAAACAAAATAGCTTATGTCTTGTTCGAATTGCGAAGCGCAGGCCTTTTTGCGAGAGTCGGCGCTTAGAACAGCGTTTGCTTCTTGGGCTAGGCAAATGGACACTCCGCGCAATGTGCCATGGTTCAAGGGCCGATTGAGTGCATCGATCGTGAAATACTGGCCGGCAATAAAACTGAGCAAAAGACCTGCGGCGATTAACAACTTATTCAACATAGTCCCCTAAGAGTCACAGAGAGAGATACATTCAAGGGTTGTAGTAATGGTGCAGCGGACGATGGAATTTGCAAGAGTCGATTTACGCGAGGACCGAAGCTTAAAGGCGCATTCTGGCGATGCGAGTTGCTACTGTTGCTTATGGCCTAAAGCCGCTCGCCCTTGCTCAGAGCATTTCCTCTGAGGAAGTCGGCGGCGGGTTGGGCGGCTTTGCCGGCGCGTTGGAGGCGGGTGAGTTGGAGGGCTCCGGTGCCGCAGGCGATGGTGAGGGCGTCGTCCAGCATGGTGCCGGGCGTGCCTTGGCCAGAGGCGGCGCGGGCGGCGAGGAGTTTGAGGCGTTCGCCGTTCCATGTGACCCATGCGCCGGGGAAGGGTGAGAGGCCGTTGATCTGGCGAATGAGGTCTGCGGCGGGGCGGGACCAGTCGATTGCGGCTTCGGCCTTGTCGATCTTGGCGGCGTAGGTAACGCCCTCTTCGGGCTGGGGCACGGGTGTGAGGCTGTCCAATGTGGCGAGGGCTTCGACGATGGTGCGTGCGCCGAGGGCGGAGAGGCGGTCGTGCAGTTCTCCGGTGGTTTCTTCGGCTCCGATGGGGGTGGCCGCGCGCAGCAGGACGGGGCCTGTATCAAGCCCTGCTTCCATCTGCATGATGCAGACCCCCGTTTCAGCATCGCCCGACAGGATCGCGCGGTGGATCGGGGCAGCACCGCGCCAGCGCGGCAGGAGGGACGCGTGGATGTTCAGGCAGCCCTTGCGGGGCGCGTCGAGCACGCGTTGCGGCAGGATCAGGCCATAGGCCACGACCACGGCGATATCGGCATCAAGGGCGGCGAAGGCAGCAGCTTCGGCGTCTGATTTCAGAGAGGTGGGGTGGCGCACATCCAGCCCGAGCGCGCGCGCAGAGGCGTGCACCGGGGTGGGGCGATCCTTTTGGCCGCGTCCGGCGGGACGGGGGGGCTGGCAGTAGACGGCGGCGATCTCGTGGCCCGCGCCGACCAGTGCCTCAAGCACAGGGACGGAAAACTCCGGGGTTCCCATAAAGATCACGCGCATTGGGGCCTCACTTGAGTTTGCGGGCGCGGCGCAGGAGCATGTCGCGCTTCATCTTGGAGAGGTTGTCAAAATACATCCGGCCATTGAGGTGGTCGATCTGGTGCTGCATCGATGTGGCCCAGAGGCCGACCAGATCGCGGTCTTCGATGTGACCGTCAGCATTGAGAAACCGGACGGTGGCGGCGCGCGGGCGTTTGATGACAGCAGAGACGCCGGGAAGATTGGGCGAGGCCTCGTCATGTTCGCGCAGTTCGATGGAAGCATGCAGGATTTCAGGATTGGCCATCAGGATGGCTTGGCCGCGCTTCTCGGAGGCATCCACAACGGCAAGGCGCAAGGCTACGCCGATCTGGGGGGCCGCAAGGCCGACGCCGGGCATGGCGTCCATGGTGTCGACCATATCGGCCCAAAGGCCACGGATTTCGTCGGTGATCTCGGCCACGGGGGCGGCGGGCGTGCGAAGGCGCGGGTCGGGCCAAGGGATGCAGCGGCGGGACGTCATGCGCGGGCTTTCAGATAGGGGGTTTCCAAAGCGGCGCGCAGATCGGGCGCAAGACGGTCGAAGATGACACGTCCTTCGAGATGGTCATATTCATGCTGGGCGCAGCGCGCTTCAAAGCCCGTCAAGTGGTGTTCCTCGCGGGTGCCTGCGAGCGTGGTGAAGGCGAGGCGAATTTCGAGAGGCCGAGTGACGGTGGCAGGTGTTTCGGGGATGGAGAGGCAGCCCTCGGTCATCTCGCCCGTTGCCTCGGAAGACCACAGGATTTCGGGGTCGATGCAGACCACAGGTGTCATGTCGCCCTCTTTCCAGCCGCAATCCATGACAAAAATGCGTTTCAACACGCCAATTTGCGGCGCAGCAAGGCCGCGGCCGGGCGCGGCATACATGACTTCAAACATCTCTGTGACAAGGTGCGAGACGTCCTCGGAACCGACAGGCGCACAGGGGGTAGAGAGCCGCGGATCGGGCCAAAGGACGATGTCACGCATCAGCGGAACCGCTCGCGTTTGAGCTTTTGCATCTTGCGCGTGATGAGCTGGCGCTTGAGGGGGGTGAGGTAGTCGATGAAGAGTTTACCGTCGAGGTGATCGATTTCATGCTGCACGCAGGTTGACCAAAGGCCGGTGAAATCTTCTTGGTGCTCTTTGCCGTCGCGATCCATCCAGCGGACGGTGACCGCCGCAGGGCGGGTGACTTCGGCATATTGTTCGGGGATCGAGAGGCAACCCTCTTCGTAGACGCTTTTTTCATCCGCGCTGGCGATGACTTCGGGATTGAACATCACAAGGGGGCGCGGCGTTTCGGACGCTTCCTTGACGCAATCAAGCACAATCAGGCGGTGGTTCTGACCGATTTGCGGCGCTGCGAGACCGATGCCGGGCGCATCATACATGGTTTCGAGCATGTCATCGGCGAGACGGCGCAACTCGTCCGAGAGGTCTGGGACGGGAGCGGCGACTTTCCGCAGGCGCGGGTCGGGATGGATCAGGATCGGGCGTTTTGTCATGGGCAGCGATGTAAGGGATGGGGCGAGGTCGCGCAATGGGGCAGGATGTTCCAACCGGGGAGGGAGTATCTGAGTTTTTACAAAACAAAATTCCCGTATAATTGCCTATATATGGAATTTGTTCTGATTTTTTGAACTTATATAATACAGTATTCCAATGGATTGCCGATATATGGTAAATGGTTCTGATACGGATCGCGCGATTGCGCTGCGGCAGAGGCGGAGTATCCTTGGCCGAAAAATTGGGAGAACCCACTATGAGCTTTGACGACATCATCGACCGCCGCAATACCCATTCCGTCAAATGGGATGTGATGGAGGCGCTCTATGGGGTGCCTGCGGAGGAGGGGCTGTCGATGTGGGTGGCGGATATGGATTTCCGGGCGCCAGACTGCATTCAGGCGGCTGTGCAGAAGATGCGTGATCACGGGGTTTATGGGTATTACGGTGATGATGCTGCATACCGCGCAGCGATCCAGTGGTGGATGAAGGAGCGGCATGGCTGGAGCCTTAATCCGAAAGCGATTTTTACAACGCATGGATTGGTGAACGGCACGGCTATGTGCGTGGACACCTTTACAAAGCCCGGCGACGGCGTGTTGCTGTTTACGCCAGTTTACCATGCCTTTGCCAAGGTGATCCGCGCCAATGACCGCCGGGTGGTAGAGAGCCCGCTGGTGATGCGGAACGGGCGCTATGAGATGGATTTTGACCATGCGGCTGAGGCGGTAAAGGCGCAAGGCGCGTCGATGGTTATCCTATGTTCGCCGCATAATCCGAGCGGACGCGTGTGGGAGCGGGCCGAGTTGGAGGCGTTGGCGGCCTTTGCGACCGAGCATGAGCTGGTCCTGGTTTCGGATGAAATTCACCACGATCTGGTGTTTTCGGGGGCCAAGCATATTCCGATGACGTTGGTGACCGGGAATGAAGGCTGCATCATGATGACGGCCTCAACCAAGACGTTCAACATTGCGGGCAGTCATTCCGGCAATGTCATCATTCATGAGCCGCAGATGCGGGCGAAATTTGAGAAGCGGATGATGGGGCTGGGCCTGTCGCCAAACTCGTTCGGCTTGTTCATGGCGGAGGCGGCCTATAGCCCCGAGGGGGCGGCGTGGGTCGATCAATGCGTGAGCTATATCGGTGAGAATGCGAGAGTTTTCGATGAGGGCGTGAATTCGATTCCCGGTGTGATCTCGATGAAGATGGCGTCGACCTATCTGGCGTGGGTCGATTTTTCTGGCACTGGGATGTCACCTGCGGAAGTGCAGATGCGGGTGGAGAAAGAAGCGAAGATAGCGGCAAATCACGGGGCGACGTTTGGCACCGGCGGCGAGAGCTTCATGCGCTTCAATTTGGCGATGCCACGGGTGCAGATCGAGGAAGCCGTGGTGCGGCTCAAGGCGGCATTTGCCGATCTGCAGTAACGCTAACCCCTTGGGAAGATGTGGGGTTTTGGCTTCGGTGGGGGCTGTCTGACCTTGGTCATGATATGGCAAGATCGCAAGAAAGAGGTGGGGGCGGGGAAACCTAGCCTTAACCTTTTTCGCCTATCGTGAGGCATGGATCAAAGCAGCGCTTCACACTTCAGCATTTTTTCGCACGGGTTTGCCCTGCTTTTGGCGGGGTGGCGTTGCGTTTTGACTTCTGTGCAGACAAGGGCGCGGCGTTGCGTGGCGTGGGCACCGGACGAGCGGAGGCCACGGTGCCCTGATGGATCAATTGTCCATCTTGAGCGCCGAGATAAACGCCTCTTGTGGGATGTCCACCTTACCGAATTGGCGCATCTTCTTTTTACCCGCTTTTTGCTTGTCCAAAAGCTTGCGCTTTCGCGTGGCGTCGCCGCCATAGCATTTGGCCGTGACGTCTTTGCGGAGGGCGGAAAGTGTTTCGCGCGCGATGACCTTGCCGCCGATGGCAGCTTGGATCGGGATCTGGAACATGTGACGCGGGATCAATTCCTTGAGCTTCTCGCACATGGATCGGCCACGGGCTTCGGCGCGGTCGCGGTGGACCATCATCGAAAGCGCATCGACAGGTTCGGCGTTGACGAGGATCTGCATCTTGACGAGGCTGTCCTCGCTGTATCCGGTCAACTGATAGTCGAAAGATGCGTACCCTTTGGTCACAGATTTGAGGCGGTCGTAGAAATCGAAGACCACTTCGTTGAGTGGGAGATCATAGACAACCATGGCGCGGCTGCCAGCATAGGTGAGGTCAAGCTGGATGCCGCGACGATCTTGGCAGAGCTTGAGGATATCGCCCAGGTATTCATCGGGCACCATGATCGTGGCCTTGATGCGCGGCTCTTCGATATGGTCGATGTAGGTCAGGTCTGGCATGTCGGCGGGGTTGTGAAGCTCTTTCACGGTCCCGTCTTTCATGTGCAGATTATAGACCACAGAGGGCGCGGTGGTGATGAGTTCGATGTTGAACTCGCGCTCCAGACGGTCGCGGATCACCTCAAGGTGCAGAAGTCCGAGGAAGCCGCAGCGGAAGCCAAAGCCCAGTGCCGCGGAGGTTTCCATCTCGAAGCTGAAGGAGGCATCGTTCAGAGCAAGTTTTTCGATTGCGTCGCGCAGGTCTTCGAACTCGGCGCTATCCACCGGGAAGAGGCCGCAGAACACCACGGGCTGCGCGGGTTTGAAGCCCGGCAAGGCTTTCTCGGCGCCTTTGCGTTCGCTGGTGATGGTGTCACCGACGCGCGTATCGCGAACCTGTTTGATTTGCGCGGTGATGAAGCCGATTTCGCCGGGGCCAAGTTCGTCGACGTTTTCCATTTTGGGACGGAAGACGCCAATGCGGTCAACTTGGTGCACGGTGCCGTTCGACATGAATTTGACGCGGTCGTTCTTGCGGAGCATGCCATCCATGATGCGGACAAGCACAACAACGCCCAGATAGCTGTCATACCACGAATCAACCAGCATCGCGGTGAGCGGTGCGTTGGCGTCGCCTTTGGGCGGGGGCAAATCGCGCACGATCGATTCGAGCGTTTCCTTGATGCCGATGCCGGATTTTGCGGAAACGCGCAGGGCGTTCTTGGCTTCGATGCCGATCACGTCTTCGATCTGCTCGGCCACACGGTCGCAATCTGCGGCGGGCAGGTCGATCTTGTTGA
>DOOI01000023.1:23814-24004 GCA_003512825.1 Paracoccaceae bacterium | reverse complement strand
GCGAGTTTTGCTGTTTCCGAGCCGGGCTGCCATTTGCGGAAGCTCTCGGTGGCTTCATTGAGCTTGTCGAGCCCCATTTTCTTGGGGTCGGCGGCTGCTTTGAAGCTGTTTGCAGCGTCTTTTACGCCTGCCTCATCTGCGGCTTGTTCCATCGCCTGGCTGAATTCCCGCGCCATACCGCGCGCCTTGC
>DOOI01000023.1:23278-23472 GCA_003512825.1 Paracoccaceae bacterium | reverse complement strand
AGCACAGGCAAATCTTTTGGCCCCACGACGATCAACGCCACGATGCCAATGAGCAGAAGCTCGCTCCAGCCGATGTCGAACATGGCTTACGCCTTGTCCTTTTCTTTTTCCGGGGTCACATCGACGGCCGCATCAGCAGCTTTGTCTTCGATTTCCTTGGAACCATCGGAGACGCCTTTTTTGAAGGCGGTGAT
>DOOI01000023.1:6741-23004 GCA_003512825.1 Paracoccaceae bacterium | reverse complement strand
GACGCCTTTTTTGAAGGCGGTGATGCCTTTGCCGACTTCGCCCATCAGCGAGCTGATCTTGCCGCGCCCAAAAAGGACGAGCACCACAACAGCGATGAGAAGGAGGCCGGGAAGGCCGATATTGTTGAGCATGTGTATTTCTCCCTGTCCGGGGCGCCGTTTTTCGGCGTTCCCCCATCCGCATTCATGCCGCTTCTATCTAATGGGTCGCGCGGGCCGATAAAAGGCTCATTCCCGATTTCAAACGGGAAATTTCCAGTGAAGGGGCAATTGTTGGGCAAGGAAGGGTGGGGATTGGCCAATTCGGACTCGGTTATTCGCCGAAAAGCGACTTGTCGATCGCATCGGAGCGCTTTCGCAGCGGGGTGACGATGCTGGGCGACGGTGGACCGTCGGTGGTGAAGACTTCGGGGATGAGTTGCGCCGGATCCGCACGCAGGCGCGCGAGGTCGCGCTGACCTTGGGATTCGGTTAGATCCAGTTCTTGGATATGTCCGCGCAGATCCTCGACGACGGCTCGGGCATCTTGAATGCGGGCGGTGAAGTTATCGATTTCTTCTTGGCGTTGGCGCAGGAAGGTACGGGCGCGTGCGACGCGCTCGTCGGAATAAATCTTGGCAAGATCGCGTGAGGCGAAACTCATTTTTGCTGCGATATCAAGAAGCTCTGGTTCCAAGCTGCCAAGGTCGGGGTGACGGCGCAGGAAGGCGAGGCGTTCTTTGACGGCTTCAAATTCGGAGGAGAGGCGAAAGGCGGATGCGCGGTCTTCGGCATGGGCAATGTGATAGGCGCGGGTGATGTCGCGCATGGAAAGCTCAAAACGACGGTGGCTGAGTTCGAGCGCCATCATCCGTGCGTTGGCGGGCAAGTAGAAGAGCAGCGCTATCGAAAGCGCTGTCACTCCAAGGAGCGCCCACATGCCCGCGTTGGGCAAGGGCGTGTCGCCCCATGCAAGCGCAAGGGTGGGCCATGACCACAGGTTGAAACTGGCGCCAAGGCTCAGCGTGGCAGTCCCAAGGGCAAAAACCACCACCGCGCCAAAGGCGAAGCTGCGGATAAATGCCGCGAAAACGCCTAAAACGGCGTAAAACCCCTTAAACATTCGACCCCCAGAATCGTGCAGTGGTTATGAGTGAAGTATGCTCGGCCTTGGGTTGCACCCAAAGGTAAATTAACCACTTGGATAGGAAATTTGCTGTGACTTTGTAAATTTGGTAAACATTGATCCGTTATTGACGCGGTTGTTTCGACATCAATCCGATCACGAGAGAGGCAAGGATGCAGCCCGTGAAAAGATAGAGCCCCCAAGCGGGTTCGACTCGGCCCAGCCCAATTCCTTTTGCGAGCGTGATATATATCGCGATCAGGAAAACATCGGCCATCGCCAGTTTTCCCAATATCGAAAGCGCCGGAAGCGCGCGCATGTCGAGGAATTTAAAGTGAATGAGCGCCAAGCCGATGGTTTTCAGCATGGGCGCAAAAACTGCGAAACCGGTGACAATGAGAGCGAGAATAACGTCGCTGGCCCAGAGTGATTGCAGCCCAGAGATGACGCTGATTTCCGACAGGCCGAAGAGTGGTAAAAGGCCAGCCCGCAACAGCGGCGCGAACCACGACAGCGGGAAAAGAACAAGCAAGGCAAGGTTAAGCCAGCGCAGCATGAAGCCTCCGTCGAGCGAGGGTCAATAGCCACCGCGCATGATGTCGGTCAGGGTGACAATGGCTTGCACCAAGGCCAACATGGGATCGATATTGAGCAGGCGCAGCACACCCAGAGCATCAAAGAGCACGAGGAAAATCGCCAGCGTGGTCATGTTGGTGATCCGAAAGGCGCGCATGGTTTCGGGGTCGGGCGCTTCGCCGCGACGCTTGGCCTGCAAGATGGGCAGCCCTGTGACGGCAAGCACAATGGCTTGCAGCAAAAGAAACGTGGTGAAGGAGGCCCAAAGCGGGATCGTGTGGATCATGCTGGGAAGGTAGGTGGCGGCGGTTGCGCTGACAAGGTGCCTTGGGGGGCGTTTATCGCAGAGTTTCTATGGGGCCAGTGGGACGCCCGTGGATGAATTGATCCACATAGGGGTCGTTGCAGGCATCCATTTCAGAAACCGGGCCTGTCCAACGAATTTTGCCACCGTGCAACATGGCGACGGTATCGGCGATCGCGCGCACGGAGGTCATGTCATGGGTGATGGTCATCGCGGTGGCACCCATTTCAGTGACGATCTCGCGGATGAGGTCATTGATGACGCCGGACATGATCGGATCGAGCCCTGTGGTGGGTTCGTCGAAGAAGATGATTTCGGGTTCGGCGGCGATGGCGCGGGCAAGCGATACGCGTTTTTGCATGCCGCCTGACAACTCGGCGGGAAACTTCTCGGCCACATCGGGCGAGAGACCGACGCGGCGCAATTTTTCGATGGCGATTTCGCGCGCCTCGGCTTTGGGGCGCTTGAGCGCGCCGCGCATCAAACGGAAGGCGACGTTTTGCCAAACGGGCAATGAGTCAAACAGCGCGCCGCCCTGAAACAGCATGCCAAAGCGGGCAAGAAAGGCATCGCGGTCGCCGTCTTGGACCGGAGTTCCATCAACGCAAATGTCACCGCTATCGGGGGTGATAAGGCCAAGGACGCATTTCAGCAGCACTGATTTGCCTGTGCCCGACCCACCAATGATGACGCAGGACGTGCCGCGCGGCACCTCAAGGGTGATCCCTTGGAGCACCTTGTTCGACCCAAAGGCCTTATGAACATCGGTGAGCGTGATCATGCGGAAAAGAACAGTTCTGTGAGGAGGTAGTTTGCAGCGAGAATGAGCACGCTGGCCGCCACAACAGCGGATTTTGTCGCCCGTCCCACCCCCTGTGCGCCGCGCCCGGACTGCATGCCGTGGTAGCACCCCATGAGAGCCACGAGAAAACCAAAGACCGCGCCCTTGATCATGCCCGAGGTCACATCCCATGGCTCAAGGAAGTCGACAGTGTTTTTAAGGTAAGTGGCGGAGTTGAAGTCCAGTCGATTGACCCCGACAATCCAGCCCCCCATGATGCCGATGGCGTCGCCCACAGCGATCAGAACGGGAAGTGCTAAAGTGGCGGCAAGAACGCGTGGCAAGGTCAGATATTTCATGGGATTGGTGGAAAGTGTCACAAGCGCGTCGATTTGCTCGGTCACTTTCATGGTGCCAATTTCAGCGGCGATGGACGAGGCCACGCGCGCAGCGACCATAAGCCCCCCCAAGACAGGGCCCAATTCGCGCGCCATGCCGATCGCAACAATCGACGGCACAACGGCTTCGGCATTGAACCGCGCGCCGCCCGCGTAAATTTGCAAAGCCAACGCGCCCCCGGTGAAAAAGGCGGTCAGCCCAACAACTGGCAACGAGAGCCAACCGATTTGAATGAGCGCTTGAAGAAACTCGCGGCCATAAAATGGCGGACGAAACAAATGGCTAACCGTTTCAATTGCATAAAGCGCGACACGGCCGATTGAAGCCAAGGCGGACAAGACCGCGGCACCAAGCTGGGCGAGGGGGCGTGTCAAGGTGTGAGTCATGTGTTGCCCTCATAAACCCGTGTATAGCGCGCCCCGAGCGAGGTGAGGATTTCGTAGCCGATCGTGCCAGCATTGGCGGCCAGAACATCGGCTGTTTGGTGCTGATTGAGGATTTCGAGACTGTCGGGCACGTCCGCAAGGTCAGTGACATCAACACCGATCAGGTCCATCGAGATGCGGCCAACAATCGGGCAGGGTATCTCATTGGCCCAAAGCTGGGTTTTGGCGCCCATGGCTCGGTGCAACCCATCTGCGTAGCCGGCCGCGACTGTGGCGATGCGAGAAGGGCGTTCTGCGGTCCATGTGTTGGAATAGCCGACCGTTTCCCCAACTGCGACGTCGCGGGTCTGGATGATTGGAAGCGTCAGATGATGCACCACTTGCCCGGCAGAAAAAGGCGCGCAGCCATAAAGCCCGATTCCGGGGCGGGTGAAGTCGAAATGATATTCTGGCCCCAACAAGATCCCCCCTGTCGCGGCCAAAGACCGGGTCAGTCCAAGCCCATCGGTCATTTCTTTGAACGTGTTCAATTGTTTGGCATTCATCGCATGGCTTGGGTCATCGGCGCAGGCGAGGTGTGACATGACAAAAGTTGGAGACCCCATTTTGATCTGCCGCAAGCCGGCCCAGTCTGACGGCTCAAGTCCGAGCCTGTTCATTCCGGTATCAAGCTGCAATGCGAAGGGCGCCGTCGGCAGGGCTTCCAAATGTCGCAAAACCTGATCGAGCGAGTTCAGAACCGGTGTCAAACGCGCGCTTGCAAGACAAGAGGCATCGCCAGCCATATGGCCGGATAAAATGTTGATCTCAGCGCCCTCGCCGAGAGCCTGACGCAAGGCCACGCCTTCTGTGGCCAATGCCACAAAAAACCGCGTCACGCCTATGCCCTGCAAATGGCGCGCAACCGCGCTTGCCCCCCCGCCATAGGCATCAGCTTTCACCACGGCGGCGGTTTCGCATGCGGTCAACGCGTCGAGCGCTGCCCAATTGGCAGCGATTTTGGAGAGATCAAGGGTCAGGCAGGGTGAAGTCATGATGGAGCGTTCATGCCAGAGAGGCCGGGAACGTCAAGGAAAAACGCGGTGATAAAAGGAAACCCGGCAGGGGGGCAGGCGTGCGATGCGCGGCTTATTCTGTCTTGAACAGCCCTGCTGGAGACGTCCTTTGGTGGATCCGGATCGGTTCTTTTGTGGATTAGATCCGCATGCGCGGCACGTTGTTTGGATCGAGATTGAGTTCGATCAGCACGGGCCGGATTCTGTTGGGCAGATGCGCGAGCGCGGCGTCGAGCTCGGTTTCGGAGCGCACAGAAAAACCTTCGCCGCCCAAGCTGCGGGCGATCTCGGCAAAAGAGGGCCAATCGAACTGGGTGAGGCCCGGATCCATTTTTCGGTCGAGAAATTGAATATGTTCAGCGCCATAGGCCGCATCATTGGCGACGATGACAATCAGGTCGAGGCCGAGGCGGACGGCGGTGTTGAATTCGTTGATGCCCCCCATCATGAAGCCACCGTCGCCAGTGAAGAGGATGACGGGTTGGTTGGGGCGACCAATGGCGGCGCCGATTGCTTCGGGGATACCGAGGCCAATCGAGCCGAAGTTGGCAGTGACGACAAAGCTCTTGGGGTCGGGGACCGACAGGCGGCACCAGACTTCGGTCATGAAGCGGCCACCATCGGTGACAAGGACGCGGTTTTGCGGCAGGGCCTTTTCCAACTTTTCCAAGGATTGCACATAATTGATGCAGCCTTCGGCAGTGGTGGTGCTTCCGACGGGGTGGGCGGTCAGGGAGGCGATATCGACGTCGCGGGTGAAGCCGCTGGGGGATATTTCGGCCTCATTGAGCCAGTGGACGAAAATATCGGCGGTCAGGCCCGCATCGGCGCAAAGCGCGGCGTCAGGGTGGACGCCGCTGCCAATGGCGGTGGGGTTGATGTCGACTTGGATGATCCGCTTGTTTCGCATCAGATGGCCACGGTCGGTGGTGAAGTCGTGCAAGCCGGTGCCGAAGCAGAGAATGCAGTCTGATTGGGCAATGAGGTCATAGGCGGCGGGGGTGCTTAGCGTGCCGAAAATATCCATATTATAGGGATGATCGTTGAACAGGCCTTTGGCTTTCAGCGTTGTGGCTAGGGGGGCTTCGAGGCGATCGGCCAGACGAATGAGCTGGTCGCGGGCGTGAATGGCGCCGCCACCTGCAAGAATGAGCGGACGGCGGGCCGAGGCGATCATACCGATGGCCTCGTCTAGGATATCCCCCTCGGCGGCGGCGTTTGGATTATCGAAGACATTGAGCACGCGGGATTCATGGAGGGTGTCTTGCCACATGAAATCAGCCGGAATGTTCAGCACAATGGGGCGCCGTTCAACGCGGGCGCGATAGAAGGCTCGGGCAAGGTCGGCGCTGATTGTTTCGGGGGCGCGAACTTGCTCGAAACCTGCGCCAGTGGATTTGACCACTTCGCGTTGGTCAATGCTTTGCAGGTGGCGGGGGTTTGCGACAGGGGTATCGCCAGCCAAGAGCACCATGGGGATATGGCCACGCGCGCCTTCGGTCAGGGCGGTGACGCAATTTGTCAACGCAGGGCCGTGGGTGATGGAGGCGACACCGATTTTTCCGGTGACCTGTGCATAGGCCAATGCCATCAAGACCGAGCTTCCTTCGTGGGCGGAGGGCACAAATCGGCCACCGCAGGCGCGTACGTAATGGTCTACGGCGAATAGATTGGCGTCACCCATCAACCCAAACAGCGTATCGACGCTGTGATCGGTCAACGCGCGGGCCAGCGATTGGAAGGCTGGAGCGGTTTTTCCAGAGGTGTTTTGAGCGGGTGTCGCGTGTGTGGGCATGGGGGCTCCAGTTCGATTTCCCACAGCATAAGGCAGAGTGGCTGCGTGAAATGTGCGAATTGCGCGCGTTTTATTAGATATTTACTGATTTTGGCGCATTAATTTGAAAAATGTGCATGATCTGTGCATCATGGGCATGGAAGAGCAGGGCGAATGACATGAAACTGGATGTGTTTGATCAGCGGATTTTGGCGGCGTTGCAGCGTGATGGCGCGTTGACCAATGGGGCGCTCGCGGAGATTGTGCGGCTTTCGGCGTCGCAATGTTCGCGCCGCCGGGCCGCCTTGGAGGGGGCGGGCGTTATTGAGGGCTATCACGCTCGGCTGAATGCGGCAAAGCTGGGATTTGCGATGCGCGTGATCGTCCGGGTTACCTTGCGCGCGCATACGAAGGAAGATCACCTGCGGTTTTCCAAATGGCTCGACTTGCAAGCCGAGGTGAAGGCCGCGTTTTCAGTGTCTGGCAGTGCAGATTATATGCTGGATGTGCGGGCGCGGGATTTGGAAAGTTTCTCGGACTTTCTGCACGAAAGATTGCTCATTCAGCCGCAGGTGGGGCATGTGCAATCGGATTTCGTTTTGAAAACCTTAAAGGATACTGAGGCGCTTGATTTGTCTGATCTCGGGTGAGGCGAGTCAGAAATTGTCTTCGGCGCCCTGTTGCCACGCTTTGACGAGGTTGCCAAAGCGCGTGAAGCGGCCTTCGAAGCTCAGGTCGACAGAGCCGATTGGGCCGTGGCGTTGTTTGCCGATGATGACTTCGGCGCGGCCATGGAGGCGTTCCATTTCTTCTTGCCATGCGGCCATTTTGTCGAGTTCATGCTCGCCGGGCTTCTCGCGTTCTTTGTAATATTCTTCGCGGAACACGAACATTACCACATCGGCGTCTTGTTCAATCGAGCCTGATTCCCGGAGGTCGGAGAGTTGCGGGCGTTTATCTTCGCGATTTTCCACTTGGCGGGAAAGCTGGGAGAGGGCGACGACAGGGATTTGCAATTCCTTGGCGATGGCTTTGAGGCCCATGGAAATTTCGGCAATTTCCTGCACGCGGTTATCATTCTTGGAAGCGCCACGGCAAAGCTGAAGGTAGTCGACGAAGAGTGCGTCAAGGCCGTGGGTGCGCTTCAGGCGGCGGGCACGGGCGGCCAATTGCGAGATGGGCAGAGCGGGCGTGTCGTCGATGAATAGAGGGCAGGCTTCAAGGGATTTGGCAGCTTCGACAAAGCGGCGGAATTCAACCTCGGTCATGTCGCCGCGGCGGATTTGTTCGGAGGGGATTTCGGCGGCTTCGGAGAGAATACGTGCTGCAAGCTGTTCGGAGGACATTTCGAGCGAGAAGAAGCCAACAACCCCGCCTTCAACCGCTCCTTCGGTGCCATCGGGAAGGCGGCCCCGTTTGTAGGCTTTCGCGATGTTGAAAGCCACGTTGGTGGCGAGCGAGGTTTTGCCCATTGAGGGGCGGCCTGCGAGGATGAGGAGGTCGGATTTGTGGAGGCCACCGAGTTTCTTGTCGAGATCGATCAACCCGGTCGACACGCCTGCGAGGCCACCGTCACGCTGGTAGGCGGCGTTGGCGACGTTGACGGCATCGGTCACGGCTTTCAGGAAGCTCTGAAAGCCTGTTTCTGAAGCGCCTTGTTCCGACAGTTTATAGAGTTTTTGCTCGGCCTCGACGATTTGTTCCTTGGGTTCAAGCGCGACGTCCATTTCTTTGGCTTTGGCGGCGATTTCTTGGCCAAGGCCGATCAGTTCGCGGCGAATGGCCAGATCGTGGATCAATTGAGCGTAGTCGCGCACGGCATAGGCTGAAATCGCGGCGCCTGCGAGACGGGCGAGATAGGCGGGGCCACCCAATTCCTTGAGGCCTTCATCATCCTCGAAAAACGCTTTGAGTGTGACGGGCGAGGCCAGCGTGTTGCGCGCGATCCGCGCTGCGGCAACCTCCCAGATCCGGGCATGAACCGGATCGTAGAAATGCTTGGTGGAAATGACGGATGCGACGCGATCGTAGACGTCGTTATTTGTGAGAAGCGCGCCCAAAAGCTGCTGTTCGGCCTCAATGGAATGGGGCACGGTATTGGCGGCCTGCACCGCGGCGGGTGCATTTTGGATGGGGGCTATTTCATTCATCGATCATCGTCCTCGGTATCCGGGGGTGAATAGCGGAGGAGGGGTGGGGCGGGCAACTTGTATGTTTTTGTGGATAAGTCAGCTTGCAGATGCATCCTACAGCATTTGGCAGGTCAGCGCAAAGGTGAGACCAGATATAGCCACGCCGGAGCAATGCCCCGGCGTTTATTTTTGGAAAAGGCGCGGGGGGTGGCGCGCGCGGTTTAGCTGCGGGCGGCGCGCCAAGCCTCGGGGTTTTTCAGGAAGGATTCGACCTCTGCCAAGGTTTCCGGCGAGAAGCGGGCTTGAGTTTTGGCCTCTGCAAGAACGTCCCACCATGTGCAGAGGTAAGACAGTTCCACCCCGTGATCGCGCAGAGTGGGGATCGTTTTGTCAAAGATTCCGTAGTAGAAAATAACGGCCGTATGGCCGCAGGTGGCTCCGGTCTCGCGGATCGCATCGACGAAGGAGAGTTTAGAGCCGCCATCGGTGGTGAGGTCTTCGACAAGGAGCACACGCTCGCCTTCGGACATTGCACCTTCGATCCGGGCATTGCGGCCATAGCCTTTGGGCTTCTTCCGCACATAGGTCATCGGCAGGCCCATGCGCTCTGCCACGAGAGCGGCAAAGGGAATGCCCGCAGTTTCGCCACCAGCGATATTGTCGAAGGCTTCGAAGCCTGCGTCGCGCATGATCGTGCAGGTGAGAAAATCCATCAGCGTCGAACGGATGCGCGGGAATGAGATGAGCTTGCGGCAGTCGATATAGACGGGGGAGGGCAAGCCGGAGGCGAAGATGAAGGGTTTGTCATCCATGAAATGCACTGCGCCGATTTCCCAGAGCATCCGCGCAGTTAGGCGGGAGATTTCTTCTTTGGGCGGATAGGCGGCGGGGATCATGGGTCGTCCTTTCGTGTCGTCACAGAGGGGGCAGTGCTTTAGATTGCCTGCCAGAAGAGGGGGAAGCCGGGGTCAAAAACAGTGACTGGGCCTTCGCCGGAGAGGATTTTCTTTGGGTAGTCCACGGCTTTGTCGGATTTGCGAAGCGTGAGCGTGGTGCTGTTGCGGGGCAGTCGGTAGAAGTCTGGCCCGTTGTGCGAGGTGAAGGCCTCCAGATGAGCAAGCGCGTCCTCTTGCTCGAACACTTGGGCGAGAATTGCCATTGTATTGGTGGCCGTAAAGCACCCGGCACAGCCGCAGGCATGCTCTTTGAGTTCATCCGTATGAGGGGCACTGTCGGTTCCAAGGAAGAAGCGGGCATCACCGGAGGTGGCAGCAGCCCGCAGAGCCAAGCGGTGTTCTTCGCGTTTGGCGACAGGCAGGCAATAATAATGCGGTTTGATCCCGCCGACGAGGATGTGATTGCGGTTGATCACAAGGTGGTGGGTGGTGATCGTCGCGCCGAGATCTTTGTCATGGGCTTTGACATAGTCCACACCATTTGCGGTGGTGATATGTTCCATGACAACCCGCAGGCCGGGGGTGGCGCGGCGCACAGGGTCGAGCACACGGTCGATAAAGACGGCTTCGCGGTCGAAGATGTCGACGGCGGGGTCGGTCACTTCGCCATGCAGGCAAAGGGGCATGCCGATTTCGGCCATTTTCTCGAGGACGGGGCGGACTTTGTCGAAGTCGCGCACGCCTGAGTGCGAATTGGTGGTGGCACCAGCGGGGTAGAGCTTGACCGCTTTGACAAGGCCGCACGCATGCGCGGCGGCGACATCGGCAGGATCGGTATCCTCGGTCAAATAGAGCGTCATCAACGGCTCAAAAGAGGCGCCGTCTGGTAAGGCGGCGAGGATGCGCGCCTGATAGGCCTCGGCATCTGCTTTGGTGACAACGGGGGGCACGAGGTTTGGCATCACGATGGCACGGGCGAAATGGCGCGTGGTTTCGGGTAGCACGGCCTTGAGCATTGCGCGATCGCGCAGGTGCAAATGCCAGTCGTCGGGGCGGGTGATTGTGATCTCGGTGCTCATGCCCCGCCGTTACACCAATGTCGCTGCGGGGGCTAGATGTTCGAGAGGCGAGGATGCGGATTTACGCGCTTAGGGTTTGGCAGGCGGTGGGATGCGGAAACGGCCCTCGGCGGCGGCCTTTTCTAACATATCAAGGCGGCGGCGTAGGCGCGGTGCATTCATCCGAGCCACGGCATTGCGGCACAGCATCACAGCAAGGCCGGGCCGGGCGCGGCCATCAATCTCGGTCAGGAGATTGCGAAGATAGGCCGGGTGGTCGCGCCGGATGCGATACTGTTGGGCAAAGCTGTGGGTGTTCAGCGTATCAGCGGCAGCCATTTCGAGGAGCGGTCGCAAAAGATCCATAGCCAAAAGCTCGGTCTGTAGCGCATCGCCCATATGGCGGAGACGGAATTTTTCGACATTTGGCCGGGTGAACAGCGCCGCATGCATCGCGTCGAGTTTTTCGGCGGGATCATAGAGCACAAAGGCCTTTGCCGCAGCGTCGAGCATGTCGGGCGCGTAGCCAAAGCGTGAGTTGAAATCGAGGCGGCGCTGGTCGCGGAAGCGGTCGTCCCATTCCGTGATCCGCGGGTCGAGGGTGGCTTGAGGTTGGACCACGAGAACCGTGGCACCGGGGGCCACCACTGAATAAGCCGCTGCCGCATAGCCACAGGGGCCTGCGCCATAAAACACAACACGGTCAAAATCTTCGAAGAAGCCATCATCGATCAGGCGGTCGAAATAGCCCCAGATGCGGCGATCGCGAAACCAAGTGTCGCCATCAGCAATAAGGCACAGGTGTGACCAGCCATGGCGCCGGACCAGTTCCCAGCCAAGGGGATGGCCGTTTTCAGACAGGGCTTGGATGCCTGCCAGAGATTCGAAAGTGACAAGCAGCGTCGAGCCTTCATCAATGAAGGCGGCGAGGTGACGTTTGCCCAAAGGTTCGAGATAGCCCGCCTCTTCGGTGATTTCGGCCAGACGCGCGATCCAATCGGCCTTTTTCAGGCCGCCCATCGGCGTGTCTATTGTGGCTGGCGTCTCGGCCATTCTGCTCGTCCTCTTTTTGCGCGTATTTTTGGCAGCGCATTCCTTGAGGAAAAGCTAGGCGGAGTTTGGGGCGGAAATAGGGTGGTTTTGAGGGGATTTGAGGGTTAATCCGCTGCGTCCTGGTCATCGTCTGACGCGGCTTCAATCCGGGCGCGATTGGCGTAATTGACCAAGAAACGCGCGGCACTGATGGAAAGGGGCCGGGTGGGCGGCGTGAGCATGATGCGGCCCATGAGGGCGCGGAACGGCTCTTGCAGCATCAGGGCCTCGAAGCGGGTGTGACGCCATGCGACGGCGGATTTGTGTAATTCTGCCAATGTCTTGTCAGAAAGAAGCTGGGTGCGCTGGGCTTCCATGGCCGGAGTATAGGCAAGGATGGAGCGGTCCTCGTCGCTGACGAAGTTGCGCTCGACCCAATAATCGAGATCCAGCAAATGGTCTGAATGCACAGCACGACCACGATCAGCTTTGACCACATAGCTTTCCATTGCCCCAAGCGGGTAATGATTGATTTGCGCTAAGGCGTAGTTGGATTGGCCGTAGGTAGAAAAGATGCGTTGGGTGTGGAAAAGCGCGGGCAACTCACGGCCCTCGCCATCAAACCATCGCGCGTGGGGCAGGCGGGATTTGTCGGGGTCACGCGGGCGATGCACACCGGGTTTGCGATAGGTGCCGTCGTTTCGATAGAGGGTTTTGAACATTGACGCGCGCCACGGCCAATAAAGGACTGTAGGCGCTGCGCGTGTGAACTGGCGTGTGACGGGTACATCGGTGTAGCGCACCACATCTGCATTGCCAAAAAGACGCCATGTGAGAGGAATTGCCGTCGCCTCGGGTAGGGCTGCAAGTAACGCGGCAAGCGTGCGGTCGCCAACATGGATATTGACGAATTCATCGACATCGAGAGGTAGGATCCAATCCGCCTCTTTAACAATCGGCATGGAGGCGGCGGCTTTGAGTGCGGTGAATTGAATGCCCGCCTTGTCGTAGGGCGGGGTATTGCGGCAATGGGTGAGATACCCCATTTCGGCCAGACGATCGAGCATAAGATCGGTGCCGTCTTGGCAATCATTTGAGAAGACGAGAAAGTCTGTGAAGCCACAGGCGCGATGATGCGCGAGCCATTCCAGCAAGAACGCCGCTTCGTTGCGGACACAAAGAATGGCCAGTGCACGCATCAGGCTGCTACCAACCTTTAAGGAAGGTTACGACCTTGCCTTCAGAGGCCTTTGGAAAATAGGTCAGCCCTGCTGCGGTGAAGGCGTCAAACACCGCCTTGACGCCAGCTTGACCAATCCATTGCGGGTGCAGTTCCAGCACTGCTGCACGCAGACCATCAAGGGGCAATTGCGGGATGAGATCGGCTTCTGCGCCTTCGATATCGCAAACAAGCACTGTCGGTTTGATGCGCGTGAACTCGGTTTTGGCGTTGAGCACGGCGACATTTGCGACGGTGTGATGCGGCTCGTCTTCCATTTCGGTCATTGAAGAGGCGAGGATATTGCCGCGCACGTAGAATTTTGCAGTGGATTTTCGCGGCCCAATCAATGCATGCGTGATATGCGCTTTGCCTGTGACGCCGTTCAATTCATGCACCCGCTCGATATAGGGGATCAGTCCGGGATTGCCTTCATAGCTGAAGACTTCTGCGCCACAATTCTTGGCGATCAAGGTGGACATATAGCCGATGCCCCCCCCAATTCGAGCACGCGATCCTCTGATTTGACGATGCGGGTGACAGCATCGGATTCCTTGCGTTCATAGCCATTGGTTTTGAGAGATTGGCGAATGCGTGGCTTGAGGATGTTGGTATCAAAGGGAAATTTCAAGCCGCGCGAGCGAATGACGCGCCCGCCTTCGGGGGCGTTTGTGCCACTGTTATCCTCATCTGCGTCATCAAGTTCGGGGGTGTCCAATGCCAGATCGTCGTCGTCCTCTTCTATGCGGGGCGATTTTGGCATGTCAGCTCTCCATATCGAGGGCCAGCGCATAGGCGACCCGTTCGGTTGTTGTGAGTTTCACTTTGAGAGCTTGTTCATAGAGCTCTTGGAATTCATCACTCTGGTGCAGCTCGGTGGCCTTGGCCTTGTGCCATGCAAAACCGTGATCGTGCCATTTTCGCAGCTCGGGATCCGCCAATAGCCGGTCGAGTTCGGCGCGGACGCGCGGAATGTTGCGCTTGATGGTGATATCGCGGTGATCAGACCAATCCATACGAATCCAATAGTTGAGACCGATGGAGCGATCGACATGCAAAGCGCGGCCGCGTTGGCGCTTGATCAAGAAGCTTTCAGCGGAGCGCAGGGCGTAGTGATTGAGTTGCAAGAGGTCATAACCGATGGATTTGACCGAATTTCGCCAGCCGTTTTCCGCGACTTCACGGGTCATGTCCTTGCCCGAGCCATTGACCCATTTGACCCGGTCTTTCCACGCGTCATCAAGTTTGTTTGGGCGATGGCAGGAGATTTTCTCGTAGGCCCCGATGTTTTTAAACATGGTCTTGAAGCCCCAAACGGTATGCGGCTTGGGGCAGAATTTTGGCGCGCAATGGTCGAATTGATCGATCACCAGTGCATCGGAAAGGTCGGTCACGCCGTTATGGCCGAAGAGACGCCAAGTCATGGCGACATTGGTCGCTTCGGGAACGCGGGCGAAAAAATCGTCCAAGGTGCCATTGCCACAACGGATGTTCATGAATTCATCCACGTCCATGTTGATGATCCAGTCTGCGTTGAGGATAACGGCTTCTTTGAGTGATTTGTTGAGTGCGTATTGTTGCGGCGAGTTGCCTTTCCACGCGTCATTGTTGCGGTGCTCAAGAAGCCCCATGGCGTTGAGACGGTCGAGGAGTTCCGAGGTGCCGTCCTCGCAACCGTTTGTATAGATGAGGAAATTATCTACACCGATGGCACGATGATAGGCGACCCATTAAAGAATATAGGGCGCTTCATTTTTCATGCAGCCGACGATGACATTGCCAGAGCGCCCTGGTGAGAGCGCGTGAGGCGTCATGGGCGGGTAGGCGGCGGCAAGGTCTTCTTCGTTGACCATGCCAAGGCGATTATGGGGCTGGAAGGAAGAGGTGCGGAGCTTTTCAAAGCTCTGCACAGCCAGCGGCGGCATGATGGCGCGCGCTTCCTCTGTTAGCCCGTCGGCATTGGAGGAAGGGGCAGGAGCGGCGGCGCTGGGCTGGTTTTCGGAATGGGCGGCGTTGGGGGGAGATGCTCCATTGAGGCGGGCCAATTCGGCGGCCATATCCTTGCGGGCTTCTTCTGTGGCGCTATCGATGCGCCACAAGAAGGCAAGGAGGTATTGGGAGGCGCGATAGCCACGACCGGGTGTCGCTTCGGACCAGGTGCCGCGTGCGCGTGGGCGTTTCAAGGATTGCTCTGACAAGGCTGCGTGCGACTTGATCAGGGTTTTGTTCATGGTCTCGAAGGTTTTGGCGATTTCGCTCAATGAGGCGGGGTCGATGGGTGCCCCGTCTTCGCGGATCTCGCCCATGAACTTGCGCCAAAGATTGCGCGGCAAGATGCGTTTTGTGCGGCCCAAGACGTGCAGCAGAAGCCCATTCAGTTGTCGGCCGCGCGCGACCCATGCCGCGGATGGCTCCTCGGGCGGGGCGAGGGCATTGGCGCGCCCGATGCTTTCTTCGAGATCGAACATCGCGCGCAGTTCTTCGGTGATCAATTCCGAATAAAAAACGGCTGGATCATAGGGGCGAAACGCAAGGCTGCCAGCCCCGAATGTGGCTTCCCAAAAGGCTTGCAGGCGGGCGAAATCAAGCCAGAAAGCCGGAGTTTGGGTTTCGAGAAACATGCCTTTGTCGGGCGCAATCTTGGGGGCATCAAGGAGGCAGTCGTCCCACCAATCATGGCTACCCGCGCGTTCCATTTCGACGTTAAGCGAGGTGCCGCGCCCCTCCATCACCTGTTCCGCATAGTGGCGGGTCAAGAGGCGGCTTTGCTCGTCAATGTGGGCGATAAGGCGGATGTCAGAGGAAAATCGCGACAAAAGGGCGTGCAGGCGGGCCAGTTCTGAGGGGCGGTGCAGTGAGGTTCCCAATTGGCTTGCTGAAAGGATCAGCGTGTGGGGTTTGGTGGCCTCAATGTCGCGCGCCAGCTGCATGGCGATCTCGTCATAGAGCGCGGCTTGTTTTTCGGGCATCATATAGCCGCGATTGAAGCGCAGAGGGTCGATATGGTCGGGGTCGGTAACGGCCATGTAAAGACGCGTATGGTTTTTGGGACCGAGCGCGCGGGGAAAGAGAATGCCCTTGCTGGCCAATTGTTCGCGCTTCTCGGCCAGCACATCTTGAATGCGGGCGGCGCCAACATGTTCAAGGCCGATATGGAGGTAGATACGCATCAGGCGGCGTCCTCTTGAGTGTCATCGTCCGTGTGCGCGTGCGTCGGATTGGCATTAGCCTTGCCCCACCACGGCAAATCGCGACCTATATGGGCAGAAATGCGCGACGGAGCGCTTGGGTCGGCGGGGTCATATTCGAGAAAGGCCGGGTCGCCGGAAAAAATCGCGCGCAGATGAGCATAATGGCCATCGATCCACGTCATGCGCTCGCGCGAGGTGGCGCCGAATCCTGCCGGGAGACCGGGAATATTGCCATTGGGCAACCTGTCGGTGCCCAAGTCACTCCAGCGCAGCATGGAGTCCGATAATGCGCGCGCCTCGCGGCGAGAGGCGAGGAAACGCGCGCCGGGGTGGGTGCGGCGGATGGCGTCGATGA
>DOOI01000023.1:1474-6462 GCA_003512825.1 Paracoccaceae bacterium | reverse complement strand
CGGATGGCGTCGATGATGTTGAAATCGGTTTGAGGCCAGATCGATAGGCCCTTGGCCACAGTAGAAATCTCGGAGAATCCGTCGAATTCTTCCATGTGGATCAAGGGATCACCTGCTTCGTAAAGACCACGATACATCATTTGTGCAACAAATGCGCCATGCAGGTCGGGCTGGGCAGTTTGGCGGCGGCGAATGCGGTAATCCGCCACTTTCAAACCCGCAACCTTCAACGCATGGGCCAAGGTGGTGGTGCCTGATTTTGGAAGGCCAAGGTTGATGACGCGCAGTCTCACGAGGCCAGCCCCAAGTCTTCGAGCATTTTCTCTTCTTGTGGCGGCAATTTGGAGGCTTGGCGGAGTTGCGTTTGCATGGCGCGATACTCTTCGGTCGCGAGCAGCGCGTCGCGTTTGGCCATGTGGAGGCGAACGGCCTCGCAGTGCAGCGCGTCTATCTCGGGGTCTTCCCGCAGGCGAGAAATTTCACGAGAAAGATCAGGCAAATAGCGTTGAATCGAGAGATCTTCCCATGCATCGTCGTTGCGTTCGCGCCAATAGGTATCGTCGAAGGCACGGTTTTCACGATTGACGTCGCCGCGGTCATTTTTGACGAGATAGCTGTCAAGGGAGCGCAGCGCGTAGTGGTTAAGCGTGGCAAAGTCGCGCGCGCCTGCTGCCGGAAATTTGCGAATACGGCGTGGGTTGGCGGCCACGAGAAACTTATGTGGCACCGTGCGGCCTGATCCGTCCGTCCATGATGGGCGGCGTTTGGGCGGCAGTTTTGCTTTGAAAAATGGGCGATGTGCGCCGAAGTAGTGCAGCGGAAAATCGTGGCGCACCAAGGATTTGACCTCTATCGCACTCTCGCCGCACCACAGGTCGGGGTTATGGCTGCGACGGAATTGTTCGATGACGGGCCGATCCTCGAAGGAGTCAACGTCGCCATTGGCAAAAAACTGAAAGGTCAGCGAGATGGCCTGCGGAGTGTTGCAGGCCTTGATCAGGGCTGGGATTGTGTGATCGCCCACATGGATATTGAGAAACTCATCCACATCCGCGACCCAAACCCATTCAGCCTCGGTCACGATGGATTGTTTGGCCGCATCTTTCAGCGCTTCCATCTGGTAATTCCGGCCTTCGGCGGGATTTGGTAGATGCTGGACGATGCCACGCACTTGCAAAGCGTCGAGCAAGCGGTCGGTCGCGTCGGAGCAATCATTTGAATAGAAAAGAAAATCAGTCACGCCAATCAGGCGATTAAAGGCGATCCATTCCAAAAGGAATGGGCCTTCGTTTTTCACGCAGGTGACAGCGGTTATCCGCATATCGTCACCTTCGAAGTGTTTCTGTCTTTGTGCATTATCGGCCTGATCGATCAATTTTCGCGCGATTTTCGCGCTATTCTTATCATATGGGGAAACAATGTCAGACAGGTGAAGCGCCGTCAATCTTTCGCCACATAAGAGGTGACTGGCGTGACGCATCCGCGACATCACTCGTGCTTGACGTGAGGCGCGGGGAATGCACCACTAGGCGGGCCAAGGGAGGGCGAGCATGACTGCAATCACCACGATCGACGATGTCCAGACGATGCTGGAGAAGGAAAATTACGTCTGTGGGCGTGCCCTGGCGACGGTGGTGTTTTTGGCACTCCGGCTTGGGCGGCCGCTGTTTCTGGAGGGAGAGCCGGGAACAGGGAAAACCGAGATTGCCAAGGCCATCGCAAGTGCTTTGGGGCGGAAACTGATCCGGTTGCAATGTTATGAGGGGTTGGATGCGGCTTCGGCTGTGGCTGAATGGAACTTCGCGGGTCAAATGATTGCCATTCGGACAGCTGAAGCGGCAGGTGGTGCCGGACGTGACGCGCTGCAGACTGAGCTTTTTTCGGAAGAGTTCTTGATTGAGCGTCCGCTTTTGCAGGCAATGCGCCCGCAAGAGGGGGGGGCACCTGTGCTGTTGATCGATGAATTGGACCGCACGGATGAACCGTTTGAAGCGTTTTTGCTCGAAGCCTTGTCGGACTTCCAAGTTACGATACCGGAACTGGGCACGATCAAAGCGCCCGAGCCGCCGATTGTGATCTTGACGTCAAACCGGACGCGAGAGGTGCATGATGCGCTGAAGCGGCGCTGTCTTTACCATTGGGTGGATTACCCTGATTTCGCCCGGGAAATCGAGATATTGAAAGCGCGCGCACCAGAGGCGGCCGAGGCGTTAAGTCGGGAGATTGTGGCGTTTGTTCAGCAGCTTCGCACTGAGGATCTCTTTAAAAAGCCGGGGGTGGCCGAGACGATTGATTGGGCGAAGTGCCTATTGGCTTTGGATGTGATTTCGTTATCTCCCGAGGTGATTGCCGATACGCTTGGGGCAATTTTGAAATACCAAGACGATATCTCGAAACTTCAGGGGTCAGAGGCGAAGCGCCTTTTGGATGAGGCGCGCAAATCGTTGGAGCCCGTGTGAGGGGCCGGACGGTGAGGGGCTGACATGGCCGAATATATCCCGCTGGAATTGCCTGATAATCCGAGATTGGTGGAGAATATCACGCATTTCGCACGCGCTTTGCGCCGCGCTGGCCTGCCCATTGGGCCGGGTCGGGTGATGGAGGCAATCCGGGCCGTAGAGGCGGCAGGGTTTACTTCGAAGCCCGATTTTTATTGGACATTGCATGCCTGTTTTGTAAATCGACCCGAGCAACGCGTTGTTTTTGGGCAGATATTTCGGCTTTATTGGCGCGACCCGCGCTATATGGAGCATATGATGGCGATGATGCTGCCAGCGATCCGGGGGGTGCAGGAAGAGCGTCCGGCGAAGGCAGCAGAAAAGCGGGCCGCAGAAGCGCTTTTGGGCGATGCAGACCGGGATGTGCCACAACAAAAGGAGGGAGACGACCGCGACGATGAAGAGCTGAAGCTCGAAATTGATGCGTCGTTCACCATTTCTGCGGAGGAACGGCTCAAGACATTGGATTTCGAACTGATGTCGAATGCGGAAGTGGCTGAGGCCAAGCGGATGATCGCTAAGTTGAAGTTGCCCGTTGATCCGCTCAAATCGCGTCGGACTATGGCCACGAATGTCGGGCGCAAGATTGACTGGCGGCGAACCATGGCAGCCGCAATGCGGCGCGGGGGGGAGGTTGAGAAGCTGGCCCTGAAAGCCCCGCGCGAGCGCTGGCCCAATCTGGTGGTGCTTTGCGATATTTCGGGATCAATGAGCCAGTATAGCCGGATGGTTTTGCATTTTCTCCATGCTGTGGCCAATGAAAAGGGCGCGGGCTGGGCCAAGGTGCATGCGTTTACCTTTGGAACGCGGCTGACCAATATCACCCGCCATTTGCGGCAACGCGATGTCGATGCGGCGCTGGCGGCGGCGGGGGCCGAGGCGCAGGATTGGCAGGGGGGCACACGGATTGGTGCGTCTTTACATAGGTTCAATCGGGATTGGTCGCGCCGGGTTATGGGGCAGGGCGCTGTTGTGTTGCTCATTACTGATGGTTTGGACCGGGATCCGGGCAAGGAAAAGGGCTATGATCTGGGGCGAGAAATCGAGCGGCTGCATTTGTCGGCGCGACGGCTCGTTTGGATCAACCCCCTGTTGCGTTGGGATGGGTTTGCGCCGAAAGCAGCGGGCATTCGGGCGATGCTGCCGCATGTGGACAGTTTTCGGGCAGGGCATTCGATCCAGAGTTTGGAAGAATTGGGGCGGGCAATCAGCCGCGCTGATGATATGGGTGAGAAAATGCGCTTGATGGCGCTCTTGTAACGGGCGGGGATGTAAGCGGATGAGCGGAATGGAAAATTTACCACGCGTTGCGCTGGACTGGCACCGGGCCGGGCGAGGAGCCGCATTGGCCACTGTCGTGGAAACATGGGGCAGTGCGCCACGGCGGACAGGAAGCCAATTGGTTATCTCTGGGGATGGCGCAATTGAGGGCTCTGTTTCGGGTGGCTGTGTTGAAGGGGCGGTGATTGTTGAAGCGATAGAAGCCTTGGACGATGGCAAGCCACGGCTTTTGAGCTTTGGTGTTTCCGATGGCGATGCTTTTGCAGTGGGCTTGGCTTGTGGCGGCACGATCCGCGTGTTGGTGGAGCCTGTCGGCACAGCCTTGCCCGAGGCGGTGCTGGCCGAGTTGGTGGCGGCACGCGAGGCGCGGCAGGCGGTCGCTTATGTGACGGATTTGGAAAGCGGCGGGCCGCATTTGTCGAGGGCTCATGTGCATCGGCTTAGGATGGACAGGTCTGGCGTGGAGGAGGACGGGCGCACTTTTGTTGCCGTGCACAATCCGCCGCTTCGGCTTTTGGTGGTTGGGGCGGTGCATATCGCGCAAGGCTTGGTCGGGATGGCGCAGAGCTGTGGTTATGATCCAGTAATCATCGACCCGCGCGAGACTTTTGCCTCGCCTGAGCGTTTTCCCGGATGCGAAGTGATGCATGATTGGCCGGATGATGCGGTGACGGGGCTTGGCCTTGATCCGCGCACGGCCTTGGTTCTGTTGACCCATGATCCGAAACTTGATGATCCGGCGATTGAGGCCGCGCTGCGCTCGGGTGTGTTTTATATTGGGGCATTGGGGTCGACGAGGACTCATGCCAAGCGGTTGGAAAGATTGACGGAGCGCGGGTTCTCGCCGCAAGATCTTGAACGGATTCATGGGCCGATCGGATTGGATATTGGTGCGGCCAACCCCGCAGAGATTGCGGTATCCATCATGGCGGAAATGACTCAGGTCTTGAGAAAAGGATGAAATTCGGAGCGGTTCCATTGGCGCAGGCTTTGGGGGCAATTCTGGCCCATTCTGTTGATCTGCCAAATGGGCGGCTTCGCAAAGGGCAGGCCTTGGAGGCCGATAACCTCGCTGCAATGGCAGCGCAGGGAATGGAGCAGGTCACTGTGGCCCGGTTGGAAGAGGGCGATTTGCATGAGAATGCAGCGGCGCGCTTGATTGCCGAAGCTTTGGTGCCAGATCCGGAAGCGGCGGGGGGGGGGTTTAGA
>DOOI01000023.1:0-1215 GCA_003512825.1 Paracoccaceae bacterium | reverse complement strand
CGTTTGAGCACCGCATTCACCGGGCGCGTAAATCTTGTGGCGATACGGCCCGGTGTGGTGCAACTGGACGCAACGCGTATTCGGGCGCTCAATGCGGTTGATCCAATGATTACGCTGGCGACTTTGCCCGATTTTCACCAAGTCGGCAGCGGGCAGATGGTGGGAACGGTGAAGATCATCTCTTACGCCGTGCCGCAAACACATGCGGAGGCCGCTGCAGAAGCGGCGCGGGCGGCTATGCGGGTGGAGGCGGTGAAGCTCAGGAATGCGACGCTGATCATTACCGAAATTCCGGGTGGGCCGGGTGAAAAGGGACGCGCGGCAATTGAGGCACGGCTTGCTGCCCTTGGAATGGAATTGGTGCAATGCCAGCTTGTGCCGCATCGAACAGAGGCGCTGTGTGAAGCGATCAAGTCCGTGATGGCGCAGGATACGGATTTGGTGTTGATCTTGACAGGGTCGGCCACGTCAGACGCTTTTGATGTCGCCCCAGAGGCCCTGCGTCAGGCGGGGGGGAGAATTGAGCGCTTTGGGATGCCTGTTGATCCGGGAAATCTGTTATTTCTGGGTGAAATCGGGATGCGTAAAGTGATCGGGCTTCCGGGCTGTGCGCGCTCTCCGGCGCTCAATGGTGCCGATTGGGTGCTGTCGCGCGTGGCCGCAGGGCTTGAGGTCAGTTCGGACGATATTGCGGCCATGGGGGTTGGGGGGCTGTTGAAGGAGATCCCGACACGCCCGATGCCGCGTGCCGGGCGAAAGCGGGCTGCGAGCACTGCCGAGGCTTTAGGCGAGACGTCAGAGGATTAAACGCAAAACGGGGAGCCAAGGGCCCCCCGCTGCAACACTATTTGATGCGCTTACTTTTGCGGCAGTGGCGAGACCATCATCACCATTTGACGGCCTTCCAGTTTTGGCATCGCATCGATTTTTCCGGCTTCCTGAATGGCGCCAGCCACGCGGTCGAGCAATTCGCGGCCCAATTCCATATGCGCCATTTCACGGCCACGGAAGCGCAGGGTCACTTTCACCTTGTCGCCGCCTTCAAGAAATTTGATTGCGTCTTTGATCTTGCGATCAAGGTCGTGGTCGTCGGTGCCCGGACGGACCTTGACCTCTTTGACCTCGATAACCTTTTGCTTTTTGCGGGCTTCTGCTTCGCGCTTCTGCTGTTCGTATTTGAACTTGCCGAAGTCCATGATTTTGCAGACTGGTGGA
>DOOI01000034.1:10385-14138 GCA_003512825.1 Paracoccaceae bacterium | reverse complement strand
TACCGGCCTGTCACGCCGGGGGTCGCGGGTTCGAGCCCCGTCAACCGCGCCACTTTCCCTCTCGTTTTTGACAATACTTCAATAGGTTAGGCGAAAGATTTGGCGTTTCTTGACCGCATCTCTTGGTTGGTGATTTTGTTCGCTTGCGCGACCATCGGGCTAGCGCCTTTCACACCAGAGCCGCATGTGCTTGAAAAGTTACGCTTTTTGGTGTCCGGCCAGCTGACGCGCCCCATAGACATCTTCGACTTCGCCCTGCACGGCATTCCATGGTTGGTTTTGGCTCTCAAGGCTTTCAGAACATTGAGAAAAAATCAGTAGTGATAGCCCAGAAGGTGCTCTAGATCAGGGTCGCATTCTTCGCGCAAGAACCCAAGATCCGCATCATCCCACGCCGCAGGCAGCTTCGGACGATCCTCAACAGCCGCCGCAAACCGCGACCCCAAACGTTTCAAGATCGGTCGCACAGGCGTCTCCAAAGGAGCAAAGCCATAAGCCGCCCGGAACGACGTGATAAACCAATCAGGATTAGCCGTCGCATCCTCCATCCTTACCAGGCAAAATGCACATCCCCGATTGGAAAAGCTAAGGTGTGACAATAGCTTACCTTGCCTTAGTGCAAAGAGGTTGGGGTAGGGTAATCCACTGATCGGATCGCGATCCAGCTGCAATTCGCGCCCACCCGTGGCACCATGTGTCATGCCCTCAAAATAGCGTGGCCGATCAATGACAGACCGCCACGGAGACCGAATGAAATCCGAAAACTCCATCCGCTGTAACGCAGGCTTCGCATGCCAAGGCTTTGAAAACATAGACCTTACCCAGTCTTTCGCATTGCGTACCGCAACGACGACCAGCAAATCCTCCGGGATCGCCAGCATATGGGGGTATCCGTGTTTCCATCCCAGATCTTCAGTTGCCTTTAAAGGTGTATTGCGGCCCAGCATCCGTTTGATGAAGTTTGTTCCTGAGCTGCGCTCGCCAATCACTTGAAAACGCTTCAATTCTTCGGTTTTGGCCCCAAAATGAAGCCCCGTGGCAGCAAACACGTCTGGGATTGGATAGATGGTTCCGTGCATTCCACTCGCGCCATTAGGGAAAAATTACGATTCTCACCGCATTACAAAGAGGTTAGAGTGCTGCGAACGCAAGAACAATCCGGGCAGGTCACGATGCAGTCGACAGTCGCAGCAATTACCATGGTCCGAGATGACCTTTTCTTTCTTCGAGCTTGGCTGCGCCATTATGGTCGCCTTTTAGGTCGGGAAAATTGCTATATTGTAAACCATGGCCGAGGGGCAGCTGTCGCCTTGGAGGCCGAAGGCTGCAACATTATAGGCATTCCGGGCGAACATCATAAAAATTTTGATATGAAACGTTGGCGCCTGCTCAATGGCTTGGTTGGGGGAATAAAAAGCTACTACGATCATATTATCGTCGGCGATGTGGACGAATTATTGGTGCTCGATCCCGAGGCTGGCGTCGATCTGCTGGAGTGGCTCAAGACTGTACCATCTGACCGCGTTCTCACCCCGTTAGGGTTAGAGGTGGTGCACCGCATCGATATCGAGCCTGAAGCGATTTCCGACACAATTATCGGCCCCCGTCGACATGTCCGTCTCGCGCCACATTACTCAAAGCCCAGCATCATCTCCACAGGCACGAAAATCGCGCGTGGCGGGCATTTCACGCAATATCCAAAGCTGCATACGCCTGATCATCTCTATCTGTTTCACCTGAAATTCTGCGACTTTCCAAACTATGTAGAGACAATGAATGCCCGCAATGCCGTCACCGTAGCGACGGGCGCTTCGGTGAAAGAAGCCTCGATTGGGCGACATTGGTTTGTAGAAGCACGCGGCGAAGATCGCGCCGAATTTGACGCCTTTGCTGACTTAGAGCAGGTCGAAGGCTTCGATATGCGGCCCTATCGCAAAAAGATGCATCGTAGCTTCAAGGCGCGCGGAGAGACCGGGTTCTACGAATTTGATCGCCCCGATTATCCTTTGCAATTTCAGCTGCCAGAGCGGTTTAATGGAGTGATTTAACCCCTAGCGCGTAGAAATCTGATGCAGGGGCGTTGATCGAATAAATTCTACTAAAGCCTCTGCGGTTTGCTCGGGCGCCGTGTCAGGAAAGAAATGCCCACCTGGAATGCCTTTTGCGTCCATTTTGCTCAGTCGATCAGCCCAAGTGCTGGCGACATCATAGGCTTTGCCCATAGCGCCATCGGCGCCCCACAAAACCAAGGATGCAACATCAACAGTTCTCTTTAAGTCGTTGCTATCAAAATGAAAATCTATTTCCAAAGCGGCTCGGTAATCCGCACACATGCCTCGGATGGTCTCAGGGTCTCGCCATGCTGCACGATAGGCGGCCATTTGTTCCGGCGCAAAATCTTCAATTCGCGCAGCGCCCCAACCCAAGAGGCAACTCTCGAAATACGCGTCCGGGTCATGCCCGATCATAGTTTCCGGAAACGGAGCAGGCTGAGCCAGGAAAAACCAATGGTAATAGGCCTTTGCTACGTTCCGTGAAAGTTGATCGAGCAATAGATGCGTTGGAATTATATCCATCAGCGTCAGCGACGCGATCTGATCCATCCTATCATCTAAAGCCATTCGATGCGCTGTGCGTGCGCCGCGGTCATGCCCCACCAAATGGTAGGAGCCATGGCCCAAGTCAGCCATCAACCCAGCCATGTCGCGCCCCATCGCCCGAAACGAATAGTCCTCAAGCGCCGATGGCTTATGTGATGCACCATATCCCCGCAAATCGGGCGCAACGACGCAAAAGCCTGCCTCCACCAATCGCGGTGCTATCTTCGCCCACATTGCTCTGTTTTGCGGAAAGCCATGCAGGAGCAAGATGGGCTCTCCACGTCCAGCAGAGCTATAGGCAATCGCCCCTTCCGGTCCTTGCCAAACGGCATCTTTGAAGCCCGGGATCATTCTGCCAAAGCCATGATGACCCGCGCCCAAGACCGGGTGCCGAGGTGGAATGAGCGCAGATCGTATTTCTCGTTTGGCGAATGGATCAGGTCATCATCATTTCCCCATCCCGCAAGAACCACATCCATTCCCAAGAGGTCTTGGAAATGGCCGGCAATCGGGATCGATCCGCCGCATCCTGCAAACACCGCAGGGCGTGGCCATTCAGCGGAAATCGCCTTTCGCGCTTTTTCAAATGCCGGATTATCAAGCCGCATCACGCTGGCACCGCTGCCTTTTTCATGTGGATAGTCGATTTTGCAATCGTCAGGCAGAAAAGTGAGCATGTGCTTTTTGAATGCAGCTAGAATTTTTTCTGGGTCTTGTTGTCCGACCAAACGGAACGACACCTTGGCAGAGGCTTTGGAAGGGAGCACGGTCTTAAACCCATCTCCAATGTAGCCGCCCCAAATGCCGTTTACTTCTGCCGTCGGGCGCGACCAGATCATCTCCAAAGGCGTTCTGTCCTGCTCGCCCGCAGGAATAGATAAGCCAACATCTCCCAAGAAACGTGCATGATCGAAAGCCAAGTTCTGCCATTGTGCCCGAACCGTATCAGGTAATTCGGGCACATCATCGTAAAACCCTTCCAAGGTAATGCGTCCCGTGTCGTCATGTAACGCACCCAAGGCTTTTGAAAGTACGCGGATGGGGTTCATGGCGATCCCGCCATACATGCCGGAGTGCAAGTCCATCTCAGGGGCTGTTACGGTTACTTCTAGGCCCAAGAGCCCTCGCAATTGCGTGGTTATGGCAGGGGGGG
>DOOI01000034.1:8732-10101 GCA_003512825.1 Paracoccaceae bacterium | reverse complement strand
GATGGCAGGGGTGTCACGATCATAAAGGCCTGTGTCGCAGATAAGTGCCAGATCAGCCTTCAACTCTGCGCCAAACTCTTCGAGGTAGGGCACAAGTGAGGGCGAACCTGATTCCTCCTCTCCTTCGAAGAAAAAGGTGATCTTGCAGGGCAGTTTCCCATGCTCCGCAATAATCGCGCGACAGGCCTCGACAAAGGTCATCAGCTGGCCCTTGTCATCAGCGGCACCTCTCGCGCGGATAACTTTGCCTTTGGACGTTTCTTCAATAGAGGCATCGAAGGGGTCTTTGTGCCAAAGCGCAAGCGGATCAACGGGTTGAACGTCATAGTGTCCATAGAACAAAAGATGAGGCTTTCCCTCACCGAGATGCCCAACAACCATCGGATGTCCCGTGGTTGGGCGCTTCGAGGCTTCTGCGCCTAAACTCTTGAGTGCTTCCACCATCCAATCGGCGGCGCGATCAACATCGGGCTTAAATGCTGGATCAGTCGAAATGGACGGAATCCGCAAAAGCTCGAGAAGGCGCTCTACCGCGTCATCCATTTGATCATCAATTCGAGACAGAATGGCATCTAGGCTCATGTTATTTCCCTTACTTCATACCCGCTTGTTCGAAGCCTAGCAGGCCAACGGGTGCTGTCCAGAAGAGTTGATGCAGGTCAAATGCGACCCCGTGGCAATCTGTTACCTGTTGCCCTGCGAGCGAACGGATTATATCCAACATCAAACTTGAATATATGGCTGCGCCACATCTTTGGTGGCAGTCTGCGAACTGGAGGAATGTCGATGGATTTTAACGCCCATCTGGACCAAGCCCTGAGCAAACTGCACGAAGAAGGCCGTTATCGGACGTTCATAGATATCGAGCGCAAGAAGGGCCAATTTCCCCATGCGACATGGCGGCGTGATGATGGCAGCGAAGCTCCGGTTACAGTTTGGTGCGGTAACGATTACCTCGGAATGGGGCAAAACCCTGTGGTATTGGCAGCAATGCACGAGGCTTTGGACGCGACTGGTGCGGGCTCGGGGGGCACGCGAAACATCTCGGGCACAACCGTGTTTCACAAACGCTTAGAAGCCGAGCTTGCTGACCTGCATGGCAAAGAAGCCGCGTTGCTTTTCACGTCTGCATATATCGCCAATGACGCGACACTGTCGACGCTTCCAAAGCTTTTCCCCGGTCTTATCATTTACTCAGACGCGTTGAATCACGCGTCGATGATTGAAGGCGTCCGTCGGAATGGCGGAGCCAAGCGCATCTTCAAGCACAACGATATTTCCGATTTGCGGGCCAAGCTGGAAGCGGATGATCCGGCAACGCCCAAGCTGATCGCTTTTGAATCGGTCTATTCGATGGATGGCGATTTTG
>DOOI01000034.1:8294-8426 GCA_003512825.1 Paracoccaceae bacterium | reverse complement strand
ATTTGCGATCTTGCCGATGAATTTGGCGCATTGACTTATATCGATGAGGTCCATGCGGTTGGAATGTACGGTGCGCGCGGGGCAGGGGTTGCGGAGCGTGACAACCTCATGCACCGGATCGACATCATCAAC
>DOOI01000034.1:7810-8012 GCA_003512825.1 Paracoccaceae bacterium | reverse complement strand
TGCACCGGATCGACATCATCAACGGCACCTTGGCGAAAGCCTATGGTGTAATGGGCGGCTACATCGCAGCAAGCTCCAAGATGGTAGATGCTGTGCGCTCCTACGCTCCGGGTTTCATTTTCACGACGTCTTTGCCGCCTGCGATTGCTGCAGGTGCGGCGGCCAGTGTCGCTTTTCTAAAGACAGCCGCAGGCCAAAAACT
>DOOI01000034.1:0-7521 GCA_003512825.1 Paracoccaceae bacterium | reverse complement strand
CCAAAAACTGCGCGATGAACATAAAGAACAAGCCGCAAAACTAAAGCTGCGCCTTAAGGGAATGGGTCTGCCAATCATTGATCATGGATCGCATATTGTGCCTGTGATTGTAGGAGACCCCGTTCATACCAAAAAGCTGTCGGATATGCTTTTGGAGCGGTTTGGTATCTATGTTCAGCCGATCAATTACCCAACGGTTCCTCGAGGCACCGAGCGCCTGCGCTTTACCCCTTCGCCAGTGCACGGTAGTTCTGAAATCGAGACATTGGTGCGAGCCATGGATCAATTGTGGGCCGCCTGTGCGCTAAATCGTGCCGAAATGGCTGGATGATTTTGATTTTCCTGCAAAACCCCTTGCTCTGTGATACTTTAGGATCAAGAAAAAGGGACAATCCGAATCGAGAGATTGTGATTGAGCGTTGGGATTGGGGCAGGCAGATGATTAAACGCTGGGTTACGCGCACTCCAGAAGCAGAAGAGGTCAAGCCGAAAGGGTTTGACGATTTTGAGGTGCGCCTTGGCGACATCATGCGTGGCGAGCGTGCAACCCTTGGAAAGTCTCTCTTGGATGTGCAGCGCGAGCTTCGTATCCGTGCGAATTACATCGCTGCCATAGAAAATTGCGATCCCGGCGCGTTTGATACGCCCGGGTTTATTGCTGGTTATGTTCGGTCCTATGCGCGCTATCTTGGGCTCAACCCAGACGAGTCTTTCGCGCAGTTTTGCCGTGAGAGTGGGTTTTCATTAGCGCATGGTATGTCGGCCGAAGCGTCGTCGGTGCGTAAACACGCCCGAGTTCTTCCGGCGGATCGCGATCCGATTGCTATGCCCGCCACCCCATTTATTCCTGCCCGTGAGAGCTGGTTTGCCCGCGTGGAGCCCGGTGCGATCGGGTCAATGTTCGTTCTGGTCGGACTGATCGGAACCTTGGGTTTTGGCGGCTGGACAGTCTTGAACGAAGTTCAGCGCGTGAAATTCGCGCCGGTCGAGAACATTCCAAGCGTGTTGTCCAACCTCGACCCACTGGCTCAAGCAACGCAATCAGCGAACGGCGCACCGCAGGACACGATTACTGCCCAAAGCCAAGCTGGGACTGGGGTCTTTAATCCTCCCACCGACGCACTTGATCGGATCTATCGTCCGCAAGCGCTAGATGTTCCAGTGTTGGTGGCTCGCGATGCCCCGATATCGACGCTTAATCCTGACACTTTGGGGACGTTTGCTTCAACGCAAATTGCTCAGCCTGATCAGATTGGTGGCGTCCCACCTGCGAGCTCTGCGTTTCCTCAAGTCAATGATGGCCCAATGCCAGAGCTGCAACTGGTTGCTGTGCGTCCGGCTTGGGTGCGGGTCCGTTCTGCCGATGGCAGTGTGATTTTTGAAGGAATCATGGAGGCCGGAGATAAATGGCCCGTGCCTTCGCTAGAGGAGCCTGCCACACTTCGTGTTGGTGAATCCGGTGCAATCTATTTTGCAGTCAATGGTAAGCATTTTGGTCCGGTCGGGCCAAAAGGGACTGTAACTTCGAATTTGGCTCTGTCGGTTGAAAGCCTTACGCAGACATACGCTTTGGCGGATCCAACTGCAGACCAAGATCTTGCGCGCACCGTTGCCGAAGCCCAGATCGCTGGATCGTCAAACGAATAGCGCTGTCGATTTCCTGCTTTGGCGCGATTGCCTCATCACGGCCAAATGCATATGTTAGAAATAACATTTGCATGCTGAAAGCGCTTCTATGTCCTTGAATCACATTCGCCCCTGGCGGAATATCTATCGCCGCAAATCCCGTCAGATCATGGTGGGCAATGTGCCCGTAGGCGGCGATGCACCCATTACGGTGCAGACAATGACCAATACGCTGACAACGGATATCAAAGGCACAATCGCGCAAATCCAACGGTCGGCAGATGCTGGAGCAGACATAGTCCGAGTTTCTGTCCCAGATGAAGACTCGGCGCGGGCGCTCAAAGAAATCGTTCGCGAAAGCCCGGTGCCAATCGTCGCTGATATCCATTTTCACTATCGTCGCGGCATCGAGGCGGCCGAAGCGGGAGCAGCCTGTCTTCGGATAAACCCCGGGAATATCGGCGATGAAAGACGGGTGCGCGAAGTTATCAAAGCAGCGCGTGATCACAATTGTTCCATTCGCATTGGGGTGAATGCGGGATCATTGGAAAAACATCTCTTGGAGAAATACGGCGAACCTACTCCTGACGCTATGGTCGAAAGTGGATTGGATCACATCAAGCTTTTGCAGGATAACGACTTTCACGAATTCAAAATCTCATGCAAAGCGTCAGATGTTTTCATGGCAGCGGCAGCATATCAAAAACTCGCAGATATAACCGATGCTCCGATTCACTTGGGCATTACCGAAGCTGGTGGATTGACGTCTGGCACCATTAAATCGGCGATTGGTTTAGGAAACCTTTTATGGATGGGTATCGGAGATACTATTCGCGTGTCGCTGTCGGCCGATCCCATTGAAGAAGTGAAGGTCGGCTATGAGATCTTGAAATCCCTAGGTCTTCGGCATCGCGGCGTTAACATTATTTCGTGTCCGTCCTGCGCCCGTCAGGGGTTTGACGTAATCAAGACGGTTGAGGCACTGGAAAAACGGCTAGAGCATATCAAAACGCCCATGAGCCTTTCCATAATTGGCTGTGTCGTGAATGGTCCGGGCGAAGCATTGATGACGGACGTTGGTTTCACCGGCGGCGGCAATGGTGCCGGGATGGTATATTTGGCCGGCAAGCAAAGCCATAAGATCACGAATGATCAGATGGTGAACCACATTGTCGAACAGGTTGAGCGAAAAGCGGCGGAGCTAGCCGCGCAAGAAACTGAGGCATTGGGCAAATAGCCCTTAGGTGCCACAGAAGGTTTGTCGGACTGCATTTTCATCGGTCGCAGGGGTCGTTAAGTCGGCGAACTCCTGTGCCTCGCTGTATGGCGCGCAGATTGCCTTCAAAAGGCGGTGAAATGGTCCATAGTCTCCGACTTTTCCCGCTTGGATCGCCTCTTCAACCCGGTGATTTCTCGGCACAAGATAAGGGTTCGCAGCCTCCATGCAAGCAATGGGATCAGCCTCCTGCGACAATCTCTTCTGCCACGTAATTTGCCATTCATCGAACAATCGAGGTTCCAAGAACTGATCGCGTGGTTTTGCGTTTTTGGTCAAAGCATGGAACGTATTGGTAAAGTCTGCTTGGCCCTTCGCCATCGCTGCCAGCAACCCGTCGATAAGGGCGGCATCTTCTGATGTAGCTGCCGACAAACCAATCTTGCGCCCAAAGGTTTTGACGCGGGCGGCCTCCATCTGTGCGGGCATTGCCTCAATCAATGCTTGCCACTTTGGCAATTCGGCCTCTGGGTTATCCTCTAGGGCTAAGAGAGCAGAGGCCAATTGAGCAATATTCCAAACGATAATCTTGGATTGGTTTGAGAAAGCATAGCGCCCAAATTGGTCGATCGAGGAATACAAGGTATCGGGATGATAAGCCTCCATGAAGGCCGCAGGTCCATAATCAATGGTTTCGCCCGAGAGAGTTGTGTTGTCTGTATTCATGACGCCATGAATAAATCCCAAACCCATCCATTTGGCGACAAGCGATACTTGACGGGTGATGACTTCGGAAAGCATTTCAAAAGGGGTCTTACTCCCGGGATAATGGCGGTCGCGCGTATAGGTATAGAGTGCACGCAATCCGTCAAAATCGCGCCGCGCCGCGAAATATTCAAAACTACCGACCCGAATATGCGAGGACGCAACTCTCGTAAGGATCGCGCCGGGTAAAGGGCGCTCACGCAGGACGGTTTCACCTGTCGTGACAGCCGCCAAAGCGCGCGTCGTCGGAACACCTGCGGCATGCATGAACTCTGACAAAAGGTATTCACGCAGAACGGGCCCAAGCCACGCCTTGCCATCGCCCGACCGAGAGTAGGGCGTGCGACCAGACCCCTTGAGCTGGAGGTCCAATCGCGCACCTGTCGGAGTGACTATTTCACCAATAAGGAGCGCTCGTCCGTCACCAAGCTGAGGTGAGAAATTGCCAAATTGATGCCCAGCATAAACTTGAGCCATCGGAGTTGCCCCTTCAGGAACCTCGTTACCGGAGAAAACCCTCGCCAAGACCTCCGGGTCATGTGCATCAATTCCAAGTGTCGAAGCCAACGTTTCATTAAAGACAATCAGTTTTGGTGCGGGCGCATGAGCCGCCATCTGCCGAGTGTAAAACCGCTCTGGAAGGGATTGATAGCTGGTGTCAAAATTGGCGAAAGGCATGGTTTCTTTCCGTCGAATGAAGGCTGATCAAAGGCGGGTCTGCATCAACCGTCCGTCATCGGCGGCTATAAATCCAGATCGGATAAACAGACGCTCTGCAGCGACTGGGATATAGGCCGACAACTGACACACGCCATGTTCTGCAAGGGATTTGCCCATGGCCACAAGAACTTCCCCCGCCATGCCGCGCCCGCGTACTCCGGGCCTGATCCACAGCGTTTCCAAACGGCCAATCAATCCAGATACATCTGGCGACCAACCAAAAGAAAATGCTGCAAAGCCAACGGGGCTGACTTTAGGCCCCAAAAGCCAAACGGCGCCATGAGGAGAGCCATCCAGCAAGGGGGCAAATGCGGCTCGCCGCTCTTCATCGTTGCGTGAAACGCCCATTTCCAGATCATATTGAGCGGTAAGGGCGCTAAGACGAGAGGCGTCTGCGGTGCCGCAAAGGTGGAGTGCGGTCACAGCTTGGCCAACCTTTCTGTTAAGAGATCAAAAAATCCATCCGCATCTATTTGGTTGAGGAAAAGAGTGTTTGGAGGGCGAGAAGTGACCCGCCACCAGTCGGCGACAGTCATGCCCATGGTCAATTCTGAATGGGTTTCGATCTCAACGTTGATGAAGCGCCCCGAAAAAAGGTGTGGTGCAAGCAGAAATGCGGTGACGCAGGGATCGTGAAGCGGGGCACCGGGGCTTCCGTATTTTTCTTTGTCGAAACGCTCGAAAAAATCGGTCATTTGAGCGACAGCGATGCCCACAGGTGTGCCAAGAGCTCGGAACGCGTCATTGCGGGCTTTGGTCACCAGCGCTTTGTGGGTTACATCAAGCGGCACAACTGTGAGCGGCACACCCGAGCGAAAAACGATGTGGGCGGCCTGAGGATCTACAAAGATGTTGAACTCTGCTGCGGGGGTAATGTTACCAACTTCAAAATAGGCTCCGCCCATCAGCACGATTTCTTGCACACGAGAGATGATGTCAGGAGCCTTTTCAAAAGCCATTGCGATATTGGTTAATGGCCCAAGTGGACAAATCGTAACGGTGCCGGGCGGCTCAACGCGCAGGGTTTCGATCAAGAAATCAATGGCATGTTGAGCTTGAAGCGTCATTCGCGGCTCGGGAAGGGTTGGCCCGTCGAGACCAGTTTTCCCATGCACATGTTCGGCAGTGACCAGATCGCGCCCAAGAGGGCGATCACAACCCGCAAAGATTGAGATATCTGGGCGACCAGCAAGTTCACAAACTTTTCGCGCATTAAGCGTGGTCAGGTGAAGTGGCACATTGCCAGCCACACAGGTAATGCCAATTACGTCAAGCTCGACGGGACTGGCCAAGGCTAGCAGGATGGCGACAGCATCATCTTGGCCGGGATCTGTATCGATGATGATCTTGCGCGGGGCCATGGTGCTTCCTCATTTTTGCAAGAAAGACCGTGCACTTAACCCCGCGGACTGTCCAGAGTGAGCGCTGCGCTTCACGCTGAAATGGCGAGAATGAAGCCCGCCACACATAATTGGTGTGGCGGGCTATCATCTAAAATTAGCCATCAAAATCAACGGTTTCAATCAGTTTCAGCGCTGCTGGACGCAGCTTTGCCAGCTCCATCAGATTGACCGTATCTGCGGTAAAGCCTCCCCAGCTCTTTACCAGCTCGTCCGGTTCCACACCGGGTGTGATGGGATATTCGGCATTTGCTTCAGCATAGATCTTTTGGGCGGCTGGGGAGGTAAGGAACTCCATCATCTTCAGCGCGTTTTCTTGATTGGGCGCGGATTTGGTCATCGCGACCCCAGAGATATTCACATGGGTGCCCCCATCTTTGAATGTGGGAAACTCGATCCGGACAGAGTCTGCCCAAGCCGTCTGTTCAGGGTCTTTCAGCATTTCGGCCATGTAATACGTATTGCCGAGGGAAATGTCACATTCGCCAGCCCAAATGGATTTAACTTGGCCGCGGTCGTTGCCCTCTGGTTTCTTGGCGAGATTGGCTTTGACGCCTTCGAGCCAAGTTTTCGTGTCGTCTGCGCCCAGATGATGCAGCACAGCCGCGACCAAGGCAACGTTATAGGCATGGGTGCCCGGGCGAGTGCAAATGCGGCCTTTCCATTTGGGATCAGCCAGATCTTCGTAGGTGGTGATTTCACCCAGTGCGACACGGTCTTTCGAGGCGTAAATAATGCGCGCGCGACTGGTCAGCCCCCACCAATGATTGGCGGGATCGTGGTATATTTCTGGCACATTTGCTTTGAGCACGTCGCTTTCGACGGGTTGCGTAACCCCGGCCTCTACGATTTCGGCCAAGCGGGCGATATCGACTGTCAGCACCAAATCGGCAGGGGAGCGGTTGCCTTCTGCGACCAGCCGCTCGACCATGCCCTTCTCTAGATAGGCAACGTTTACGGCAATTCCTGTTTCTGCGGTGAAAGCATCGGTCAGAGGTTTGATCAACTCTGGCTGACGATAGGAGTAAATGTTCACCTCATTTGCGAGTACGGGCAGTGAGGTGCTCGCAAGGAGGAGGGCAGAGAGGGCAAAGGGACGCATCGAAATCTCCGGCTGCGGTTTGTTTTCTGCCTCCATATTTCCGACAAAAACACTCAAGTCAATACCTGAATATTTTACTCAGATAATTTTCCGGCCCGTGCAGCCCGGTCAGAGGCCCGCGCCTCGTTCCAATACCCATCCATTTCATCTAGATTTGATTGCTCGGGGGGTTTGCCAAGTGCGGCGAGGCGAGTTTCTATATGGTGAAAGCGTCGCGTAAATTTCGTATTGGCGCGCCGAAGAGCAGCTTCGGGGTCGATGCCCCAATGCCGGGCAAGGTTGGCCATAACAAACAAGAGATCGCCGAATTCGTCTTCGACATCATCGGAGCTAAGATTTTGACGCGCGTCTTTCAATTCGGCAATCTCTTCGGTCAGTTTGGCAAGGACCTGCCCATCATCAGGCCAGTCAAAGCCAACGCGTGCGGCACGTTTCTGCAATTTGACCGCGCGCATCAGGGCTGGCAGCCCAAGAGCCACCCCATCAAGCACGCCATTTTGTGTTTTCCCCGCGCGCTCGGTGGCCTTTATCTTTTCCCAATCCGCAGTTTGTTGTTCAGCTGTTTTTTCCCGCGATTCAGGACCAAAAACATGGGGATGCCGCGAGACCATTTTGTCGGACATGGTATTGGCCACATCATCAAAGCGGAAATACCCTGCTTCCTCGGCCATTTGAGCGTGAAAGACCGATTG
>DOOI01000003.1 GCA_003512825.1 Paracoccaceae bacterium | reverse complement strand
GGTCGGGCGAGAAGGGTGGGGATGTTGGGTGCGGGGTAGATGGGGTGTTTGGGGGAGGGGAGGTTGTGTGGTGCAGGGGTGTGAGATGTGGGGGTGGCGGTGAAGGGTGGGAAGCGGAAGGTCGGGTGGTCGGGCGAGAAGGGTGGGGATGCTGGGTGCGGGTTGGATGGGGTGTTTTTGGGAGGTGAGGTTGTGGGGTGCGGGGGCGATGTAGGGGTTGGCGAGAAGGGTGGGGATGCTGGGTGCGGGTTGGATGGGGGATTGGCGCGTGGGGTGTTCAGATGGGGCGAGGCTGTTTGGCGAGGTGGTGGGCGGCGCGGTAGCCGAAGGTGAGGGCTGGGCCGAGGTTGATGCCGCCTGCGGGGTAGAAGCCACCGAAGGGTGAGGCGGCGTCGGCCCCTGCTACATAAAGGCCGGGGATAACACTGCCGTCGGCACGTAAGGCGCGTGCATGCCCGTCGGCGCGCAGGCCACAGAAGGTGCCGAAGCTGCCCGGAATGACTTCGACGGCGAAGTAAGGGGGCTTGGTGAGCGGGGCGACGCAGGGATTGGGGCGATGTTCAGCGTCGCCTTGCAAGCGCATATAGGCTGTGGTGCCGCGCCCAAACTCGGGGTCTTCGCCGTGTTGGGCTGTGCGGTTCCATTGGGTGAGTGTGGCGGTGAGGCCTGCGGGGTCAATTCCGCAGAGCGTGGCGAGTGCGGGTAGGGTGGTGGCGGTTTTCAAGTAGCCCATGCGCGCGAGGGGCTTCCAAGGCAGGGGGGCGGGGCGCACCATGCCCAAGCCATAGCGGCGCAGAAAACGATGATCGCAGATCAGCCAAGAACGCGCCTCTTGGCCTTCGGGTGTCGCGGCGAGCAGGGCTGTGACATAGTCGTGGTAGCCTAACCCCTCGTTGCAAAACCGTTTTCCAGAGGCGAGTACGCCGATGATGCCGGGTTTGCCGCGTTCGATGATATGGGGAAACGGCGCGGGCGGATGATTGGGATAGGGCACGAGGGAGACCGGGCAGAGCGCGGCAGGCTGATCTTGGTGCGTGTCGAGGGCCGCTCCGGCGGCAAGGGCGAGGGCTGCGCCGCTGCCGGTGGCGCTGGGCACGGCGAGGCTGTGGTGTTGGGGCGCGTGGGGGAAATATTGGGCGCGCCAGTCGGGGTTTTGCGAAAAGCCGCCTGTGGCGATGAGAACAGCGCGGGCGGGAAGGGTGCGACCATCGTCCAGTGTGACGCCTGAAATTGCGCCGGAAGGATCTAGGGCGAGGTGGGAGACCGTAGTGTTGGTGTGCAGGGTCACGCCGCAATCGAGAGCGGAGCGCATGAGGCGGGCGATCAAGGCGTTGCCGTTTCGCAGATCTGTGCCACGGCCATGCAGCGCGAGGTCGCGCAGGTGGCGCAGGATGCGTGCCGTCACATGGGTGAAGGCGTAAAAGGAACGGGTCATCGACATGAACGCGCGCAGGTCTGCTCCGGCTTGGATTGTCATGCCGTGAAAGCTGGTTTCGCGCAGTGGGCGGCGCAGCAACCGCAGGGCTGGACCCAAGGCGCGCCCGTCGAAGGGTTTGGCGATGACAGAGCGTCCGCCGGTGCCGGCTCCGGGGAGGTGGCCGTAGGTGTCGGGGATGGGAAAGCCGCCGTCAAATTGGAGAGCGGTGTAGCGCTCGAAGAAGGTGATCATATCTGGGGCGCTTTCGAGGAAGGCTTCGACGCGCTCGGGGGTGTAGAAATTGCCCAAGAGGGCGGCAAGATAGCGGCGCGGCGCATCATGGGTGTCGGTCAGGCCTGCGCGGGTGGCATGGGGATTGCCCGGGCACCAGATCCAGCCACCCGACCATGCGGAGGTGCCGCCGAGGACATCGGTTTTTTCCAACACGGTGACCGAGAGCTTGAGATGGGCCGCCGTGACGGCGGCGGCAAGCCCTGCGGCGCCAGAGCCGATGACGATGAGATCCGTGGGTGCGGTCATGGTAAACTCCCTTGACCGGAGGTCATGGAATTTGTCCATTAACGTCAATTACTCATTTCGCGCTCTGTATAACATGAGGTTAATATGGGGCGCAGATGCGAAGCGAGGTGGGGGGCGCTGCAATGCGAGAGATTACGCTAAGGCAAATCGAGGTGATCCGCGCCGTGATGCTGCGGGGAACGATTAATGGGGCTGCGGAGCATCTGGGGGTGTCGGCGCCGGGGATCAGCCGTTTGATCAAGCATACCGAGGAGTCGCTGGGGCTGCGGCTGTTTGAGCGCAGGGCGGGATTGTTTGTGCCATCCGTGGAAGCGGGGGCGGTGTTTGACCAGATAAGGGAGGTCTACAAAGGGGTGGAAAACCTGCAGGTGGCGCTTTCGTCCTTGCAGAAGGGGGAGAATGTGCAACTGGCCTTTGCCTCGGCCCCGTCAGTGGCGCAATTCATTGCCGCGCGTGCGATCCGCACGATCCGCGGGCGCTATCCAGACCTGTTTATCGATCTCAACATTCTCAAGATCGAAGAGACGGCGGATTATTTACTGTTGGAGCGTGGTGAGTTTGTGGTGATGTCATCGCCGGTTCGCAATCCCGGCATCGAGAACCGGGAGTTGGTAGAGGGGCAGATTGTGGCGATTTTGCCAGAGGGGCATGCGCTGGCAGTGCAGGAGGCGGTGTCGATCCATGATTTGCGGGGTGAGCCGCTGGTCGGGGGTGATACGAGTGATCCTTATGGCGCGATTATCGCGCGGCCATTTCGGGAAGCCGGGGTGGAGTTGCGCCATGCAATGCGGGGGCGGTTTGCCCAGACAGTGGTGAGCCTTGTGCGCCATGGGCTGGGGGTGGCGTTGATTGACGAGTTTTCTGTGGCAGAGGTTTACATGCCGGGGCTGGTGCGGCGGCCCTTGGTGGAGGATGTGCGGGTAAAGATTTACGTGGCCACGAAAAAGGACCGGGTGCTGTCGAATTTCGCGGAGTTTGGTATCAAGCAGTTCCGAAAAGAATTGACGGAGGCTCATAAGTATTGGGCAAGGTGACCAGATGTGATTGGATAGGCTGGGCATCGCAAAAATAACATCAAGTTAATCAGAGAGCATTTTTGTTATTTGACGTTATCGCGGCTTCGGGGGATTGTCTGGCGCAATCAGCGAGCCGTGACGGGCGCTCGGGATTGGAAAACGGGAGGAATATCATGAAACGTTTCGTATTTGGCGCGGTTTCCGCGCTTGTGCTGGGAGTATCGGGCGCGGTTGCGGCGGACTATCCGGCGAAGGAAATTCAGGGCATCATTCAATGGGGTGCCGGTGGGTCCACCGATACGGTGATGCGTTCGGTGACGCCGCATGCCGAGAAGATCTTGGGCGGCACTGTTGTCATGCAGAACATGACAGGCGGCGTGGGCGCGATTGCGTTGAACCACGTGGCCGATCAGGATGCTGACGGTTACACCGTCCTGATGGGCGCGGAAAATCCGCTGCTTTACAAGGTCATGGGCCTTGGCGACAAAGACTATAGCGATTTCGTGCCAGTGAGCCTGTTGGCACGGGGCACGCCCATGCTGGTTGCGCGCCCTGACGCGCCGTTTGATGATTACGCAAGCATGATGGCCTATATCAAAGAGCATCCCGGCGAAGTGCGCTTTGGCGCAACTGGCCCAGGGGGTCTGCCTTCGGTTATCACTGCGATGATCAACACAGTGGAAGGCAAGCTGGATGTGATTGCCGTGCCTTATGATGGCGATGGTCCTGCGCTGACCGCGCTGCAGGGCGGGGCGATTGATGTGATGCCGGCTGTGTTGGGTGCGGCGATTGAAGGTGTTCGCGCTGGCACGATGAAGCCGCTGGCGGTGTTTGATGTGGCTTCGAATGCCAAGTTGCCCGATGCTCCGATCGTGACATCGTTCAACGCAGGCTATGAGGCCTTCCTGCCTTGGGGGCCGTTCTTTGGCGTCTTCGTCAAGAAGGGCACACCGGATGACGTGGTGGCCAAGCTGGCCGCGGCCTATGCAGAGGGTGCGAAGGCGCCTGAGTTTGTCGAGTTGATGGACAACCGTGGATTTACCATGATGGGTATCTCTGGTGCCGAAGCGGACGCCTTCCTCGCCAAGTGGCAGCAGGGCACCACATGGCTGTTGCAAGATGCCGGGCTGACCAAAGCTTCGCCAGAAGCCTTTGGGATCGCGCGTCCGACCAAGTAAACACCGCAGGGTGTGAGATCGGGGCGCCGCACTTCCATTGCGAAGAGCGGCGCCTTTTTTATGGGGCGGGTCGGGAAAGCCTGCCAAGGGGGAAAGCCATGTCCACGATAGAACCTGACCACCACGATGGCACATCGGATGCAACGCCGGGCGGCTATGACAATCAGCGCCGACCGGGTGAGCGGATTTTCACGCTGGTGTTGCTCGGTGGCAGTTTGACGCTTTTGTGGAGCGCTTATGGGATTTCCGGGTTTGAGGCCTTGTCTGCGCCGGGGTCGGTGCCAATGGCGACGACGGCTGTCATGGTGGTGGCGGCGCTGATGGTGCTGCGCGCAACATGGGCTCGACCGCTGGTGGCGGGGGAGACGGTGGCGCGGGACATTTTGCCGAAGACGGTGATCATTTTTGCGGGCCTGCTGGTGGCTTATGGGCTGGCGCTTAAGCCTTTGGGGTTTTTGCCGACCTCGGCGGCGTTTTTGATCGCTGCGATCAAGATATTGTCGGGGCGGGGCTGGCTATGGGTGGTCACGGTGGCGCTGTCGAGTTTGCTGGTGATTTGGCTGATTTTCCGGATCGTCTTTACGGTGCTGATGCCAGCAGGTGTGGTGCCTGAGGCAGAGATTATTCAGGTGTTTCGAAACCTGATGCAGGGAGGCGCAAGATAATGGACGCGTTTTGGGCCTTTTTGACGGTTTTCACCCAGTTTGACCTGCTGCTTTTGGTGGGAATTGGCACATTTGCCGGGGTCTATGTGGGGGCGATCCCCGGACTTTCGGTGACGATGGCGGTGTCGATCCTGATTTCATTCACCTTTTCTTGGGATGTCTATCCGGCGATTTCGCTGATGATCGGGATCTATATGGGCGGGGTGTATGGCGGATCGCGGACGGCGATTTTGCTTAATATTCCGGGCGCGCCGTCGGCAATTGCCACTGCGATGGACGGCTACCCGAT
>DOOI01000095.1:9444-9715 GCA_003512825.1 Paracoccaceae bacterium | reverse complement strand
AGGTGGCGGATCAAGTAGCCCGCTGCGGTTGCCAATGGGGCGTCTGCGGCTTGGGTGATTTGCTCGTAACCGGCGCGGGTGGCTTCATGGCCGATCTTGGCGTCGATATTCACCGCGGTGCCGGGAAGGTCGCGCGCGCCCATGGCTTCGCAGCGGGCGGTTTCCATGGCTTCATAAAGGTCGCGCGCCATTTGGCCGGAGGGGCGGTATTTGGCGTGGGTTTCCCCATAGTGATAGCGGCGGTAGAGCGCCAAGGCGTCAGCCGTGCCGC
>DOOI01000095.1:4973-9178 GCA_003512825.1 Paracoccaceae bacterium | reverse complement strand
AGGGCGTCAGCCGTGCCGCGCGCGAGAAGCTCCTCGTCGCGGGTCATGCGGCGCGACACTTGTGGCAGGCGCATGGTATCCCCCGACACACCGGAGGGGTCGACCGAATAGGCGATGGTCAGTTCCGGGTCATTCGCCATGACCTTGGTGGCTTCAGCCAAGGCCTTTTTGAACGGATCGGCGGGATTGTCATTTGGTGCTTTCATAGAACGATCCTTGCCCAGTTTCGCAGAGAAAGAAAAGACCTGACACGCAGCTTTTCCGCAAGAGATATGGGGCGCAATTTGCCGCAAGGGGGGGAATGGTGCATTGGCGCACAGGGGGCGCGCAGGGCTGTGGAATTGAGAATTGGCTGCGGATCGCCAGTTAGTGGCTCAGGAATAAAGTCATCAGGAGACGCTAGAAATGACGAAAGCACGGATTGCGATTATTGTGGGTTCAACGCGGAAGGTTCGTTTTGCCGATATTCCGGCACAATGGATGAAAGCGCAGGTCGATGCACGCGGTGACATGGATGCAGAAATCGTGGATCTGCGCGATTTCCCAATGCCGCTGTTTGATGAAGTCGCCTCGAATGCATGGGCCCCGTCGCAAGACCCTGTGGCTGTGGCGTGGCAAAAGAAACTGGCCGAATTTGACGGCTATATTTTTGTTGTCGCGGAATACAATCACTCGATCACGGGCGCGCTGAAAAACGCGCTGGACCAAGCCTATGTTGAGTGGGCGAAAAAGCCGATGGGCGCGATTGCTTATGGCTCGATGGGCGGCGCGCGGGCGTTGGAGCATTTGCGCGCGATTGCGGTGGAGTTGCAGATGGTTCCGGTGCGGAACGCGGTGCATATCGGTGGTGGTGCGTTCTGGCAGGTGCATCCGGGCTTTGGCGGTTCGGGCAATCTGGCCGATATCGACGCGCAGATTTCGCCTTCGTCGGCGGCCTTGCTGGACGACATGGCATGGTGGGCCAAGGCCACGATGGCGGCGCGCGCAGCGGGCTGAGGCGTTTTGGTTTGAAACGAGGAAGCGGCGGCCCTTGGGTCGCCGTTTTCGTTTGGCATGGGGGGCGGGCGACGCTGAGCGCTTGCAGAAACAAGAACGGCGACCCAAAGGCCGCCGTTTTGGTTGGTTGCACGAAGCCGGGCTTATTTCATCGCTTGGCTTGCAGCGCTTTCGGGGAGTTCTTCGCCAAAGCACCGCTGATAGAATTCCGCAACGGTTTGACGCTCAAGCTCGTCGCATTTGTTGAGGAAGGTCAGGCGGAAGGCGTAGCCGACATTGCGGAAGATCTCGGAGTTTTGCGCCCAAGTGATCACGGTGCGTGGCGACATTACGGTGGAGAGATCGCCATTCATGAAGGCTGTCCGGGTCAGGTCGGCCAAATGCACCATCTGGCTGACAGTTTTGCGGCCTGTTTCGGTGTTGTAATGGGGGTTCTTGGCCAGAACGATGGCGCTTTCGGCGTCATGGCTGAGGTAGTTCAGCGTGGCGACCAGCGACCAGCGGTCCATCTGGGCTTGGTTGATCTGCTGGGTGCCGTGGTAAAGGCCCGTGGTGTCGCCCAGACCGACGGTGTTGGCCGTGGCGAAGAGGCGGAAGTTCTGGTGAGGGGTGATGATCTCGTTTTGATCAAGCAAGGTGAGTTTGCCGTCATGTTCCAGAACGCGCTGGATCACGAACATCACATCGGCGCGGCCTGCGTCATATTCGTCAAACACGATGGCGACGGAGTTTCGCAGGGCCCAAGGCAAGATGCCTTCATGGAATTCAGTGACTTGTTTGCCGTCACGCAGTTTGATGGCATCTTTGCCGATCAGGTCAATCCGTGAGATATGGCTGTCGAGGTTGACGCGCACGCAGGGCCAGTTCAGGCGGCTGGCGACTTGCTCGATATGGGTGGATTTCCCGGTACCGTGATAGCCTTGGATCATGACGCGGCGGTTATTGCGAAAACCGGCGAGGATCGCGAGGGTGGTGTCGGGGTCGAATTTATAGGTGCTGTCGAGTTCTGGCACGCGATCGGTGCGCTCGGCAAAGCCCTTGACCGTCATGTCGGTGTCGATGCCGAAGACTTCGCGGACTGAAATTTCTTCGGTGGGTTTCGCGTTGATTTCCATGAGCGCCGCCGTTCGTGCTGATAAGTTACTATGTTCCGTGTCGCGGAACCGTTTTCCGGCCCAACGCGTAGTCGTTGGTGCAACATATCGCCGGGAGCCGCAAGGGGAAGAGCGCGCGGCACATTCGCAGGCTTTTTTAGACTGATTGACGCAGAAGAACGCAGCGTTTTTGAGGGATGGGGCTGTCGACTATCCTCTGGGGTAGGGGGCGTGTGGAGGGGCTTGGGGCCGGGCGGACGACGGCTCTGGCGCTTGCCCATGTTCACGCGCGCGTCACAACCTCGTGCTTTGCGTGCGGATTTCTAGTGCGGGCAACGCAATTTCGCTAGGCAGTCTGGAGAAGAGGAGAGTGTGATGATGAACCGTCGTTTATTTTCTGGAACTGCATTGGCTGCTGTGGCTGCGGGACTGGGCCTTGTCCATGGGCGCGCGGCGTCTGCGGCGGGCTTTGAGGTGACGCGCAGCGACGCGGAATGGAAAGCGATGCTCAGCGCGCTGGAATATAAGGTGATGCGGAAAGAGGGCACGGAGCGGGCCGGATCATCGCCATTGAACGCGGAAAAGCGTCGCGGTGTTTTCGCCTGCCGGGGCTGTGATTTGCCGCTTTATGCGTCAGAGGCAAAATATGAAAGCGGAACGGGATGGCCCTCGTTCTGGCAGTCTTTGCCGGGCGCTGTCGCGACAAAAGAAGACCGCAGCTATTTCTCGCTTCGCACCGAGGTGCATTGCCGCCGCTGCGGCAGTCATTTGGGCCATATTTTCGATGATGGGCCCAAGCCAACAGGCAAGCGGCATTGCCTGAATGGGGTTTCGCTGGTGTTTGTGCCAGCCTGACCCAAAACGCGAGGCGCTGCCCCTGCGGGGGAGCGCCTTATTTGAAGCTGCGGCTGTCTTTGAGTTGTTCCCATGCCCAGACGACGAGCTGGAGTTGCTCTTCTTGGCTGCGGTCGCCGCCGTTCATATCGGGGTGAAGCACTTTGATCAGCGCTTTGTAGGCTGCGCGCACTTCGGCTTTGGTTGCGGTGTCTTTGACTTCAAGCACTTCAATGGCGCGCCGCTCGGTGGGGGGCAATTTGCGGCCATTATTGCTGCCGGCATTGCGACCGGGGTTGCGGGTGGCATTTTGACCGAGCACCTGATGGGGGTCTTCGATGCCAAGGCGCGCCCAAGCGCGGGCTTCGGGGTCGAGAAGCGGTTTGGTTGGGCGGTCCCAGACCTTGTCGCGGCTCAACTGGGCATTCATCTCGGCCTCGGTGGTGCCGTCGAAGAAATTCCATTTCAGGTTATATTCGCGAACGTGATCCTTGCAGAACCAGAAATATTCGTCGGTGACGTCGCGGGCTTTGGGCGCGCGATATTGACCTGCCTCGGGACAGCCATCGTGGTCGCAGACGCGCTGCGATGTTTCCACTGCCCCAGAGATTGAGCGGCGGCCGCGTGGGTTTTTCTTCTTCGCCGAGGAAACGGAGAGGTCGAAACCGAAGGGGTCGGATTTAGCCATGGATACACCTGTCGAGTCGGAGGCCAGCAGTTTAGTGCCTATGACGCCGAGGGGAAGGGGGCGGGGCGGTTTTTCTTTTTGCCAAGAGCGGTTGACAGTTCTGAAGTGGCTTATCGAGGGGTCGTGGAGGGCTCGGGCGTTGCGGTGGTTTCGGATGCAAGATCGGGGGCCGGTTCGAGATCGGGGTCGGGTTCAGGCTCGGGCTCGGGCGTTTCGATCGGTTCCGGGGCTGGGGCAACCTCTTGGCCTGTCGCGGGGCGACGGAACACGAGGAGGTTGCGGTAGACAGATGTCGTCGAGGTTAGCCCGGAGCGTTCGATGGAGGGCAGCGTTTCGGCGCGCAGAAACTCCCAGCCGTCTCGTGCCATCTGGTTCATCAACTCTTGCACGACATAGGCGAAACGGGCCTCGGGAGCTTTGATCCCTTTGGCTTTTTGGCCGCGTGTCGGGGCCGGGATGACTTGATACTCATACAGCATTGGGACCTCGGAAAAATTGATCGCGACAAAGACTAGCAGCGCATGGGGGGGAGTCCAGTCACTTCCGCGCAATCCCGATGTGGCGTCCGGCGCGGTCGGGGCGGGGGAGGGTGT
>DOOI01000095.1:3958-4696 GCA_003512825.1 Paracoccaceae bacterium | reverse complement strand
GTTTGCATTGCAGCAAGATTGGCGCGGATATCTTCGGGGAAGGGGGCGACGCGGGGGCCGGACGTGTCGATATGCAGGCCGAGTGCTTCGCCGGTGGCGGCGAGCCAGCCGTCTTCGTGCCAAAGCTCTTGGTAGGTGTGGAAGCGCTTGGCGTCATGGTCAAGCAATTGGAAGGTGGAGCGGACGCGGTCGCCCAAATGCAATTCGCGCAGGTAACAGATGTGAAATTCCGCAGTGTAGGTCGTGTGGGCGCGGGATTGGATATAGTCGGGGCCAAAGCCCAAGAGCGGGTAGACCTCATCAGCGGCGCGGTCGAAGAGCACGTTGTAATAGGCCATATTCATATGGCCGTTGTAGTCGATCCACGCCTCTTCGACGCCCATGTAGGAAGAAATAAAGGGGGTGGGGATGGTCATGCGGTGGCTCCTCGTTTGCGCGGCACAAGACTGGCGGTAAATTCCGGGGATGGCCAGAGGGAAGGCGGAAATTCTGCGCCGCAGTTGATGGGGGCGTTTACCAGTTTGGGCTGTCGGCCTCGGGGGTCAGCACGGGCAGGAAGCCTGCGCGGAAGGTCGCGACGAGGGGGGACGGGGTGAGAACCGTGACCGTGCCCATGGGTCGGCGCAATTTGGGGCTGTAGGTGCCATGTGCGTAGGGGTAAAGGCTGTCGCCGCTCAATCGGGCGGGTTGGTCGGCGTGGAGTATGAAGACGCCATCTGGAAGCGTGGCGGCGGGGGG
>DOOI01000095.1:0-3662 GCA_003512825.1 Paracoccaceae bacterium | reverse complement strand
CCGGCGGGGGATTGATAGGGGCCTTGGCGGCGCGCGGTGTGGAGCGCTGCGTCGATCTCTTTGACCGAGCCCGTGGGGCCGTGGGCGCAGTGCCACGCCTGTCGAAACAGACGGTATTGGGCACGGCGGCATTCGGCGCAAGGGCGATGCCCTGCGGCGCAAGCCACGGATTCATCGAGGAAAAAGAGGCGGGTGTAGCTATTGGGTGGGGTCACGCCGGGCGAGGCACGGCCCGGTTTGTCGCGCAGCGTGCAGGTGATCCAAGCTTTGGTCTGCCAGCTGCGGCGGATCTGGCCGTTGAGGTCGTGCAGGCGGCCTCGGTTGCCCATGAAGCCGCCGCGCTGTGGGAGGGTGGTGAACTGGCCGAGCGGATCGATCCGGTTCGCCACCATTGTCGTCAGGCCATCATTTCTTTGGTGTTGCTGAGATGGATTTCCGGGTGATCGCGTTGGACGCGGTCAATGTCCCATTGCAAGCGGGTGAGGTAGACCGGGTCGCCATCATGGTCGTAGCTGATGTGCTGTTTGTTGATGTTGATGAATTTCTCAACCGCGTCCCGTGCGCCGGAAAGCCAGCGGGCGGAGGTGAATTGCGATTGCTCAAACCGCACAGGCAGGCCGTATTCCTGCTCGATCCGCGAGGCGAGCACTTCGAATTGCAACTGCCCGACCACGCCCACGATAAAGCCGGAGCCGATCATCGGTTTGAAGACTTTGGCGGCGCCCTCTTCGGCGAATTGCATCAGCGCCTTTTCGAGGTGTTTGGCTTTCATCGGATCGCCGGCGCGGATGCCTTGCAAGAGTTCCGGAGCAAAGGAGGGAATGCCCGTGGCGCGAATGGCCTCGCCTTCGGTCAGGGTATCGCCGATGCGAAGCTGGCCATGGTTGGGGATGCCGATGATATCGCCTGCCCAAGCTTCCTCGGCCAATTCCCGGTCTGCGGCGAGGAACATCACCGGGTTGGTGATGGCCATCGGTTTTTTCGACCGGACATGGAACATTTTCATGCCGCGATGGAAGTGGCCGGAGGCTAGGCGCACAAAGGCCACACGGTCGCGGTGTTTGGGATCCATATTGGCCTGAACCTTGAACACGAAGCCTGTAACGGCTTGTTCATCCGGCGAAATTTGACGAGGCACGGCGCGTTGTGGTTGGGGTTCGGGGGCGAAGCTGCCGATGCCGTCCATCAATTCCTTGACACCAAACGAGTTGATCGCGGAGCCAAACCAGATGGGTGTCATATGGCCTTCCAGCACGGCTTGGGGGTCAAGGGCGGGCAAGAGTTCGCGGGCCATTTCGAGGTCTTCGCGCAGCTTGGCAAGCAGGTCTGCGGGCACGTATTGTTCGAGCTTGGGATCAGACAGGCCCTTGATTTCAATCGTTTCCGCGACGCGGTTTCGATCGGAGCGGTCCATCAGTTCAAGGCGGTCATTGAGCACGTCATAGGCCCCGATGAAATCGCGGCCAATGCCGATGGGCCAAGACGCAGGGGTGACGTCAATCGCAAGGTTTTCCTGAATTTCGTCGATAATCTCGAAGACGTCGCGGCTTTCGCGGTCCATCTTGTTGCAAAAGGTCAGGATCGGCAGGTCGCGCAGACGGCAGACTTCAAACAGTTTGCGCGTCTGGCTTTCGACGCCTTTGGCACCATCAATGACCATGACGGCGCAATCAACAGCGGTGAGGGTGCGGTAGGTATCTTCGGAGAAGTCGGAGTGGCCGGGGGTGTCGACCAGATTGAACCGGAAGTGCCGGAAATCAAACGACATGGCAGAGGCAGATACAGAAATGCCCCGGTCTTGTTCCATCTTCATGAAGTCAGAGCGCGTGCGGCGCGCTTCGCCTTTGGCCCGGACCTGACCCGCCATCTGGATCGCGCCCCCGAAAAGCAGGAACTTTTCGGTGAGAGTCGTCTTGCCAGCGTCGGGGTGCGAGATGATCGCAAAGGTCCGGCGGCGGGCGATTTCGGGCGGGAGCGGGGCGCGGTTGGATGTGTCGAGCATGAGCGCGCGTATAGGGATTTGGCGCGGCCTTGGCAATGCGGCTCGCGTTGGGTTTCGCGCGAATGGCAGGCTTAGCGGGTGGACGCGCGGCGCAGGAGTTCTGCGGCGTCGGGACGGTTCAGAAGATCGTCGGGCACCTCGAATTGCAGGTGCGGGCGATTGGTATGGCCGGGCAAGGACTGCGCCAGTTTTTCGGCCAATTCCGGCGGCAAGGCGGCTCGGGTGCGGGTATCGACGAGCATCGTCTCGGCGGCAATCCCTTCGGCATAGATGATCTGGTGGCTGTCAAAGAGCAGCTGGAAATAATCGATAAAGCCCCCTTCGCGGCGCAACACGGTGGTTTCATTGACCAAGTGACGTGCGCGGACCAGCACTTCGGCTCGGCCTGCGCCAAGGGCATCGGAGCGCTGATAGATGAAGAGGCGGTGTTCGGGGCTGACCAACAAATCGGCGGAATTGTTCAACGCACCTTTGGTGATCAGGATGGGTGCCATTTCGCCCACTGCGCGGGTGGTGGTGCGGCCGATCCAGCGCAGCGGTTGCGGGCCGTCGTCACGGGTGAGTACGCGGTCACCAATTGCGAGGGTTTCGATCGCGCGCTGGGCGCCAGAGGCCATGGTGATCTGGGTGCCTGCGGTGAAGGAGACGCAGGCGATTGCTGCAAGCCGAGAGCGGGCGCTTTCCCGGTCGATGCCGACAAGGGAGTAGGTGGTGCGTGGCACCAGCGGGGCGAGGGGCAATGCGTAGATTTCGGCCACATCGCCCGCGCCATCTACTTCGACCAAAGTGATGACTTCGGTGGTTTGTCCGTCGGGAGACATCAGGGTGAGGCAGCTATCGAGATGGATCAGCGCGCCGGGCAGGCCTGTGAGCGTGCTGGGCGCAATGCGGAAAGTGGCGCCTGTGTCGGCGCGCAGGGCCAAGCGGCGCAAGGTGCTGTGCGGGCGCAATTCATAGGTGTCATCTGGCACCAATTCCGCCGCGAAAGACAGCCCGTCCCCCATATTCGCGCCATGAGTCGCCAAGAGGTCTCCCGAGCGGAAAACCTGAAGCGTAAAGGCAGGAAGGGTTGCGGGTGTCGTCATAATCTCTTTCTGGGCGTGTCATGCGCGCGGGACAAGGATTTAATAGGATAGAATTGTGACCGGAGCGGGTCAACGGGTGGGCCATTTGCGGACAAGCCCGCTACTGACAATCCCGGCGAATGACGCAATAGTCGGCACAGAACCGATCATGGGAGAGAAAAATGGATCTGGGAATTCAGGGCAAACGCGCATTGGTGACGGCCTCGTCAAAGGGTCTGGGGCGGGGATGCGCCGAAGCGCTGGCGGCTGCAGGGGTGGATTTGGTGCTCAATGCGCGAGGGGCAGAGGCGCTGGAGGCAACGGCCGCCGAGATCCGGGCGCGCCATCAGGTGAATGTGGTGACTGTGGCGGCTGATATCGTGAGCCCTGAGGGGCGCGCCAAGGTTTTGGCGGCTGCGGGCGGGGTCGATATTCTAGTGACCAATGCGGGTGGCCCGCCGCCCGGCCTTTGGAGTGATTGGGATCGCGAGGATTTTATCAAGGCGATTGATGCAAATATGTTGACGCCCATTGCGCTGATGCAGGCCGCGATGCCGGGGATGATTGCGCGGGGCTGGGGGCGGGTGGTGAATATC
>DOOI01000098.1 GCA_003512825.1 Paracoccaceae bacterium | reverse complement strand
GCGGATATTGTTGCGCCAGCTTTTGCCCGCGAAGATGCCGTAGTGGCCTGCGCCGGGTTCGAGATGGCTGGCTTTCATGCTGTCAGGCAGACCCGTGCAGAGCGCCAGCGCAGCGACACATTGGCCGGGGGCCGAAATGTCGTCATTGGCGCCTTCAACGGTTTTCACCGCGACATCGGTGATTTTGCCGATATCAACCTTGTGGCCTTTGATGGTGAAGTTATTGGCGGCGATTTCTGCTTTTTTGAACACACGGTCGACAGTGGAGAGGTAGAATTCCGCTGTCATATCCATCACCGCGAGATATTCGTCATAGAAGCGGTTATGCGCGTCATGGTCGGAGGCTTCGCCGCGCGCAACGCTTTGGATTTGGTTGAGGAAAGCTTGACCGTGGCGCTCGGAGTTCATCGAGATGAAGGACGAGAGTTGCAACAGGCCGGGGTAGACCTTGCGGCCGACACCTTTGTATTTGAAGCCGACGCGCTGGATCATCAGCTCTTCGAGCTGGCCCATTGTCACGGAGTGGCCGAAGTCAGTGACTTCGGTGGGGGCGGCGTTGGGGTCGATCGGGCCGCCGATGAGGGTCAGGGTGCGTGGCTGGGCTGCGGGATCAATCTCGGCCAGATAGGCCGTGGCGGCGAGCGTCAGCGGCGCGGGCTGGCAGACGGCGATGACATGGGTGTCGGGGCCGAGATGCTTCATGAAGTCGGCGAGATAGAGGGTGTAATCCTCGACGTCGAACTGGCCTTCGGACACTGGAATGTCGCGCGCGTTGTGCCAATCGGTGATGTAGACTTCGCAATCCACGATCAATGATTTCACTGTCGAGCGCAGGAGCGTCGCATAATGGCCCGACATCGGGGCCACGAGCAGCACTTTGCGCGGGCGGGTGTGGCGGCCGGACACGCGGAAATGGATCAGGTCGCCGAAAGCTTTCTCGACGACTTTTTCAACTTTGACCAAATGGTCCTTGCCATCGTCGGTGAAGGTGCGGATGCCCCAATCGGGTTTGGCAACCATCCGCGAGAAGGTGCGTTCGGTAACTTCACCCCAAGCGGCGATCATCTGCAACGCAGGATTTGGCACCATGCTGAAAACCGGATACGATGCCATGGCGAGGGCGGAGGCTCCCAGCCACTGGTTCGTGTTTCGGATGGTTTCCATTAGGTCGTAAGTGGCCATGTAGCGCATCAAGCGTCTCCTTGGTTACATTCTGCAACGACCCGATTCTCTGACCCCTCCGAACCGAAAGCTGGGATGCTGCAATGCAGCTAGGATACGAGGGAAGATTTAACATGACAACAAAAGACAGTGTCGCAGGCGAAAATCGCGAGAAACTTGCGGCAAATCTTGCTCGTATGGAGAGTTTGACACAACGTTTGGTTGCGGCGCTGTCAAAAAGGGAGCCAGCGCGGGAAGAATTGAACGCGCCTTCGCCGGATTTGATGAGCCGGGCGGCGATGGGGTACTGGCACGAAATGGTCAAGAATCCGTCGCGGATCTTTGAGCATCAAGCGTCATACTGGTCGAATACGGTGAAACATTTCATCGAAGCGCAGCAGGCCATCGTGGAAAACGGGCCGAAAGCCCCGGAAGATCGCACGCCAAAGGATCGTCGGTTTTCCAACCCGCTATGGGAGACGAACCCTTATTTCAACTTCATCAAACAGCAATACATGATGAATGCGGACGCCATTCGCCAAGCTGTGGCGGATGTTGACGGGCTGGAGGGCAAGGAAAAGCGCAAGCTGGAGTATTTCGCCCAGCAGATCGTAGACATGATGGCGCCGACGAATTTTCTAGGGACGAACCCGGATGCGCTGGAGCGGGCGGTGGCAACCGAGGGCGAGAGCCTAGTGCAGGGTTTGGAAAACCTTGTGCAGGATCTTGAGAAGAACAAAGGCGAGATGCTGGTGCGGCTGGCCGATGACGATGCTTTCAAGGTGGGGGAGAATATTGCGACGGCGCCGGGCAAGGTGGTGTTTCGCAACCGGATGTTGGAGCTGATCCAATACACACCGACCACGCCAACCGTGCATGCAACGCCGATTGTGATTTTCCCGCCGTGGATCAACAAGTTTTACATCATGGATCTGAAGCCGGAAAACAGCTTGATTCGCTGGATCGTGGACCAAGGCTATACGCTGTTTGTGGTGAGCTGGGTTAACCCCGATGCTTCCTACCGCGATGTCGGGATGGGGGACTATATCGAGGATGGTTATCTGACGGTGTTTCGGGAGATCAAGGCGATCACCGCACAGCCGCAGATCAACGCGGTGGGCTATTGCATTGCGGGAACCACCCTGTCGATGACGCTGGCGCTGCTGAAAGCGCGCGGCGATGAGACGGTCAAATCGGCCACATTCTTCACCACGCTTACCGATTTTGGCGAACAAGGCGAGTTCACCCCGTTCTTGCAAGACGATTTCATCGATGGGATCGAGCGGGAAGTGGAAGAGAACGGGGTTCTGCGCTCGTTCATCATGGCGCGGACCTTCTCTTTCCTGCGGTCGAATGACCTGATCTATCAGCCGGCAATTCGCAATTACATGATGGGCGAGAAACCCCCGGCGTTTGATCTGCTTTACTGGAATGGCGATGGCACCAACCTGCCGGCGAAAATGTCGAAGGAATATCTGCGGGGGCTGTGTCAGGGGAACCAGTTCGCCAATCAAGGTGTCGAGTTCGTCGGCGAGCGGCTGCATTTGGGGGATGTGGACGTACCTGTTTGCTTGATCGCCTGTGAGACCGATCATATCGCGGCTTGGGTGGACAGCTATCGCGGTGCCCAGAAGATGGGATCGAAGGACAAGACATTTATCTTGTCAGAGTCGGGCCACATTGCCGGGATCATCAACCCGCCCACCAAGAAGAAATATGGCCATTATACCAACACCGATCTGAGCCTTTCGTCAGCGGAGTGGAAGGCCAGCGCAGAACATCATGCGGGCAGTTGGTGGCCGCGCTGGGAGGCTTGGCTGAAAGGGCGGTCCGGCGCACAGGTTCCGGCGCGGATTCCGGGCGATTCGGATCATCCGATTCTTTGCGATGCACCCGGATCTTACGTGACGGCAGTTCCAAGCACCTGATTTCCCAATACAATCAGAAGGCTTGCTGCGGTGCAGAAAATAGGCTTGATATTCTGCATCGCAGCATGTATTCCTTTTGCATACGCAGAAACCGGGGTGGGCCCGGAGCGCTAAGCAAAGGAATTTTGAAATGGCTAACACACAAGACTTCACCGCGATCATGAAAGACATGATGGGCGCGTTCCCCGTGGACACCAAATCGTTTGAAGAAGCCATGAAGAACACTTCGGCTCTGAATGAGAAGCTCGCAACTGTCGCGCTGACCGCTGCTGAGAAATCTTCGGACATCTCCTCGAAGTGGACCAAAGACACCATCACCAAGCTGACTGCAATGACCAAGGTTCCTGCTGAGCCTGCAGACTATGCCAAGTCGGTAACCGATTTCGCGTCGGCCGCTGCTGAAGTTGCTGCTGAGAACATGGCTGCCTTTGCAGAAGTCGCCAAGAAGCTCCAGATGGACACTGTCGAGCTGCTGATGGCTGCTGGCAAGGACGTTGCTGAAGAAGCAACTGCTGCTGTTCAGAAGGTCACCAAAGAAGCAACCGCTGCTGCCAAGAAAGCCGCTGCGAAGTAATCGCTAAACGCCGCGAGATCGGGTTCTCCCCTCTCCTCCCTCTGAAGAGCGCGATGCGCGGCGATATGCGAGAAGGCGGGCCAATGGCCCGCCCTTTTCATTTTGAGATACCAAAGCGTATGGCGCGAGAGCAAACCTGCGCTTGCCTTACATCGGAAGAGCAAC
>DOOI01000083.1 GCA_003512825.1 Paracoccaceae bacterium | reverse complement strand
CCGCCTGCCCGGTGGCGTGGCGATGAACATTGCCATGGCCTTGGTGCGTTTTGGGTTGCGACCTGCGGTGCTGACAGCCATCGGGCGGGATGCAGAAGGCGCAGAGCTGGTGGCTGCTTCAGAGCGGCTGGGGGTGGATACGCGGCTGGCCTATCGGTCGGAAGATTTGCCAACCGATCGCTATATGGCGATTGAGGGGGCGAATGGGCTGATCGCAGCGGTAGCGGATGCCCATTCCCTTGAGGCCGCTGGTGCGCGGATCTTGCGCCCGCTGGAAGATGGACGTTTGGGCACGCCCGCCGCGCCCTATGGTGGGGTCGTGGCACTCGATGGCAATTTGACGCCAGCGCTTTTGGCTGAAATTGCCACAAGCCCGGTCTTTGCGGCAGCGGATTTGCGCGTGGCCCCTGCCAGCCCCGGCAAAGCCGAGCGCTTGGTGTCTTTCTTGCGAAATGGGCGGGGCATGCTTTACGTCAATCTCGAAGAGGCCGGGCTGCTGTGTCATACCAATTTCGCGACTGCGGCTGAGGCCGCGGAAGGGTTGCGCGCCGCAGGTGCTGCGCGCGTCATGGTTACTGCTGGTGGTGCTGCGGCGGCCTTGGGCGATGCGACAGGTATCTTGGAAGCACAGCCGCCCAAAGTTCTCGTTACCCGCGTCACAGGCGCAGGTGACAAATTCATGGCGGCCCATATTGCCGCTGAACACGCAGGGGCCCCCCGCGAGGCGGCTCTTGAGCGCGCCTTGTTGGCCGCAGCGCGCTATGTATCCGGAGAAGCCCCCGCATGAGCGAATTTCAGATCGACACCCGGCCTTCTGTAGAAGTGGCTCAAGCCCGCGCCAATGGCCGCCCGATTGTGGCGCTCGAATCCACTATTATCACCCATGGCATGCCATGGCCCCAAAATGCCGAGATGGCGCGACAGGTCGAAGCCGATATTCGCGCCGCAGGTGCCGTGCCAGCCACTATTGCCGTGATTTCGGGCGTGTTGCACATCGGCTTGGAAGACCTCGAGCTTGACGCCTTGGCGCAAGTCAAAGACGCCATGAAATTGAGCCGCGCCGATCTGGCCGTTTGTTTGGCGACAGGCCGCACAGGCGCGACCACTGTCGCCGCCACGATGATTTGCGCGGCGCGCGCCGGGATCGAAGTCTTTGCCACAGGCGGGATCGGTGGCGTGCATCAAGGCGCAGAAACCAGTTTTGACATTTCCGCCGACCTACACGAGTTGGCGACAAGCCCGGTCAACGTCGTGGCCGCAGGCGCGAAAGCCATCCTCGACATTCCCAAAACGCTGGAAGTGTTGGAAACTTTGGGGGTACCTGTCATTGCTTATGGCCAAGACGAGTTTCCGGCCTTTTGGTCTCGGGAAAGCGGATTGAAAGCGCCTTTGCGGCTGGATGATCCGGCTGCGATTGCGCGGAGCTTTCGGATGCGTCGCGCGCTTGGATTGCCCGGCGGTCAGCTTATCGGCAACCCGGTGCCGCCCGAGGCCGAGATCGCAAGAGCGCAAATGGCCCCGGTGATTTCTGACGCCACCGCAGAAGCGGCACGCCAAGGCATTACGGGCAAAGCGGTCACCCCGTTTTTGCTGGGTCATATCCTGACCTTGACCCAAGGGCGCAGCTTGGCCACAAATATCAACTTGGTTCGAAATAACGCCCGTTTGGCCGCAGCAATCGCCTGTGCCTTGGGGCAAAGCGCTTAGGCGCGGGCATTGTTCTTGGGCTGCAAAGCGCTTATCTGGAAGCGAGTTCCGCGCATCGCGGCTTGGGAAAGCACATGACCGACCCCTTCGAAGACCCCCTGCCCCCGGCAAGCCGCCCCGGATTGCTGGCGCGGCTGCGCTCCAGTTTCCTGACAGGAATCGTGGTGATCCTGCCGGTGGCGCTGACGATCTGGCTTATCTTGTCGCTGGTTGGCTGGGTGGATAGTGTGGTGCTGCCCTTGGTCCCTGCCCAGATCCAGCCGGATAAATATATTGGCCTCAACCTGCGGGGTGTGGGGCTGATCATCTTTCTTATTTTTACCATTCTGGTGGGATGGGTGGCAAAAGGGCTGATCGGGCGGTCGCTCATTCGGTTTGCTGAAAGCCTTGTCGAACGCATGCCAGTGGTGCGCTCGATCTATTCCGGTGTCAAACAAATCGCCGAAACGATTTTTGCCCAATCTGATCGCAACTTCGAAAAGGCCTGCCTGATCGAATACCCCCGACGCGGCATGTGGGGGATCGGGTTTATCTCGACCCAAGCAAAAGGCGAGATCAAGGCCCGTGCCCCCGGCGGGGCGGAAATGCTCACGATCTTCTTGCCAACAACTCCCAACCCGACATCGGGATTTTTGCTATTCGTGCCAAAAGAAGATGTGATCGAATTGGACATGTCCCTTGAGGATGCGGCCAAGCTGATCATCTCGGCCGGACTTGTCTATCCCAATGCAAAAGATCCTCGCGTGCCTGCGCGCAAACGCGTTGCGGCAAAAAACAACCCCCAAGAGCCTGTAGACCCCAAATAAATATATTGGTGCCGGGGGCTTGGAAGGCGCTTGGCGGGTTCCTTCTTCCTCTTGGCGACAGGATCGTTTGGGGAGTTCATCTTGGATTGGGTTTTTATTCTTGCAGGTTTCGGGCTGTTGCTCGGTGGCGGTGACATGCTGGTGGGCGGAGCCGTCTCGGTCGCCCGCCGAATGGGACTGTCACCCATGATGATCGGGGTGACTTTGGTGGGGTTTGGAACCTCAACCCCCGAATTGATGACGTCTCTTCAGGCCGCATTCGAAAATGCACCCGGCATTGCCGTAGGCAATGTGGTGGGGTCCAACATCGCCAATATATTGCTGATCATTGGGGTCGCTGCGTTGATCCGACCGATTGCTGTGCAAAAACACGGGTTTCGGCGCGATGGCACGGCGCTGGCTCTGGGCACGCTCTTGGGGGCGGGCGCACTGTCTACCGGGCTCTTGAGCTTCTGGGTCGGGGTGGGGCTTGTGGTGGGGCTGATCGCCTACCTTGCAGCAACTCTGCTGCTGCCGATGCCCGGCGAGACGGGGCCAGACCTCGGGGATTGTCCGGTTCACCCCCCGCTGCGTGCGCTGCTGACTTTTGCGCTTGGGCTTGCGGGGGTGCTCTTGGGGGCGCGGCTCTTGGTCGATGGGGCTGTGGGCGTGGCCCGTGATCTGGGCGTCTCAGAGACGTTGATCGGATTGACCATCGTGGCCGTGGGCACCTCTCTGCCCGAATTGGTCACCTCGGTTGTCGCCGCGCGCAAAGGCGAAAGCGATGTGGCCCTGGGCAATATCCTCGGCTCAAACGTGTTCAACTTGCTGGGGATCTTGGGAATTACCGCGATGGTCACCCCACTGGCAGTGCCTGCCGAAATCCTTTCTAGCGATCTTTGGATCATGCTGGCAGTCACCCTTGCCCTGCTTGCAGTCGCCATTACCGGATGGAAAATCTCGCGCCGTGAAGGGGCCGTCTTCCTTTTGGGCTATATCGCCTATCTGGGATGGCTGATGGCTTGAGATTGCGCGGGGCGCGCGAATAAGGCTAGCCTCGCGCCTGGAAAACAGGGGGCGCAACCATGAGCCGGATTGATCGAATTACAGTGCGGAGTTTCGATTGGCGGATCGAGGGAATGGCCAGCGTAATGCGGGCCGCCCCGGGAGGGCGTGTCACGCTGTCAAAATTCGTTGTGACAATCGAGACCGACGACGGCCAGCGTGGTGATTATTTGCCCCATTACATGGGCCGCCCGATGACAATGGCGCAGACCTGTGAAATGGCGCCGCTGCTCTTGGGGCGCGACCCTGAAACCCGCGGCAAGATCTTCGATGATCTGCGAAATGCCTTTCGTCATTATGATGGCGCAGGCATCGCGGCACTCGATGCTGCGTTATGGGATCTCGCCGGACAAAAATACGGCTGTTCGGTCGCAACGCTTCTGGGCGGATGGCGCAAACACCTACCCACCTACGCCAGCACCCATCCGGGTCAATCCACACCGGGTGGCCTTGACAGCATCGAGGCCTTTGCCGATTTCGCCGCCCATTGCCAAGCCTTGGGATACCCTGCCTTCAAGATCCACGCTTTCTGGAAAGGGGACGCAGCCAGCGAAATCGCGGTCATGCAGGCGGTGAAGTCCCGTGTCGGGGATCAGATGCGTCTGATGACTGATCCGGCCTCGTCCCTTGCGACTTTTCTCGACGCAGTCGAAGTGGGCCGCGCCTGCGATGATCTGGCCTTTTACTGGTACGAAGACCCGTTCCGCGACAACTCAGCCTCCGCTTTTGCCCATAAACGCCTGCGCGAAATGATAAAAACACCGCTGCTCATCGCGGAACATGTGCGCGGCATCGAGCAGAAAGCCAATTTTTTGCTCAATGGCGGCACTGATATCTTGCACATCGATCCGGAACTTGATGGCGGCATCACGGGCACAATGAAACTGGCGCAATTTGCTGAAAGTCTGGGGATGGACGTCCAACTCCACACAGCGGGCCCATTGCACCGACAATGCATGGCGGCAATCCGCAACACCGCCTATTACGAAATGGGACTTGTTGGCCCTGATATGACCAACACCCTCGCGCCTCCGGCCTATAGCTGTGGTTACAGCGACGCACTCGAGGCCATCGCTCCCGATGGCACGGTGCCCGTGCCACAAGGGCCTGGATTGGGCGTTACATTGGACTGGGAGTGGTTACGATATCATCAAACCGCTGAACAGGTGTTTCGCAGCTAAGGCCTTGCTGCCGTCTTCTTGCGAAAAATATCCCGGGGGGAGAGGCCGCAGGCCGAGGGTGGCAGAGCCGCCCTCTTGTTT
>DOOI01000129.1 GCA_003512825.1 Paracoccaceae bacterium | reverse complement strand
CTGTCCGATCCTTCCGTGGATCCGCTCAAGAGCCTCGAAGCGCATGCCGCGCAAATCGCGGCTCTTGATCTTGTCATCACCATCGACAATGCCACCGCCCACCTCGCCGGAGCCTTGGGCGTGCCCACATGGGTGCTCTTGCCCAAAGGCTCCGAGTGGCGCTGGGGCAGTCACCCGACCAAAACCGTGCTCTATCCCCACACCCGCATTTTTCGCGCCTCAGACCTTGGTCAATGGGGCGGTGCTCTGTGGAAACTGTTCGACGCCTTCGCCCGCTGGGTCTGACTCAAGTGGCACTTTGCAGCGAGGCGATTAACCTTTCGCCCCTGCACTCAACGTCATGACGCCCGCCAGACGCCACCCATACGACAATCATACGTGATTTTTTGCCGCCAACCCCGGCTTAACGGCCCGCCCGCGCATTTCGCACTCGCCTCGGCACTGCGCCGATCACACGCGCAAACGCTCCGCAATCCCCTCCGCAGCCGCCACACCCGAGGCCCAGGCCCATTGGAAATTATAGCCCCCCAACCATCCCGTCACATCAAGGGATTCACCAATGAAATAAAGGCCTTGAACCGATTTTGACATCAGGGTGCGGCTGTCCACTCCCTTGGTATCAACCCCGCCCACCGTCACTTCCGCCGTGCGATACCCCTCTGTCCCCGAAGGCTTAAGCCGCCACGCGGTCAACGCTTGGGCAAACTGGCGCAAATCCCCATCCCGCCATTCCGCCAACGGCGCTTTTTTCGGGGCCAACATCTCCACCACCCGCGCCGGGAACCGTCCGCTAAGTATCGAAGATAGCTGCTTTTTTCCATGCTCTACCTTCGCAGCAAGCAACCAGCCTTCCACGTCTTGACCCGGCAAAAGATCCACCGTGATCTCTTCACCCTCCTGCCAATAGGACGAGGCTTGCAGCACCGCAGGCCCTGAAAGGCCACGATGCGTGAAAAGCAACGCCTCTTCAAAGACTTGCCCTCCTGCGGCCACCCGTGATGGCACCGCCACGCCCGCCAGATCGGCAAAGCGCCCCTCAGAAAAGGTAAATGGCACCAGCCCCGCCTTCGTTTCCGTCACCGCATGACCAAATTGCTCTGCAATTTCATAGGCAAACCCCGTCGCTCCCATTTTCGGAATAGACTTGCCTCCCGTCGCCACAACAACCGCCCGCGCCGTCACCTCGCGCCGCTCCCCCTCGCGCTCAAGGGTCACACAAAATCCCTCCGCCACCGCGATCACCCGGGTCGAGAGCCAAACCTCCACCCCCCGAAGCGCCATTTCCGCCCGCAGCATCTCAACAATCTGCGTGGCCTTCCCGTCACAAAACAATTGCCCCAGCGTCTTCTCATGCCATGCAATCTTGTAGCGCTCGACCAAGGCGACAAAATCCATCGGCCGATACCGTGCCAAGGCCGATTTGGCGAAATGCTTGTTTTGACTGATGAAATTTTGCGGCACCGTCCCAAGATTGGTGAAGTTGCACCGCCCGCCACCCGAAATGCGGATCTTCTCGCCGGGCGCTTTTGCGTGATCGACAATCAAACTGCGTCCGGGCGCGCGCGCCGCACACATCATCCCGGCCGCGCCGGCCCCTATGATAATCGTGTCAAAATCCATGCCCCATCCCTTGCCTCGGCGTAAAGGCTTTCGCAAGCCTTCCCGTCTTCTTGCCTTAAATATCCAGTCGCCACGCGCCTCACCCCAAAGGTCCTTTCGGGCAATATCCCGCCGCTTACGCCTACAATCACTGGTATTTTCGCTGGCGATCTAAGGCAGAAACCGCTAGACTTGGCTTCAGACCCCGAAAAGGGGCGATCCGAGGCAGTAGACGGCGGTAAGCGATGACAGAAATGGTCTATGGCACGGCACCTGTTGCGGGTGGCGAGCCGGTTCTCCCCAAATGGTGGCGCACCATCGATCGATGGACCCTCTCTGCAGTGCTCTTGCTGTTCTCCATCGGCATCCTTCTGGGCCTCGCCGCCTCCGTGCCCTTGGCCGAGAAAAACGGCCTCCCCCCGTTCCATTATGTGCAAAGACAGGCGTTTTTCGGCGGCCTCGCGCTCGTGGTGATGTTCATCACCTCGATGATGGGGCCGCAATTGGTGCGCCGTCTTGCGGTGCTGGGCTTTCTTGCGGCGTTGATCGCGCTTTTGGGCCTGCCATTCTTTGGCACTGACTTCGGAAAAGGCGCTGTGCGCTGGTATTCCTTGGGCTTTGCCAGCTTTCAACCTTCCGAGTTCCTCAAGCCCGGCTTTGTTGTCGTGGCGGCGTGGCTCATGGCGGCAGCCCAGCAATTGGGCGGCCCGCCGGGGCGGCTTTGGTCGTTCATACTCTGCACCTTCATCGTGCTCACCCTCGCATTCCAGCCCGATTTTGGCCAAGCTGCCCTGATCTTGTTTGGTTGGGGGGTCATGTGGTTCGTGGGCGGCGCACCGCTCTTTTTGATCATCGGCTTGGCGGGTGTTGTCGTCTTGGGCGGTCTGACAGCCTATAACGCGTCCGAGCATTTCGCGCGCCGCATCGATGGCTTTCTCTCTCCTGATGTCGATCCGCGCACGCAATTGGGCTATGCGACAAACGCAATCCAAGAGGGCGGCTTTTTTGGGGTTGGCGTCGGCGAGGGGCAGGTAAAATGGTCGCTGCCCGATGCTCATACGGATTTCATCATTGCTGTGGCCGCCGAGGAATATGGCCTTATTCTGGTGCTGCTGATCGTCGGGCTCTACGCCACCGTGGTGATCCGCTCGCTTCTGCGGCTTGCGCGCGAACGCGATCCCTTCATCCGCTTGGCTGGCACGGGCCTTGCCTGTGTCTTCGGGGTTCAAGCCATGATCAACATGGGCGTGGCGGTCCGGCTTTTGCCTGCCAAGGGCATGACGCTGCCCTTCGTGTCCTATGGCGGTTCCTCGCTGATCGCGGGGGGCATCGCGGTGGGGATGCTCTTGGCGTTGACCCGGTCCCGGCCCCAAGGTGAGATCAACGATATTTTGCGAGGGCGCGCCCGGTGAATGTCAACGCGCCTCTCTTGGTCATCGCGGCGGGCGGCACAGGCGGGCACATGTTCCCCGCCCAAGCCCTTGCCGAAGAAATGTTGGCGCGGGGGTGGCGTGTCAAACTCTCAACCGACGCCCGTGGGGCGCGCTATACGCAAGGCTTCCCCGCTGGCGTTGAAATCAGTCAAACAGCCTCTGCCACTTTCGCGCGCGGCGGCCTGCTCTCGCGCCTGCTGGTGCCTTTCCGCATCTTGACGGGTGTCATCGCTGCCACGAGCGCGATGTTGCGCGACCGCCCCGCCGCCGTCATCGGCTTTGGTGGCTACCCCTCAATTCCCGCGCTGAGTGCTGCCACTCTGCTGCGCTTGCCCCGCGCGATCCATGAACAAAACGGCGTCTTGGGTCGGGTCAACCGTCGCTTTGCCGCGCGTGTTTCGGCTGTGGCCTGCGGCACTTGGCCCACCACCCTTCCCGCAGGTGTCGCGGCCATGCACACGGGCAATCCTGTGCGCGCGGCTGTGTTGGAACGCGCAGGCGCAGGCTATATTCCGCCCGGTGATTATCCGATGTCGGTCTTGGTGATTGGTGGCAGCCAAGGCGCGCGGATCCTCTCCGATACTGTGCCAAACGCGATCGCCGCATTGCCCGACGATCTGCGCGGGCATATCCGGGTCGCGCATCAAGCCCGCGACGAAGACGGTCTGCGCGTCGCCGAGTTTTACGCACAACATGGTATCGACGCCGAGGTCGAACCCTTCTTTCACGACATTCCCCGTCGGATGACCGAAGCGCAATTGATCATCTCCCGCGCCGGGGCCTCCTCGGTTGCCGATCTTACCGTTATCGGACGCCCCGCCATTCTTGTCCCCTTTGCTGCGGCAATGGACGATCATCAAACCGCCAATGCGCGCGGGCCGGGCGACAGCGGGGCCGCCATTGTCATCCCCGAACGCCTCCTGACGGCCGAGGCTTTGGCCGAGCAAATCATCACCGTTCTCACCCAACCTGAAGGCGCCGAAACCATGGCCCGCGCCGCGCTCGCTTTGGGAAAACCCGATGCTGCCCTGACGCTGGCGGATCTGGTCGAGCGTCTTACCAGTGCGAAAGGATCCCCATGAACGCCGCAGCCGCCACGAAACTGCCTACGGATGTAGGCCCCCTCCATTTTGTCGGTATTGGCGGCATCGGCATGTCTGGCATCGCGGAAGTCCTGTTGAACCTTGGCTACACCGTGCAAGGCTCTGACGCGAAAACCTCGAAAATCACCGACCGTCTCGCGGCGCTCGGCGCCACGATCTTTGAGGGTCAAAGCGCCCAGAACATCGAAGGCGCAGCTGTCGTGGTGATCTCATCCGCTATCAAACGCGGCAATCCGGAACTTGACGAAGCCCGCCGCCGCAAATTGCCCATCGTGCGCCGCGCCGAGATGCTGGCAGAACTGATGCGGATGAAATCCAACGTCGCCATCGCAGGTACGCATGGCAAAACGACAACCACGACAATGGTCGCCACCTTGCTTGATGCTGGCGGGTTTGACCCCACAGTGGTGAATGGCGGGATTATCCATGCCTACGGCTCCAATGCCCGCATGGGGCAGGGTGAGTGGATGGTTGTAGAGGCCGACGAATCTGATGGCACCTTCAACCGCCTTCCCGCCACAGTGGCCATCGTTACCAATATCGACCCCGAACATATGGAGCATTGGGGCTCCATCGAGAACCTGCGCGACGGGTTCACTCAATTTGTTTCAAATATCCCCTTCTATGGGCTTGCGGTTTGCTGCACGGATCATCCCGAAGTGCAGGCGCTGGTCGGTCGCATCACAGATCGTCGCGTCAAAACCTATGGCTTTAATGCACAGGCCGACGTGCGCGCGGTGAACTTGAGCTATAAAAAGGGCGTGGCACATTTTGACATCCGCTTGCAGACTGAAGACCGCGTGATCGAAAATTGCAGCCTGCCGATGCCCGGTGATCACAACGTCTCCAACGCGCTCTCCGCTGTGGCCGTCGCCCGCCACCTCGGGATGAAAACCGATGAAATCCGCACGGCTCTGGCCAACTTCGGGGGCGTAAATCGCCGCTTTACCAAAGTTGCCGAGATAAATGGCGTCACCATCATCGATGATTACGGCCATCACCCGGTTGAAATTGCCGCCGTGCTCAAAGCGGCGCGCCAAGCCTCCGAAGGCCGGGTGATCGCGGTGCACCAACCGCACCGATATACCCGCCTCTCCAACCTGTTCGAGGATTTTTGCGCCTGCTTTAACGAGGCAGATGTCGTCGCCATCGCCGATGTCTACGCCGCAGGTGAAGAACCAATCGCCGGTGCATCCCGAGATGATCTCGTTGCAGGGCTTATTCGTCACGGCCATCGCCATGCGCGGGCTATCCTTGACGAAAATGACCTCGCCCGACTGGTCAAAGAACAAGCGCGCCCCGGGGATATGGTGGTTTGCTTGGGCGCAGGCACGATCTCCGGCTGGGCCTACAGCCTGCCCGAAAAACTGACCGCGTGACGCCTTGACCCTCGGCTGGGCGATCGTTGCAGTGATTGTGCTAACGGCGTTCCTCGCCGTGACCCGCCTTCTGCGCCGCCTCTTGTGGACCTTCGTGCTCACCTCAATTGCTCTGCTTGCGCTGCACTACCAATCCAACCCCGCCGAGGCGGCCACCGCGGGCGCCGCGCTTGGCGGCACGCTCCTCGCAGCAGGCCCGCTGCGCGCCCTGCTGCTGCGCTTCTTCCTCTAACCCGCGCGCCGCAGTTTCTTGCAAGAAACTGCCAAGCCCCTTGCAAGGGGCTTTCCAAATCTCTTGCAAGAGATTTACGCCTCTCCCCACCTTGCATTGCATCACCCATCGCGCGCTGTGTTAATGCGGCAAAATTTGCGAAACGTCATGACGCAAGCCAGACGCCACCCATACGTAAATCAGCTGCTTCGGAAATCGTGGAAAAAATGGTTAACGCACGAAAACAAAAACAGAATTCCCCAACGGCCCGCACGGCATGATCGTCCTTGCCCGCAATCCCAGCCTTAGGCTCTTTTCAGCATGGGCAGCCTTCGTTACCAAGAGGCATTGATGCGAGGTGCTACAATGCAAATGCCCATGGTGCGGGGAAGTTTGACCCAAGGCAGGTCTTTGGCCGATCTCACTTGGTTGCGGGTGGGTGGCCCGGCAGACTGGCTGTTCCAGCCACAAGATGAGGCCGATTTGGCTCATTTTTTGAGGGAGTTACCGGAAATCACCCCGATTTTCCCAATGGGTGTCGGCTCCAATCTCATCGTTCGCGACGGTGGTTTGCGCGGTGTCGTGATCCGCTTGGGGCGTGGCTTCAACGCGATCGACATCAGCGGCGATATTGTCACGGCAGGCGCCGCGGCCCTAGACGCCCATGTCGCGCGAAAAGCCGCTGCTGCGGGGCGTGATCTGACCTTCCTCCGCACGATCCCCGGGGCAATTGGCGGGGCCGTGCGGATGAATGCGGGATGCTATGGCTGTTATGTTGCCGATCACCTGATTGACGTTAAGCTATTGACGCGAAAAGGAGAGTTTCAAACGCTTTCCGTCGAGGACTTGCACCTGTCGTATCGCTCAAGCGAGCTGCCCGCAGGGGCCGTGCTACTCTCAGCCCGCTTTCGCGCAGCCCCGGCCGATCCCGCAGAGCTCGAGCATCGCATGGAGGCGCAGATCAAAAAACGGGATGAAACGCAGCCTGTCAAAGACCGTTCGGCGGGATCAACCTTTCGTAACCCGGCTGGGTTTTCCTCTACAGGGCGCGCGGATGATCGCCATGATCTGAAGGCTTGGAAGCTCATTGATGACGCTGGCATGCGTGGGCAACAGATTGGGGGCGCACAAATGAGCGAGAAACATTCGAACTTTCTCATCAATACCGGCGGAGCGAGCGCGGCCGACCTTGAATCTCTTGGTGAATTGGTGCGGAAGAGGGTTTACGAAACCGCAGGTATTGAGCTAGAATGGGAAATATTGAGGGTTGGTGAACCGGCCCCATAAAATGGCAGATTTAGATATAACAATACGACCGGGCACAATCTCCGGCAATCAAGAGGCACAGTGTGGGTATGTCGAGCAGGACATCCCTCAAAGTCGCGGTGTTAATGGGTGGCCCTTCCGCAGAGCGCGAAGTGTCGCTGGTGACGGGGCGTGAATGCGCCCGCGCGCTGAGGGGCGAAGGATTTGAAGTGGTGGAGGTCGATGCGGGCCCCGACCTTGCTTTGCGTCTCGCCGACATTCGCCCAGACGTCTGTTTCAATGCGCTCCATGGCCGTTGGGGCGAGGATGGATGTGTGCAAGGGCTGCTCGAATGGCTCGGCATTCCTTACACGCATTCGGGCGTCCTGGCCTCGGCGCTTGCCATGGATAAGCAAAAGACCAAAGACCTGTATCGCGCTGCTGGCTTGCCGATAGTGGAAAGTGTTCTGGCCACGCGTGAGGCTGTTGAGGCAGGCCATGTGCTTCCCCCCCCTTATGTGGTCAAGCCCTATAACGAGGGTTCTTCTGTCGGTGTGAGTATCGTGCGCGAAGGTCAAAATGCCCCGCGTCTTTCGGCCGAGATGCCCGATGTGGTCATGGTCGAAGCCTATGCCCCGGGGCGTGAAATGACCACGACAGTCGTAGGGGATCATGCGCTTACCGTCACCGATATCTTGACGGATGGTTGGTATGACTATGATGCCAAATACAAAACCGGCGGATCCCGCCATGTGGTGCCCGCAGAAATCCCCCCAGAGATCTTTGCGGCCTGCATGGAGTATGCCTTGCGTGCCCATGTCGCGTTAGGCTGTCGCGGCGTGAGCCGCACCGACTTTCGCTGGGATGAAGCGCGTGGCCTTGCGGGGTTGATCTTGCTGGAAACAAACACGCAACCGGGCATGACGCCGACCTCGCTAAGCCCCGAACAGGCGCACGCCACCGGGCTTGGCTTTGGTCAATTGTGCCGCTGGATGGTGGAGGATGCCTCATGCAACCGGTGATCCGCCAAGATCCTGCGCCCTCGCGTCTGCGCTATCGGATGCAGCGCTTGATGCTGACGCCGCTCTTTCGACGTGCTCTGCATGTGGGTCTGCCACTGACAGGCATCGTTCTTGTTACCCTTGTGGCCTTTGGCACCGCAGATCGGCGCGAAGCGATTGCTGACAAGGTTGCAGATATTCGCCAACAGATTGAAACAAGACCAGAATTCATGCTGGGGGCCATGGCCATTGACGGTGCCAGCACCGATGTCTCTGACGACATTCGCGAAGTCCTCTCGCTTGATCTGCCCGTATCTTCCTTCCACATCGATCTTGATGCGATGAAGATCGCCATCCGCGAATTGCCGGCCGTGCGCGACGCAAGCTTGCGGGTGCGCTCTGGCGGCATCTTGCAAATCGACGTGACCGAACGGGTGCCTGTGGTCATTTGGCGGACCCGCGATGGCTTGGAATTGCTCGACGAAGACGGCATCGCCGTGCGCGCAGCACTCTTTCGCGAAGACCATGCCGATCTCCCGCTTGTTGCAGGAGAGGGGGCAGAGCGGGCTGTGCCACAGGCGCTGCAACTTCTGCGCGCTGCGGGGCCCCTCGGAACACGGCTGCGCGGCTTGGTGCGCGTAGGCGAGCGCCGTTGGGACGTGGTGCTGGATCGCGGTCAGCGTATCCTTTTGCCAGAAGAGATGCCGGTTCAAGCCTTGGAACGCGCAATCGCTCTGGATCAGGCGCAGGATTTATTGGGCCGAGATGTTGCAGTGGTGGATTTCCGCCAATCGCAACGGCCAACCGTTCGCATGGGCGCACCTGCAACGGATGAGTGGTGGAAAGTGCGAGAAATATTGTTGGGGACCGGACGCGGATGATCGAACTTTATCACTCCCAAAGAGCCATGCGAAATATGCGGCTTGCCGCCATGCAGCGCGGTGTCGTGGCCATTCTGGACGTTGGGTCCTCCAAGATTGCCTGTCTTGTGCTGCGGTTTGACGGGGCAGGGGGCGCAGACACCGAAGGCGTGACGTCTCTGGCGGGGCAAACCGGATTTCGCGTGATCGGTGTCGCGACCACCCGGTCGCGTGGCGTGCGCTTTGGCGAAATTCATGCGATGCAAGAAACCGAACGCGCCATTCGCACAGCTCTCCAAGCGGCTCAAAAAATGGCCAATATTCGGGTCGATCATGTGATCGCCAGCTTCTCCGGTGCCGAACCGCGCAGCTATGGGGTTGCAGGCATGGTTGATGTCGAAGGTCATGTTGTGACCGAACAAGATATCAGCCGTGTGCTTTCATCTTGTGATGTGCCCGATTTCGGCGAAGGTCGTGACGTTTTGCATGCCCAACCGGTGAATTTCGCGCTCGATCATCGGTCTGGTCTTGTTGATCCGCGTGGCCAGATGGGCCACCAGCTCTCGACGGATATGCATATGCTCACAGTTGACAGCGCGGCGATTCAAAATCTCGCGCATTGTGTCAAACGCTGCGATCTCGAACTCGCCGGCGTGGCCTCGTCTGCCTATCTCTCCGGTATATCTACTCTGGTAGAGGACGAGCAAGAATTGGGGGCTGCCTGCATCGATCTGGGCGGCGGCTCTACAGGAGTTTCGATCTTCATGAAGCGCCACATGATCTATGCTGATGCGGTTCGCATGGGCGGCGATCACGTGACCTCCGATATCTCCATGGGCCTGTCTGTGCCCACCTCGACTGCCGAGCGGATCAAGACATTCTATGGTGGCGTCTACGCCACGGGTATGGATGACCGCGAGATGATCGAAATCGGCGGCGATACCGGGGATTGGGAGCATGACAGACGCACCGTAAGTCGGGCTGAGCTGATTGGCATCATGCGCCCACGCGTGGAAGAAATTCTCGAAGAGGTCCGCGCGCGCCTCGATGCTGCAGGATTCGAGCACCTTCCTTCGCAGCAGATCGTTCTGACTGGCGGTGGCAGCCAGATTCCGGGCCTTGATGGTCTGGCCAGTCGCATTCTGGGGCACCAAGTGCGCCTTGGTCGGCCTTTGCGGGTCCACGGATTGCCGCAAGCCGCAACAGGCCCGGGATTTTCCTCTGCCGTCGGGCTTTGCCTCTTCGCCGCGAACCCGCAAGACGAATGGTGGGACTTTGAAATTCCGGTTGAGCGCTACCCGGCCCGCTCGCTCAAGCGTGCGATGAAATGGTTCAAGGACAACTGGTAACCGCTATATCTGGCGAAACTGGCGAAATCCCGCGCGTTTCACAATAAAAATGGCCATATTTTGTGGGTCGCACGCGTTTTTTACGTGACGAAGCGGTGCTGTCTAGGTAACAATGCGTCAGAATAGGCATAAAAACCTCCGCGAATGCGGAGCATAACTCAGGCGGACAGAGCGATGGCACTCAACCTTTCCATGCCCGGACAGTCGGAACTCAAGCCCCGTATCATCGTTTTCGGTGTCGGCGGAGCTGGGGGAAACGCGGTCAATAACATGATCCAAAAAGAGCTGACGGGGTGCGACTTCGTCGTCGCCAACACCGACGCTCAGGCGCTGGCGCAAAGCCGCGCAGAAAACCGGATCCAGTTGGGCGTCAAAGTTACCGAAGGGTTGGGCGCAGGCGCCAAAGCCAGCGTCGGCGCTGCTG
>DOOI01000094.1:9032-10921 GCA_003512825.1 Paracoccaceae bacterium | reverse complement strand
CACCTCGATATAGGGCACAGTATGCGCCCCACATTGATCGCCAATCAGCAAACTGTCGCATTGGGTGTAGTTGCGGCTGTTCTTGGCCTTGGGATGCATCGACACAAGCCCGCGATACGTGTTCTGCGCCTTGCCCGCCGAAATCCCCTTCGAGACGATCCGGCTCTTGGTGTTTTTGCCCAGATGCACCATCTTTGTGCCCGTGTCGGCTTGCTGCATGTTATTGGCAATGGCGATGGAGTAGAATTCACCTTGGCTATCGTCCCCGCGCAAAATGCAAGAGGGGTATTTCCACGTCACCGCAGACCCTGTCTCAACTTGGGTCCACATCACCTTTGCACGGTCGCCCCGGCAATCGGCACGCTTGGTGACAAAGTTATAGATACCGCCGCGCCCCTCTTCATCTCCCGGATACCAGTTTTGCACCGTGGAATATTTCACCTCGGCATCTTCCTCGATGACGATCTCAACCACGGCCGCATGCAGCTGCGCCGTATCGCGCTTGGGTGCCGTGCACCCTTCAAGATAAGAGACATAAGCCCCTTTGTCACAGATGATCAAAGTGCGCTCAAATTGGCCGGTATTCTCGGCATTGATGCGAAAATAGGTTGAAAGCTCCATCGGGCAGCGCACCCCCGGCGGGATATACACAAAGGATCCATCGGAAAATACCGCGCTATTGAGCGTGGCATAAAAATTATCCGACTGCGGCACGACTGAACCCAGATATTTCTTTACCAATTCGGGGTGTTTCTTGATCGCCTCGGAAATCGAGCAAAAGATGACCCCTGCCTTTTCGAGATCCTTTTGAAACGTCGTGCCGAGCGACACAGAGTCAAAGACCGCATCGACGGCAACTTTGCGCCCTTCGGCAGGCATGTCCTCGGCCCCCTCAACTCCGGCAAGGATCATTTGTTCCTTCAGAGGAATCCCCAGCTTGGCATAGGTGGCCAATAGCTTTGGATCCACCTCATCCAGCGACTTGGGCTTCTCCACCATGCTCTTGGGGCGCGCATAATAGTAGATATCCTGAAAATCGATCTCGGGATAATTCACCATTGCCCAAGTGGGCTCTTCCATCTGCTGCCAACGGCGGAACGCCTGCAGGCGCCACTCGGTCATCCACTCAGGCTCTTCGTTCTTGGCACTGATCAGACGGACAATATCCTCATTTACCCCTTTCGGCGCAAACTCCATCTCAATCTCTGTGTCCCAGCCGTATTTATAGGCTCCCCCGACACGGGCCACTGTTTCTACCGTCTCCCGGTCTACCCCGTCGCGGATTTCGTCCTGTACTTCGGCCATTTCCGTCTCCTTCTCGCGCATTCCCAACCCGGCTCCTCTGCTCAAGCAGATCGCCGCGTCGCCTGTTTCCTTGCCGCCGCCCCCCAAGAATGGGCAAACCGCGTCACATCTTCTTTCGTCACCGAAGGCCCAATCGACACGCGGATCGCGCTTGCCGCCTGAGCCTCGTCAAATCCCATCGCCATCAGCGTGGTGCTGGCGCGCACCTTGCCACTCGAACACGCCGAACCCGCAGAAATGGCAAACCCCGCCAAATCCATCTGCATGACCTGCGTCTCCCCTTTCCAGCCGGGCGTAAGCAGGCACAGCGTATTGGGCAACCTGACGCCCTCTTTCCCGACTAAAATAGTCGACGGAGCCTCGGCAGCAATGGCTTGCTCAAGGTAATTTCGGATTTCTCTTACAGCCTCCCAGACCCCGTTGGCCAAGTCATGCGCCGCGGCCTGCGCCGCTGCCCCGAATCCGGCAATCGCCGCAATATTCTCCGTGCCCGCACGGCGGCCCATTTCTTGACCACCCCCGCGCATCTGCGCGGCCAGATCCGTGCCGCGCCGGATCACCAAAGCGCCAATCCCCTTTGGCCG
>DOOI01000094.1:8480-8762 GCA_003512825.1 Paracoccaceae bacterium | reverse complement strand
TGCCAATCCCCTTTGGCCCGCCCAGCTTATGGGCAGAAATCAGCGCCATCGTGGCGCCCGACCAATTAAAGGCAAACGGCACTTTTCCAAAGCCCTGCGTTGCATCGCAAACCGCCAAACCCTGCGGCACGTCTTGCAATATCCCTGTCTCGGAATTGGCCAATTGCAGCGCCGTCCGCGCCGGATCTTTCACCCCAACCTGCCCCTGCACATCGACCGACAACGCCTCGCCACACCAGGCACGCACGGCATCATGCTCCACCCCGGCACACACCAGACCAC
>DOOI01000094.1:7510-8200 GCA_003512825.1 Paracoccaceae bacterium | reverse complement strand
CAGCGCCAAAGCCGCTGCTTCGGTAGCCCCCGAAGTAAACACCACATCGGCCCCTTCTGCCCCAAAAGCCGCCGCCACCTGCGCGCGCGCCGTCTCTACTACGGCTTTTGCCGCCCGTCCTTCCGCATGCACGCTCGACGGATTCCCCACCAGATCAAATGCCAAGGCCATGGCGTCACGCGCCTCACGCCGCAACGGCGCGGTTGCATTCCAATCCAGATAGACCCGGCTCACACCGCGCTCCCCATCTTCTTGCTGGAAATATCCCGGGGGGAGGCGCAGCCGGGGGGCAGCGCCCCCCATCCCCATCTCCCCATGTCACTCCGGTTCATTTCTCGTCCACCACCGAAAACAGCGCCGGAACAGCCGGACATGGTGCCAATTGATTGGCAATCACATCCGAAAGCCGCGCCTGATGCAAATAGACATAGACATGCGCCGACAGGCCCTGCCAAAGCCGATTGACCACCGATTGTGCCTTGGTGCCAGACAGCCCCCCCGAAGCCCCGGCGCCGACATGGGTGGCATCCACGGTCTCATCGACAGCAGCAAGCACATCTACAATGCGAATATCCGAGGGCCGCGCCGCCAACCGATAGCCTCCCCCCGGTCCGCGCACCGATTCCACCAGCCCAGCCCGGCGCAGCTTGACAAAAAGCTGTTCCAGATAGGGCAGCGATATATCCTGCC
>DOOI01000094.1:6886-7232 GCA_003512825.1 Paracoccaceae bacterium | reverse complement strand
TAGGGCAGCGATATATCCTGCCGCTTGGAGATATCCCCAAGCGTCACCAGCTCTTCTTGCGGCCGCAAGGCCATATCTGCCAATGCGACCATCGCATACCGGCCTTTGGTGCTTAGCTTCATCGCCGCGCCCCTCCGAAGTTCTGAGACACTGATTGACCTTGACCGGGGCAGGCCTTATCTCGACCTGAACCCCTTCCGACGTTACGCCGGGAAATTTGGAATAGTTCTAAGGTGTCTGAGCGAATTCGTCAAGAATTTCCACACCGCTAGACATCGATCAAGGAGAGACGGGAATGCCCGAAGTGATCTTCCCCGGCCCAGAGGGCCGCCTCGAAGGCCGCTAC
>DOOI01000094.1:6313-6631 GCA_003512825.1 Paracoccaceae bacterium | reverse complement strand
GAGGGCCGCCTCGAAGGCCGCTACCATCCACAAAAGGATCGAGACGCCCCCATAGCAATCGTTTTGCACGCCCATCCACAATTTGGCGGCACAATGAATCACAAGGTGGTCTACAACCTGCACTATGCCTTTTATAACATGGGGTTCACGGTGTTGCGGTTTAACTTCCGGGGCGTAGGCCGTAGCCAAGGGGAATATGACCAAGGGATTGGCGAGCTGTCGGATGCCGCCTCGGCGCTCGACTATCTGCAATCAATGAATACCAATTCCAAACATTGCTGGGTTGCAGGCTTTTCCTTTGGCGCATGGATCGGCATG
>DOOI01000094.1:0-6050 GCA_003512825.1 Paracoccaceae bacterium | reverse complement strand
GGCGCATGGATCGGCATGCAGCTTCTCATGCGCCGCCCCGAGATAACCGGGTTCATCTCGGTGTCGCCGCCTGCCAATATGTATGACTTCTCCTTCCTCGCCCCCTGCCCGGCATCCGGCTTGGTCATCAATGGCGCTGCCGACCGTGTTGCGCCCCCGACAGACACGCGCGGCCTTGTCTCCAAGCTCCACGAGCAAAAGGGCATCACGATCACCCACCAAGAGATCGAAGGCGCCGACCATTTCTTCCGGGAAGAGGAAAAAATGGATCACATGATCGGCAATGTGTCCGAATATGTGAAACGTCGTCTGACCGAGACGACGCGCTAAACGATGTCTTCTGCAGCCGAACTTGCCGACGAGCTGGCACAGGAAACCCTAGATCTGGTCGCTGTCACAGGCGACTCAGATCTGATCCGCCAAGTTTCTGAAAAGCTGGCAACATCGTCGACCGTGGCGCAAGAAGCCTTCATGTCGGCGGTGCGCCTTCGCATGGCTATCGCGCGCGCCAAAGAATTTCTCGACGAGAAACGCATCGCCGCCAATAGCGCCCAAAAATCGGAATGAGCGCGCGGATCGACGCGCAACTGGCATTCCTGATGGAGGCTGACCGCCTTAAGGCGGTCAACCGCGCCTCGCGTATCGCCGACGGGTCGCGATTTGAAAACTCTGCCGAGCACAGCTGGCATGTGGCCTTGTTCGCGCTGACCTTGGCTGAACATGCCCCTGACGGCACGGACACGGCGCGCGCAATCAAAATGCTTTTGCTGCATGATCTCGTCGAGATCGACGCCGGTGATGCACCGATTTTTGGTGATAGTGATGCTGTGGCGATGGCGGCAAAAGAGGCCGCTGCTGCCGAGCGCCTATTTGGCCTCCTGCCCCCGGATCAAGCCCGCGATTTTCGCGCGCTTTGGGACGAATTTGAGGCCAATGAAACGCCGACTGCGCGCTATGCCAAATCCCTTGATCGCTTCGTGCCTCCAAACCTCAACCTTGCCAATGGCGGCGGATCATGGACCGATTACAATGTCGGCCATGACGCAGTGACCGCTCGTATCGGCCCGAAAATCTCCAATGGCACGCCTGCACTCTGGGACTGGATCGCCCCGAAAATACGTGTGTTTTTCTCTGGCTGACTCTTACTTTTTGCCCGCTTTCGCAGGTTTCGGTGGCGCGGCCTTCACCGCCAGATCACGCGCGATAGCATAGGCGCCTTTGATCTTGTCGGCGTCGGACACCCAATCACGGCGCACCACGATCTTGTTGTCCTTGATCTTGGCCATGCCTTTCTCGTCGGAGATGAACTCCACCAACCCGGCAGGGCTGGCAAATTTGTCGCCGTGAAACTGGATCGTTGCGCCCTTTGGCCCGCCGTCCAGCCTTGAAATCCCCGCCAGCTTGCACTTCTCCTTGATCCTCACGATCAAAAGCAGCGTGTTCACTTCGCGCGGCAAAGGCCCAAAACGATCGATCAGTTCCGCTGCGAAGCCTTCCAGCTCCACCTTGGTGTGCAGATTTGACAACCGACGGTAAAGCCCAAGTCGCACATCCAAATCAGGCACATAATCTTCGGGGATCAAAACCGAGACACCCAAATTGATGGAAGGGGCCCATTGGCCATCCGTCTCGGTCAGACCTTCCAAATCACCAGAGCGGATTTTCGCAATCGCCTCTTCCAGCATGGATTGGTAAAGCTCATAGCCCACATCGCGCATCTGGCCTGATTGCGCCTCACCCAAGAGGTTGCCCGCCCCGCGAATGTCCAGATCCTGACTGGCCAATTGAAAACCAGCCCCCAGACTATCCAAGGACCCCAACACTTTAAGTCTCTTCTCTGCCGCAACGGTCAGTTTCGCCCGCGGCTTGGTGGTCAGATAGGCATAAGCGCGCGTCTTGGACCGACCCACCCGCCCCCGGATCTGATAGAGCTGCGCCAACCCAAACATATCAGCACGATGGATGACCATCGTGTTAGCGGTAGGGATATCGAGCCCCGACTCGACAATCGTCGTGGCCAAAAGCACATCGTATTTACCATCGTAAAATGCGTTCATCCGCTCATCGAGATCGCCTGCAGCCAATTGGCCATGCGCCACGATGTAGTTCACCTCTGGAATCTCGCGGGTCAGGAAGTCTTCTATCTCGGGCAAATCGGCGATGCGTGGCACCACCATAAAGCTTTGCCCGCCCCGGAAACGTTCGCGCAAGAGCGCCTCGCGGATTGTCACCGTATCGAACTCGCTCACATAGGTGCGGATGGCCAGACGGTCTACGGGTGGGGTGCTGATGACAGAGAGATCACGCACCCCCGAAAGCGACATCTGCAACGTGCGTGGAATGGGCGTCGCTGTCAGTGTGAGCACGTGGATATCCGTGCGTAACTCTTTCAGGCGCTCCTTATGGCCCACCCCGAAATGCTGTTCCTCATCAATGATCAACAGGCCCAAGCGCTTGAACTTGACCGCTTTGGCCAAAAGGGCGTGCGTGCCAACCACGATATCGACGGTGCCATCCGCAATGCCCTCGCGGGTCTGCGCCGCCTCCTTCGCAGAGACAAACCGCGACAAAGGGCGGACATTGACCGGAAAGCCCCGAAAGCGCTCGGCAAAGCTGCGGTAATGCTGGCGTGCCAGCAATGTCGTCGGCGCAATCACTGCGACCTGCGCGCCAGCCATCGCCGCAATAAACGCCGCGCGCATGGCCACTTCGGTTTTTCCAAAGCCGACATCGCCACAAATCAACCGATCCATCGGATGGCCACTGTCGAGATCGCCCAAGACTTCTTCGATAGCCCGCAATTGGTCGTCGGTTTCCATATAGGGGAAACGGGCACAGAACGCTTCCCAACTATGATGCTCCACTTCCATCACAGGGGCGGTGCGAAGCGCGCGTTCCGCCGCGATTCGGATGAGCCTGTCGGCCATCTCGCGAATCCGTTCCTTGAGCCGCGCTTTTTTGGCCTGCCATGCGCCGCCGCCCAACTTGTCCAGCAGCCCCTCTTCATGGCCAAAGCGGCTAAGAAGCTCAATGTTCTCGACAGGAAGGTAAAGCTTGGAACTCTCGGCATATTCCAGTGAAAGACACTCATGCGCCGTTCCCATGGCCCGAATGACTTCCATCCCAAGATAACGCCCCACCCCGTGATCCACATGCACGACCAAATCGCCCGGCGTCAGGGATTGCGCTTCTGAAAGAAAGTTCTCCGCCCGCTTTTTGCGTTTTGGCTGGCGGATCAGGCGATCTCCCAACACATCTTGCTCAGAGATGACCGTAAGCGTGTCGGTCTCAAACCCCTCTTCCAAGGGCCACACGGCCAAATGCAGCCCAAGTTTGCCCAAGCCGCGAAAATCAGAAACGAGCACCGAGCCAATGAGGCCCTCATCCTCCAACAGCCCATCAAGCCGCTCGCGCGCGCCCGCAGACCAAGACGCAATCACGACAGGCCCTTTGGCCATCCGCGCTTTAACATGCGCCGCTAACGCTCCGAAAAGGCTTAATGTTTCCGCCTGACGCTCAGGCGCGAAATTCCGCCCAATCCGCGCGCCTGCATCAATCGTGTGCGGCCCTGACGCCTGTGCCAGCGGATGAAACTGCATCAAGCGTCGCGCACCAATCGCCTGCGTCCAGCCCGCATCATCAAGATACAGCAAATCTGGCGGCACAGGCTTATAGACCGTATCCAACCGCCCCTTTTGCCCCATTGCAATCTTGCGCGTCTCGTATTGGTCCTCGATCCCTTCCCAACGCGACAGGCGCGCCGCTTCTGCTTGGAAATCCTCCGTCACACTCGCGCCGGGCAGATAATCAAACAACGTCTCCATCCGCTCATGGAAAAACGGCAACCAATGTTCCATGCCCGCATGTTTGCGCCCTGCACTGACCGCCTCATACAGCGGGTCATCGGTGCCAGCCGCCCCAAACTCGATCCGGTAATTTTGCCGAAAACGCGTGATCCCCGCCTCATCCAAAATCACCTCAGAGACAGGCGCCAATTCCACCACCGACAGTTTCTCGGTCGTGCGCTGTGTTCCCACATCAAAACGGCGCGCGCCATCGAGCGTGTCTCCAAAAAGATCAAGCCGAACTGGCCCGCCTTCGCCCGGCGGGTAAATATCAATGATCCCGCCACGCACGGCATAGTCACCCGGCTCCATCACAGTTGGCGATTGCGAAAACCCCATCCGCACCAAAAACTGTCGCAGCGCCGCCTCATCCAACCGGTCGCCAACGCGTGCGGTAAAGGCCGCCTCGCGCAACACCGACCGCGCCGGCACGCGCTGCATTGCGCCTGAAACCGTCGTCAACAACACGAACTGCGGCGGCATTCCATGGGTTAACCCCGCCAGAGCCGCCATTCTTGCTGCGGAAATATCGGCATTCGGACTGACCCGATCATAAGGCAGGCAATCCCACGCCGGGAACACCACCACAGGCATCTCGGGCGCAAAAAACCGCACCGCAGCTTCCATCGCGGCCAACCGCTTGTCGTCGCGCGCGATATGGATCACCGGGCCGCTAGTACGCCCGATCTCTTCCAAGATCAGGCGCGCGTCCCAGCCCTCAGCCGCGCCCCCGACTGTGATCCGTTTGATAAGTGCCATCTGTCCCGTTCTGCCCATGCGGCAAACCATCCAGCATTCGCACACTGAGGTTCTGAGACATGCCCCAGAACGCCGTGATCACGATCGATACCATGCCGATGATCTGCGTCTTGATCCTTTGCCGCGACAGCAACCGCCGCAGCCGTGCTCCCGTAGCCCCCTCCTCGCGGATACGCCGCGCCGTCGCCAGACTAAATAGCGAGACAAGCGTCAAGGGAAAGCCCATCAGAAACAAAGCTTGGGCAAATTGTTGGTCATAGCCAAAACCCAAGATGACCAACATCGTCAAAACGAAACAGGTAAACCCCACCAGCCATAGCCCAGAAACGCCGGAAATATACAGCAAGCGATTGACGTAGATCCGCGTCAGATCCTCCAGATCCACCTCTGCCTGCCCACCTTGACGCTCGGCGCGCTGCAACAGATCATAAGGAACGCCCAACACCCAATGGCTCGCCGTTGACCAAAGCACAGCCAGCGCAATCCAGAACCAGAGGTTCGAGAACGATCCCAAATCGATCATCTCGGACAATAGCCCATACCAATTCACAGTGAACCGCCCCTACTTTGCTCGTAAAATCACGTGCCGCCTCCATATCTGGCGATTTCAGCAATGCCTACCCCTTGAGACACGGGCAAATCCGTGCGACGTGAAAAATACAACATTTTCTGCCGCAGGAGACAGAGATGCGCCCCACACAGGCCCCCTATCCAATGACCCGTCATCGCCGCGTGCGCCAATCGCCCGCCATTCGCGCGCTGGTGTCGGAAAACACTCTTACCACCGCAGATCTGATCTGGCCGGTGTTTGTGCGTGATGGCGAAGGGGTGGTTGAACCCGTGGCCTCGATGCCCGGTGTCAATCGGCTCTCGGTGGATAAGGTCGTCGAGGCGGCACGCGAAGCGGCTGATCTGGGTATCCCTGCAATCTGTCTTTTCCCCTATACTGACCCCGCGAAAAAGACCGCCACATGCGAAGAGGCGTGGAACCCGGGCAATCTTTCCAATACGGCGACCCGCGCGATCAAGGCCGCAGTCCCCGGAATTGCAGTGATGACCGATGTCGCCCTCGACCCTTATAATTCCTTGGGCCATGACGGATTTTACGTAGAGGGCGAAATTCTCAACGATGAAACTGTGGCGGCTCTGGTCAAACAAGCCTTGAGCCAAGCAGAAGCAGGCGCAGACATCATTGGGCCGTCAGACATGATGGATGGCCGCATCGGCGCAATCCGACAGGCGCTTGAGACGGGCGGCCACACCAATGTGATGCTGATGTCTTATGCCGCCAAATATGCCTCGGCCTTCTATGGCCCGTTTCGTGACGCGGTTGGCGCGTCGGGCGCACTTAAGGGCGACAAGAAAAGCTATCAAATGGACCCCGCAAATACCGATGAGGCACTGCGCCTGATCGAACGCGACCTGCGCGAAGGTGCCGATATGGTC
>DOOI01000201.1:8166-8484 GCA_003512825.1 Paracoccaceae bacterium | reverse complement strand
CCGGGTTCACATAATCAAAATGCGCGAAACCTGCCGGGTATTTCAAATCGCCAAAGGTCGAAATCCCATGGGCGGTGATCACGGCCTCTTCGGCACGCGCCATGCTTCCCAGTCCGGTATGGATGGACAGTGCCAGACTCGCAGCAAGGCCGAGGGCAGTCATACGGAACGAAAACATCGGGCTCATCCTCCAATTGGGGGCCGTCACGGGCCTTCTTGGTGGAGATAGGCTAGGCATCCCCACCCCCCAGTTTCAAGACGCGATTCTGTGAAAAGATGTGAAAGCCAAAGAAAAGGCCGCCTCGGCGATGTGCCGGG
>DOOI01000201.1:1434-7898 GCA_003512825.1 Paracoccaceae bacterium | reverse complement strand
CGATGTGCCGGGCGGCCTTTCTGCGCGCGCGTCTGCGCGAAATTAGTTGATCGTCGCCAGATACGCGATCAGGTCCGCGCGATCTTCAGACTTTTTCAGACCGGCAAACGCCATCTTCGTGCCGGGCGCAAACCCCTTGGGGTTCTCAAGGAAGGCATACAGATGCTCGGGCGACCACACGTCCGCCACTTTTTCCAATGCGCCCGAGTAGCCGGAAAAGCCTTCCGCGGCGTCTACAGCACGGCCAACAATACCATGCAGGTATGGGCCAGTGGCATTCGCACCTTTTTCAAGCTTGTGGCACGCAGAGCATTTCGAAAACACCTTGGCACCTTTGTCTGCATCCCCAGCGGCCAAAACAGCAACCAGATCCACGGTCTCGGTTTCAGCCCCAGCGGCCTCTTCGGACCCTGTGTCGATTGTGTAGGCTTGAGCATGCTCTTCGCCATGGCCGCCTGCGCCCACATGATAGAGCGTCTCAGCTGCCCATTTGCCCAAGAGAAGAACCAACAGCGAGCCGCAAACCGCGCCAACCACTTTGGTAAGAGTCATTGTGTCAAACATCGTTCGCCGTCCCTTCGGTATCCGTCGCGCGGGTATCTATCGCTTCCCCTCCGTGCGAGCAAGGTGTAGTTACCGCGACCAATCGCCCGATGGCAACTCCACGAGGGACAAAAATGACCAATCGCATCGCCTTTCAGGGCGCTTTAGGGGCCTATAGCCACGAAGCCTGTGCCCTTGCCCGCCCCGATATGGAGCCACTCCCCTGCGCCACCTTTGAAGAGGTCATCGATGCCGTCCGCGACGGGCGCGCCGATTTGGCCATGCTTCCGGTCGAAAACTCGACCTATGGGCGGGTCGCAGACATCCACCGTTTGCTGCCGGAAAGCGGTCTCAATATCATCGACGAGGTCTTCGTGCGGGTCCGCGTGGCCCTAATGAGCCTGCCGGGCACCAAACTGGCAGACATCAAGAAGGTGCGCGCGCATTTGGTGCTGATCCCCCAAGCGAAAACCTTTCTCAAATCCCACGGTATCGCTGCCGAAGCTGCTGCGGATAGTGCCGGGGCCGCCGCCGAACTGGCCCAACACCGCTTTCCGGGCGAAGGTGTTCTGGCATCCGAAATCGCCGCGCGTATCCACGGCCTTGAGGTTTTGGCGCAAAACATCGAGGACAATGCCCATAATACGACCCGCTTTTTGTTGATGTCACCGCAGGCCGATCACCTGCGTCGGGCCGACCGCATGATGACCACCTTCATCTTCGAAGTCCGCAATATTCCCGCTGCGCTGTTCAAGGCGATGGGCGGTTTCGCCACCAATGGCGTCAATATGACCAAGCTGGAAAGCTACATGGTGGGTGGGTCCTTCACCGCCACCCAATTTTATGCCGACATCGAAGGCCATCCCGACGACGCCAATGTCAAACGTGCGTTGGAGGAACTTGATTACTTCACGCATGAACACGCGATTCTCGGCGTCTATCCCGCTTCGCCAGATCGGTACTAAACGCGCCTTTCTTGTGGGCTGGCGCAGGTCAGCCCGCAAAACACCCGCGTGCAGACCAAATCACAATGCAGCACGTGTCGACATGTCACAGGGGCGAGTCACGCCGCGCGGCACTCTGACTAGTCAAGTTGCACCTTGGCCCGCGCGGCGCGCCCGGTTGCATCAATCACCGACAAAGAGAGAAATCCGCGCTCCAATCCTTCCACTTCGAATTCCCGGCGCCGTTCGCCTGTGCTCCAAACTCTCCCGTCAACCATTACGGTGAACGGGGCCTGACCTTGGCGCAGCTTCACACTCAACCGCCCCGCATCTAGGGCCACGCGCGCCGCATCCGGAGGAAAGGCAAGCTCTGGCGCGTCCGGGTCCGCGAAAGGCGCTCGGCGCGAGCGAAAGCGCTGCAAATTCGGCGGCAAAACCGCGCCCTCCAACAGGGTTTCCGGAGGGGGTGGGCCAAGGGGGGCCAGCGCAGGTTTGAGCCGCTGAAACACTTCAAACAGCAGCGGCGCGGCCAAATCCCCACCAAAGGCGCCGGGCACAGGCGTGCCATCGGGGCGTCCCATCCAAACACCTGCCACATGCTGGCCGTCAAAGCCGATCGCCCAAGCATCGCGATGGCCATAAGAAGTGCCCGTCTTATAGGCCAACCGCGCATTTGGCGCGTTGGCGGGAGGGGGCATCGCCGCCAGAATATGGCCCACATGCCACGCCGCTCCCCGCGACACGATCCGCGAAGTCTCTCTCTCCGCGCCATTGCGCGCCCAGATCAAAGGTTGCGCCCGGCCCCCATTTGCCAATCCCGCATAAAGCTGCACCACCTCTTCCAAAGTCAGCCCAACCCCACCCAAAGCCAGCGCCAGCCCAGGTTTTCCACCGGGCAGCCGTGGCCGCGTCCCGGCCCGCTCCAAGGCCGCCATCACCCGCGCTGGCCCCAGTGATTCGGTCATCAAGACCACGGGAATATTTAAAGAAAGCCGCAGCGCCTCAGCGGCCCGCAACTCACCGCGAAATTGCCGGTCGAAATTCTGCGGCGCATAGCTGCCAAAGGCCACGGGTCGGTCGGGTAAGATCGTGTCGGGATGGGCCAGCCCCTGATCGAAAGCCATCGCATAGATCAACGGTTTCAATGTCGAGCCCGGCGAGCGCGGCGCTTGGGTCATATCGACATACCCACCCCGCGCTTCGGTAAACCCACCCGATCCCACCGAGGCAAGCATCTCGCCCGTTTGGTGATCGGCAACCACAATGGCAATCGACATCTCGTCTGCACGGCCCTGCAACGCCTTCTGCGCCAACTGCTCAAGGCTGGCTTGCGCGCCCTCATCCAGCGTCAGATCAAGTCGCAGTGCTTCGGGATGCGCCGCGCGTGCGCGGTCGGCCAGATGCGGCGCAATTTGAGGGAACTCTCGGCGTCGCTGCGGGAGTGGCTCTTGCAGGGCCGCATCTGCTTCGCCTCTACTCAGGACACCCAGCGCCGCCATGCGCGCCAAAACTCGGTCGCGCGCAACTTCCGCACCGCGTGGCGCACGGTCAGGGCGGCGCGCTTCCGGGGCTTGCGGCAGGGCTACCAAAAGGGCGGCCTGCGCTGCGGTCAGCCGATTGGGTTCCTTGCCAAACCACACCAGCGCAGCAGCACGGATACCTTCGATATTGCCGCCATAGGGGGCAAGCCGCAGGTAAAGATCGAGAATTTCCGCTTTGCTCAGCCGCGCCTCCAAGGCCAAGGCAACACGGATCTGCCGCAGCTTGCCCGGCCAGCGCCCCGTCCCACTATCTTCCAATAGCCGCGCCACCTGCATGGTCAGCGTTGATCCCCCCGCCACCACACGCCCCGCGCGCAAAGAGTGCCAGCCCGCGCGCAGCAACGCGCGCAGGTCTACGCCTGCGTGTTCGGCAAAGCGGCGATCTTCCCATGCCAAAAGCATCGCGAGGAACCGCGGGTCCACCTCTTCGGGTCCGGCACCAAGTCGCCAAATCCCGTCTTCGACGGTATAGGCGCGCAGCAGCCCGCCCATGCGCCCGCGCACCTCTACTGAACTCGCCGGGTGCAAGGGCGGCATCTCTGTCGCGCGCACCCATTGAGTCACGCTATCGCGCGCAAACGCTCCCCCCCAAAGCACTGCCACCAGCGCAATCAAACCAAGCGCAGGCCCGCGTCTGGTCACTGCATGACCACCAGTTGGCCCGAAGCCGTATTGGCGCGATATTGCGGGCGATACATGTCTTCCACCACGGCAGCCGGGTGGTGATACACCCCCGGTGAAATCGCGCGCACCGTATAGGCCAATTGCACCTTGTCCACGCCGTCTTGGTTGACCGCCGCCAGAAAACGATCTGCTCGGAACTCGGCCATTTCTGCGCGCGCCGTCGTGAGCCAATCAAACCCCGCCACATCGGCAGACGCCATTAGCGTTGGATTGTCGATCTCAAAGCCCGCAGGCAAGGGATCGTTGAACATCAACCGCGCGCCCCCCTGCTCAAAGGGCATCGCCGTCAAAACCACCACCAGCCGCGCCCCTTGCGCCACCGCCGATAGGTCGGCCACAGGCGTGCCATCGGGGGTGAAATACTCCCGCGTCAGCCGATAGCCATAACCGCCCTCCGCGACTGGCCCCTCCGGCACCCCCGAGGTGGTCAGCGTGATCTCGACAGGCGCGCTACGGGTATTCTTGACCGCAAGCGCAGCGCCCAGCTCGGCCGCTGAGCGGCGCGCCAAGGGCAAAGGCTCCGCCACCCCGTCAAATGTGATCCCCGAAAGGCCGGGATCCGCCACCATCGCCTGCGCTGCCATCAGGCTCCACGCACTTTCCTGCGTCGAGAGCGCGCGCCCCACATTCGACAACCGCTCCGCCAAAACATCGCGATTGACCACCTGCGTGCCCGCCGCCACAGCCAGCGCCAGCACACCTGCCGCATCCCGCAAGTTGCTGCCATAATCCGCGCGCAAAACCTGAGCACTCTCATCGCGCATCGCAGGGGCAATCATCCGTGCTGCTCGGGCAAACATCGCATCGGCCCGGGTTTGATCGCCATATTGCGCCAATGCTGTGGCCAGTTGCGCTGCCGCCAAGGGGCTGTTGAACGCATCGCCTTTCACATCGACATAATAGCGCAAATCCCCCATCGCCGCAGCGCCCTCGCGTGCCAAAATCATTAGCGCATAGGCCAAATCTTGCCCGCCCTTGTCGAAATCAGCGGCGTAGTTCACCTGATTGCGGAGGTTGTCCATTGCCTGCCGGAAGGCAAGGTCAGGCACGGCATGCCCCTTTGCGCGTGCGCGGCTCAGGAAATCGGTCACATAAGCATCCAACCACAAATCTCCCGAATCCGCCCGCCAAAGGCCAAATCCGCCGTTGGAGGCTTGGCGCGACAGCACGCGCTCCACGGCTTGATCCACCCGAAGCGAAATCTGCGCCTGCCCCCCCATGCCCAACGCCTGTGCCACATCGCCAAAGGCCAAAAGCGGCATGGCTTGGCTGGTCACCTGCTCGGTGCAGCCATAGGGATAGCGATCAAGCGCGCGCAATAGGGCAGGGGCATTGAAGCGCGCCAATGGTCCCGCCGTCAGTACGGCCTCACCTGTGCCAGACGGCAATCCGTCAAACACGGCATCATCGAGCGTAAACGTCGCGCCTGCCGCCAAGTCAAACCGCTGAGTGCGCGCCACATCGTGATCATTGGCGCGCACGCCCAGGCGCACCTCCTTCACCAATTGCCGCCCGTCCGGTGTGGTCAATGCCACGCGCAGGGTGGCATCCCCCGCCTCTCCAGCGCGCAGCGGCACCGAAAACACCGCTTTTCCCTTTTCCGCCAGATCAACTCCCGAAGGGACCGCTGTGGCGTCAAGCGCCACACCAGTGGCCGAGACATCAAGCCCCATTCGCCCGGCAGGGCCCGTGGCATGGACAATCTCCAACAGCAGCCGCGCCGCATCACCCGGTGCCAAAAAGCGCGGCAGTGACGCCGTCACCACCACTGGGTCACGCACCAGCACATCCGCTTCCGCCTGACCCACGCCCGTCGGCGACCATGCCACCGCCATCAGCCGCACAGTGCCGTTGAACGCTGGCAAATCAACGGCCAACTCGGCCCGCCCTTCAGCATCCACCTCGATCGGGCCACTGAATGTCGCAAGCAATTCCTCGGTCGGAGGCGGGCTTTCCAAACGCATCTGCGCCGATGCATCCCCCCCCGAGCGTACCTGCCCCGCCGCGCCATTCATCCCGTCAATCAACCGCCCATAAAGATCGCGCATCTCCATGCCCAAACGGCGCTGGCCAAAATAATGCCGGGCTGGGTTCGGACTTTGAAAGCCCGTCAGGTTCAAAATCCCCAAATCCACCGCAGCGACTGTGACATAAGCCACTTCACCCGGTGTGACGCCCGCCACCTTCACCGATGCCACAAGCTTGCCGCGTGGCGACGCTTCTGCGGGCGCGTCGATTGTAACGCCCAGCGCTTTGGCTCCGGGGTCAATCGCGGCATGCGCGAGGCCCAGCGCCCGCGCCGGATTGCGCCCGGCACTCACCTCCATGGGGCGGATCACAGTTGCCGTCACATAAGCACCCGTGCCCCATTCCTCGGTCACTGGCAGGCGCAACAAGGTCTCGCCCTCTGTCACCTCTGCCGTCACCATGGCAATCAGATGGTTCGACATCACCTGCACCACGGCCGTTCCCGCATAACGTGGCACCAGTCGCAGCACGGCTTCCTCGCCGGGGCGATACCGCGGTTTATCCAGCGTCAACTCCAGCGTATCCGGGGTGCTCGCCGTATCCGCCGGGGCAAACCAGCCTGCATAGAATTGATGCGATGAGGCCACGAAATTGCCCTCGGTGCGCTCGACCACCAATTCATAGCGTCCCCATTCGACTGGGCCTGACACCTCCACAGGGGCCGCCCCCAATTGCGCGGTGCCGCGCTTGACGGCGCTCCGGCGTGTCACAGGCTCCCAATTCC
>DOOI01000201.1:1015-1158 GCA_003512825.1 Paracoccaceae bacterium | reverse complement strand
CAGGCTCCCAATTCCACGAGCCATAGGATTGATACCATTGGTAGCGCGTCTCGACCCGGTTAAGGGTCCATTGCACCGGCATTGCGATGGGTGTCAGGTCTGTGCCCAAGGCCACGATCTGGAAACGCGCATCGGAATTCTCC
>DOOI01000201.1:550-697 GCA_003512825.1 Paracoccaceae bacterium | reverse complement strand
ACACACCGTCGCCGTCAAATAGCGCCTTGATGCCGATAACCGGACTGTCCGGCGCCAAACTGCGCGTGATCCGCCGCTCTACCGGACGACCCGAGCCTTCGGCCACGCGCAAGCGGTACTCTGCCTCCAAAGGTCGATCAACACGGC
>DOOI01000201.1:0-233 GCA_003512825.1 Paracoccaceae bacterium | reverse complement strand
CGCATCAGGGTGATCGATCAAGAGATCCACCTTACCCGCCCCATCGGTCACGTTGGCCGAAATCGTCTCTAACACAGGCGAAAACCGCTCATCCGCCATGCCGAAACTCCACCCCTCCCAGCCGGGCAGCGCCTTGGCCTCGCGCAACAGCACCTCGCCCTCCACCGCCAAGTCCGCGCCCGGTGCCCCAAAGAGATACCGCGCCTCCAGCGTCACAGGCGCAGGGGCCGCGA
>DOOI01000175.1:4869-5429 GCA_003512825.1 Paracoccaceae bacterium | reverse complement strand
ATCTATATGGGCGGGGTGTATGGCGGATCGCGGACGGCGATTTTGCTTAATATTCCGGGCGCGCCGTCGGCAATTGCCACTGCGATGGACGGCTACCCGATGGCGCTGCGCGGTGAAGCGGGCACTGCGATTGGGGTGACGACGGTGATGTCGTTCTTTGGCGGTTTCATCGGGATTTTCGTGCTGGCATTGGCGGCCCCCTTTGTGTCGGATTTTGCGCTGAAATTTCAGCCGCGTGACTATATGTTGCTGGCGGTTTTGGGCGTGCTTTTGGTGGGATCGCTGTCGCAAGGTTCGCTTGCCAAGGGGATTTTGGCAGGAGCCTTGGGCATTGCGATTGGGGCTGTGGGACGCGATGCGCTGACTTTCACCGAGCGGTTCACCTTTGATTTGCCGATGATGCAGTCGGGGATCAATTTCATCGCCGTGATGATCGGGATGTTTGGTGTCTCGGAAGCGCTGTTGCAGCTGCATCACGTCAAGAGCCCGGCCATTCGGCAAAAGATCACCCGGATCGTTCCGTCTTGGGCCACGGTTCGCAGACACCTGCCGCTGTCGCT
>DOOI01000175.1:4397-4567 GCA_003512825.1 Paracoccaceae bacterium | reverse complement strand
CAAACATCGACGATTGGGGTGATCATTGGTGCCTTGCCGGGCACGGGGGGCGATATTGCGGCGCTCATGGCGTATGACCATGCAAAACGGGTGACAAAGAACCCTGAAGTGCCCTTTGGCAAGGGCGCAATGGAGGGGTTGGTGGCCCCTGAGACCGCCAATAATGCTGC
>DOOI01000175.1:3040-4110 GCA_003512825.1 Paracoccaceae bacterium | reverse complement strand
CCCTGAGACCGCCAATAATGCTGCTGTGGGCGGGGCGTTTATCCCGATGATGACACTGGGCATTCCCGGCGACGCGGTGACGGCGATCATGATCGGGGCGCTGTTCATTCACGGGCTTAACCCCGGCCCGATGCTGATGATCGACAAACCGGATATGTTTTGGTTCATCGTGGGCGCTTTGGTGATGGCCAATTGCTTTATGCTGCTGTTTGGCCTGACGGGGATCAAGCTTTTTACCAAGATTGTGGAAATGCCGCGCTCGGTGCTGATCCCGCTGATTTTGCTGTTGTCGATTGTTGGCGCTTACGCGGTGAATAATTCGCTCACCGATGTCTATTGGATGCTGGGGTTTGGCTTTTTCGGGTATTTCATGCGCCACTATGGCTATCCGCTGGGACCGGTGATTTTGGGCGTGATCTTGTCGCGGTTGCTGGATGACAACTGGCGGCGGGCGATCATTTCGGAGCGCGAAGACCTGGGGCGGTTTTTCTATGGAATTGTTACCAGCCCGCTCTCGCTTGTGCTGTTTCTCGCAGTAATTTTGATTTTCGTATCGCAAACGCCGCTCTGGGCCTGGGGGAAGGCGCGGTTGCGCGCCGGGAAGTCTGACGAATGACACGAATGAGCAATTTGGCGCAGGTGGATTTGTTGCTGGGGCTGATCGGTGACAATATTGCAGCCTCGCGCTCGCCTTTGTTGCACACGCTGGTGGGGCGGCAGAACGGTATGGCGGTGCGCTATGACCGTTTGGTGCCGCCGCAGATGGGAATGGATTTTGAGGCTGTGTTCGAGCAGGCGCGCGCGCAGGGCTATCGCGGTGTCAATGTCACCTATCCCTATAAGGAGCGGGTTTGCGCGCAGGTGCAGGTGGATGACCCGTTGGTGCGGGCCGTCGGCGCGGTCAATACAGTGATCTTTGAAGCCGAGGGCGCGCGCGGTCATAATACGGATTTCTCGGGTTTCATGGCCGCCTATCGCAGGGTACGGGGCGAGGCCGCACCGGGCACGGTGGTGATGATTGGCACGGGGGGCGTTGGTCGTGCGGTGGCCTTTGGGCTGGCGGCCCTGCT
>DOOI01000175.1:0-2760 GCA_003512825.1 Paracoccaceae bacterium | reverse complement strand
TGGGCTGGCGGGGTTGGGGGCGCGCGAGCTGCGGTTGATGGACCGCGCACCCGAGAAGGCGGAGGCGCTGGCGGAGGCGTTGCAGGCGGTAGCGCCGGAGATGAAGATCAGCATTTGGATTGATCCGGCCAAGGCGGCCAAAGGGGCGACAGGGGTGATCAACTGCACGCCCGTGGGCATGGTCGGCTATGAGGGCACCCCCTTGCCGCGTGCGGCGATGGTGGGGGCGGAATGGGCGTTTGACGCGGTCTACACGCCTGTTGAAACGGAGTTCTTGCAAGATGCCGCCGCTGAAGGGCTGGCTGTTTTGTCGGGGTGGGAGCTGTTTTTCTATCAAGGGGTGCATGCTTGGGCACATTTTGCGGGCAAGCCCTTGGACGAGGCAGCATTGCGCGACGCGCTTTTGAACACGAAGGAAACAGTGTGAAAACGTCGATCGCCACGGTGTCGATCTCGGGGAATTTCAACGAGAAACTGGAAGCCATCGCGGCGGCGGGCTTTGATGGTATTGAGATCTTTGAGCAAGATTTCATTGCCGATGCGGGTAGTCCCCGTGATGTGGGGCGGCGCATTCGCGATATGGGGCTGGAGATACCGCTGTTTCAGCCGTTTCGCGATTTTGAGGGCTTGCCCAAGGCCTTGCGCGCCAAAGCCTTTGATCGGGCGGAGCGGAAGTTTGACTTGATGGGGGAATTGGGCACGGATTTGGTGCTGTTTTGCTCGTCGGTGCATCCAGAGGCGTTGGGCGGTATTGACCGGGCGGCGGAGGATTTCCACGCCTTGGGGGAACGCGCCGCGGCGCGGGGTATTCGCGTGGGCTATGAGGCCTTGGCTTGGGGGCGGCATGTGAACGATCACCGTGACGCATGGGAGATTGTGCGCCGGGCGGACCATGCCAATATCGGGCTGATTTTAGACAGTTTTCACACGTTGGGACGCAAGATTGATCCCAATTCCATCCGGTCCATCCCCGGCGACAAGATCTTTTTCGTGCAATTGGCGGATGCGCCGATGATTGAAATGGACCTGCTGTATTGGTCGCGTCATTTCCGAAACATGCCGGGCGAGGGGGATCTGGCGGTGTCGGAATTCATGCGCGCCGTGATTGCGGCCGGGTATCGCGGACCTATCAGTCTGGAGATTTTCAACGATCAGTTTCGCGCAGGATTGCCGCGGACGATTGCCAAAGACGGGTATCGTTCGCTGATCGGGCTGATGGATGAGGTGCGGCGCGCCGAGCCGGAGGTGAGCGTGGATCTGGCGCCGATGCCGGGGCGGATGGAGATCAGAGGCACGGAGTTTGTGGAGTTCGCCACCCGAGGTGCGGAGGCGGACGCGCTGAAGAATTTGTTGGGCACTTTGGGGTTTTCCAAGACCGGGCAGCATGTGACCAAGGCGGCCAGCCTTTGGCAACAGGGCGATGCGCGGGTGGTGTTGAATGAGGAGCCGGGCGATTTTGCCGGCACGGCGTTCAATGTGCATGGCACGTCGGTGTGCGATATTGGCATTCGGGTGCGGTCGGCTCATGAGACGGTGGAGCGGGCGATCAGGACGGGATCGGCCCCATTCGTGCAACCTATCGGGCCGGGCCAGATGGAAATTCCGGCAATCTGGGGCTTGGGCGGCAGCATCTTGCACTTTTTCGACGACGCGCATCATGGGGTTTGGGCGCAGGAGTTTGGCCAAAGCGGCCCCGCCCCTGACGGCGCGGGGCTGAGCCATGTGGATCACGTGGCGCAGACGATGACTTATGATGAAATGCTGAGTTGGTCGTTGTTTTACTGCACGCTTTTCGAGATGGACAAGGCCGCGATGGTCGATGTGATCGACCCGGACGGTTTGGTGCGGAGCCGGGCCATTGCCGCCCCGGATGGCGCGTTCCGTATTACGCTGAACGGGGCCGAGACGCATCGGACCTTGGCGGGGAGTTTTCTGGCAGAGAGTTTTGGTGCGCCTGTGCAGCATGTGGCCTTTGGGTGCCGCGACATTTTCGAGACGGCAAAACGATTGGCCGCGACGGGGTTTTCCGCCCTGCCGATGCCGGAGAATTATTATGCCGATCTGGCGGCGCGGTTTGATCTGGCAGAAGAGCAACTGGCGCTGATGCAGGCGCATAACATCCTCTATGACCGCGATGCGGCGGGCGAGTTTTTCCAAATCTATTCGCGCCCTTTTGCGGGGGGAATGTTTTTTGAATTGATCGAGCGGCGCGCGGGCTATGGGGGATATGGGGCGCCCAATGCGCCGTTCCGGATTGCCGCGCAAAAGCGGTTGATCCGGGGCAAGGGGATGCCAAAGCTCTGATCAAGAAGGGCCCGCGTGTGGCGCTGTTGGATTTGGATATTTAGAGCAAGAAGACATGGGGGCGCGCGCGTGCGCGCTGCCGTGGTGCGGTGGTTTGACGAGAGCTTTGGGATCTGCGCGAGGGCGTGCCGCATGGCGCAGACCGGGGGCGGCGCGGTTGAGGCAGGCTGCGCACAGCCCCAGACTGAGCTGGAATTCCGGATTGTCTGGGCCGTCAGTGCCCAAAACGGGACGCTGTGGTGCGCTGTGGTGATGGGCGCATTCACCAAATCAATTCGTATGATTTAGAAAGGAAATTTTATCAATGCACCGCATGGGCGTAAGCAGGGATCGCGGGGGGGATGACCTGAGGGATCAGGCCATAATGTTCTGTGATCTGAGGAGGTGGACTGCCCCCATCGAGTGGTCCGGGGTAAATGTTAGTGCATGGTCGGCCTCTGGTGTATCGGCACGGAG